>NZ_JBMNUP010000071.1:0-8844 GCF_050946325.1 Agathobaculum sp. | reverse complement strand
AAGCGTCATGCGCAGCGTCTCTTCATGCAGTTTGGTCAGCTCGCGCGAAATGGACAGGCGGCGCGCGCCGCCGAAAGCGGCGGCAAGATCGCGCAGCGTGGCGCACAGCTTGTGCGGCGCTTCATAGAAGATCATGGTGCGCTTTTCGCCTGCAAGCGCGTCCAGATGCTCGCGCCGCGCTTTTTTGTTGACGGACAGAAAGCCTTCAAAGCACCATCGTCCGGTTGGCAGGCCGGATGCCGCCAGCGCGCACACGGCGGCGCAGCAGCCGGGCACCGGAATCACCGGAATATCATGCGCGGCGCACAGCGCAACAAGGTCCTCGCCCGGGTCGGAAACGGCAGGCGTGCCCGCGTCGGTCACCAGCGCGCAGCTTTCGCCTGCCAGCATGCGGGCCAGCACTTCTTCGCCGCGCGCGCGCCGGTTGTGCTGATAATAGGAGATGAGCGGCTTTTTGGGCAGCTCGCAGGCGTTCAGCAGCTTTTGCGTGACGCGGGTATCCTCGGCCGCAATGAAGTCAACGGAAGCCAGCACCTCCCTGGCGCGGGGGGAGAGATCGCCCAGGTTTCCGATTGGCGTGGCAACCAGATATAAAGAAACATTACTCATAGCTATATTTCCTCTAAAAATTATTTTTTGTATATAGAGCGGTATTCTTCGCTCTCCACCAGCAGCGGCGGCTCCACAACCAGCCCCTCGCCGCTGCCGCCCTTGCGGCACTCGACCAGAACGGCGGACGGCGCGGCCGACGGGTTCTGGTGCACAAAACGCATCCGCTTGGGCACAAGCCGGACGCGCGAGAGCGCTTCCAGCAGCGTCCACAATCGTTCGGGGCGGAAGACAAAGGCAGCCTTACCGCCCGTGTGCAGCACAAAAGAGGACGCCACGGCAATATCCTCCACGGTGCAGCTGCTGTCCTGGCGGGCAATGCGGTGCGCGGGCGCGTCTGCGCTTTTTCCGGCGTGCCGGTCGAAATAGGGCGGGTTGCAGATGACATAATCCATGCTGCCGTGCGGAATGAGCGTGCGGATATTCCGCAGATCGCCCTGGAGCGCCGTCATTTCTACGCCGTTATCCGCAATGGAGGCGCGGAATAGCTCCAGCGGGCCGGACTGCTGCTCCAGTCCGGTGATTTTCAGGTCAGGGCGGTAAATCAGCAGGGAGAGCGCGCCGGTGCCGCAGCCCAGATCGAGCACACGGGCATTGCGCCGCGGGCGGGCAAAGGCGGACAGCAGCACGCTGTCCTGCCCCAGTTTGAAATAGCGGTCATCCTGCCGCAGCGTAAGACCGTTGGGCAGCGTTTCACATGAGAGCGCCATGGATATCCTCCTTTCAAAGCGAAAAGGCCGGCCCTGGGGGCCGGTCTTTGGTTCCGGTTATACGCCGTCCGCCGCGGCGTGCTGCCGGGCGTACGCCTTGATGCAGTCAAAAGTCTGCTGGCTGATGACATGCTCGATCCGGCAGGCGTCTTCCTGCGCAGTATCGGGCGCAACGCCGATTTGGACGAGCAGATTGGTCAGCACAGTATGCCGTTCGTAGATGTTTTCGGCAATTTGCAGGCCGGACTCGGTCAGGTACAGCAGGCCGTTGTCATCAATGGAAACATAGCCGTTATCCCGCAAAAGGCCGACGGCGCGGCTGATGCTGGGTTTGGAAAAACCGGTATAGTGCGCCACGTCAATGGAGCGCACGGAGCCGTTGGTTTGCTGAAGAATGTGAATGGCCTCCAGATAGTTTTCGGCGCTTTCCTGCATCTTCAAAGCGTTCTCATCTCCTTGCAGGGGGCGGTGTGCCCATTTTTCTGTTTCTTTTATCATAGCATGCCGACGGCTTTTTTGCAAGCCGATGGGGGTTACGGCAACGGGGCCTGCGGCGGCTCCGGCTCGTCCGCATGCGGCGCCGGACCCGGCTGTGCTGCGGCAGACTGCGGCTCGGCAGGCGGCGCAGTTTTGCGGTTCAGTTCGCGCACATCCCGGCAAAGGCCGAGCAGCAGCATGGCAAATTCAAATGCAAGCCGCGCGGCAAGGTTGCCCAGCACAAACACCAGAAAGGCAGCGAAAAAATGGGTGAACAGCAGAAACAGACTGTACACCGTAAGACCGACCGCCGTGACGGCGTACATCATACGCAGCAGCCGGTCGGTAAAAAACGTGCGAAAGTTAAAAAAATCGTGCAGCCTCGCCGCCGCGCCCTGGAACGTGTTGGGACGGCGCACAAACAGAAAATACAGCGCAAGGCCGCCCGCCAGCACGGCCAGCAGCGCGAGCATGGGAAGCACCAGGCTGAAAAACGGCCGGTAAGGCTGAACGTCAGTATACAGATAAGGATAGGTAGTCATGCGGGTCCTCCTGACAAAAAGGTTGCAGCAAATGTATATTTAGTGTAACATATGCCGGAAACCGTTGCAAGTTAAATCGAAATGTTGTAATCTAATGTACGGAGATAAAATAAATGGAGAATGAAGTATGAAAATATTGCACACTACGCCCGCGCAGGACGGTTTTTTCATGCCTGCGGAATTTGCCCCGCATGAGGGCTGCCTGATGATCTGGCCCGAGCGGGCAGACTCCTGGCAGTACGGCGCTTATGCAGCGCGCCGCGCCTTTATCCGCGTGATCGAAGCGATCAGCGAAAGCGAAAAGATGACCGTGCTCTGCTCGGAGGAACAGTACGACAACGCCCGCGCCCAGCTGCCCGATCGGGTCCGGCTGGTTGTGATGGCGACGGACGACGCATGGGCGCGTGACGTCGGCCCGACCTTTGTCATCGACGGCTGCGGCCGCCGCCGCGGCATCGACTGGGGCTTCAACGCATGGGGCGGCACGGTGGACGGTCTGTATCCCGGTTGGGAGCGCGACAACCGCGTGGCGCGTAAGTTCTGCGACCTGCTGGAAAACGACGTGTACGACAAGCGCGATTTTATCTGCGAGGGCGGCTCCATCCATGTGGACGGCGAGGGCACCGCACTTGTCACCGAAGCGTGCCTGCTGAGCGCAGGGCGCAACCCTGCCCTCAGCCGGGAGCAGATCGAGCAGACGCTGTGCGCCTATCTCGGTGTTTCCAGGGTGATATGGCTGCCGCGCGGCATTTACAATGACGAAACCAACGAACATGTGGACAACATCTGCGCCTTCACCGCGCCGGGCGAGGTCGTGCTGGCGTGGACGGATGACGCAAACGACCCGCAGTATGCGCTGTCCAAGGCCAGTCTGGACGCGCTGGAAGCGGCAACGGACGCGCAGGGCCGCCGCATCCGCGTACACAAGCTGCCGCTGCCTGCTCCGGTCACCATCACCGAAGAGGAGTGCCGCGGTCTGGATTTGTGCGGCGGCGAGGCGACCCGCACCCCGGGCGAACGGCTGGCAGCCAGCTATGTCAATTTTTACATCGCCAACGGCGCAGTTGTCATGCCCGCCTTCGGCGATCCGATGGACGAAAAAGCGCAGGCCATTTTGCAGGAGCTGTTCCCCACACGCAAGGTGGTTGCCATTCCCGCGCGGGATATCCTGATCGGCGGCGGCAACATCCACTGCATCACCCAGCAAATCCCGATGGTATAATACACCACATGAAAAGGAGAGCCATAGATGAGCAAAGTAACCGTTGCCGCAATCCAGATGACCTACGGGCTGGAGGACGCGGTGGAAAAAGTGCAGCAGGCGGCCGCGCAGGGCGCGCAGATCATCCTGCTGCCGGAATTGTTTGAAAACTGGTATTTCTGCCAGGAAAAGACCTATGAAAACTATCATTTGGCCACCACGCTGGAAGAAAACCCAGCGGTCAACGCGCTGCGCAAGGTCGCACGGGATTTCCGTGTGGTGCTGCCGGTCAGCTACTATGAGCGCGCGGGCAACACGACCTTCAACACCGTTGCCATCATTGATGCGGACGGCTCGGTGCTCGGTCAGTACCGCAAGACCCATATCCCGGATGACCAGCTCTATCAGGAAAAGTTCTATTTTACACCGGGCGATACCGGTTTCCGCGTGTGGGACACGGCTTACGCCAAAATCGGCGTGGGCATCTGCTGGGACCAGTGGTTCCCGGAATCCGCCCGCTGCATGGCGCTGATGGGCGCCGAGCTGCTGTTCTACCCCACCGCCATCGGCTCGGAGCCGATTCTGGACTGCGATTCCATGCCGCACTGGCGGCGCTGTATGCAGGGACATGCGGCGGCCAATATCATGCCGCTGATCGCCGCCAACCGCATCGGCACGGAAACCGTGCTGCCCAGCGAAGAAAATTTGCAACAGTCCTCCGCGCTGACCTTTTACGGTTCTTCCTTCATCGCGGATGAGACCGGTGCGCTGGTCGAGCAGGCGGACCGCGACAATGCCTGCATTCTGACGCACACCTTTGATCTGGATGAGATCCGCGAGCTGCGCCGCAGCTGGGGCGTGTTCCGCGACCGCCGTCCGGAGATGTACGGCGCCATCCATCACTATGGATAAAGCGGGAAAACGGAATAAATGAAGAAAGCCCTTCGCCGGAGACCGGCGAAGGGCTTTTATGTTGTGAACAGGGAAGGCGAAGGGGTGCAAGAGAGGTATAAAGCGTTCAATAGGAGGTACAAAGAAGAGAGAGGCCTTCCCTGGAAGCCAACCGCTTACTTGGCAGCCTTGGCAGCCTTGATGGCGTCGATCATGAGCGGAACAACCTTGAACAGGTCGCCGCAGATGCCGTAGTCCGCTACGTCGAAGATCGGAGCGGAATCCGCCTTGTTCACCGCGATGATGCACTCGGAATCCTGCATGCCGGCCTTGTGCTGGATTGCACCGGAGATGCCCAGCGCAACATACAGCTTCGGATGTACGGTCTTGCCGGTCTGGCCTACCTGGTGGTCTGCCGTCAGCCAGCCTGCGTCAATCGCCGCACGGCTGCCGCCGATAACGGCGCCGTTGAACTCGGCTGCCAGCTCTTCCGCCAGCTTGATGCCCTTCTCAACATCCTTGGAGATGCCGCGGCCTACGGATACAACAACCTCAGCGCCGGTCAGGTCTACCAGCTCCTTGGCTTCCTTAACAACTTCGAGTACCTTGGTCTCGAGGTCGGCGTCGCTCAGGTTCGCAGCAATCTGCTCAACTACTACAGCGTTTGCCTTTGCCTCGTCGTACTCGCCGCGCTTCAGAACGCCAGGACGAACGGTCGCCATCTGCGGGCGGAAACGCGGGCAGATGATGGTCGCCATCAGGTGGCCGCCGAATGCCGGACGGGTCATCTTCAGGTTGCGGTCTGCACGGTCAAGCGCGTCAATCTGCGCCTGCGGCAGCGTGGATGCTTCCTGCAGGAATGCTGCATACTTCTCTACGTCTACGTCCAGATGCGTGCAGTCTGCGGTCAGACCGGTGTGCAGACGGGCTGCGCAGCGCGGGCCCAGGTCACGGCCGATGTTGGTTGCCGCGATCAGCATGATCTCCGGCTTCTTGGCCATTACCGTATCGCAGAGCACCTTTGCATATGCATCCGTGGTGTAGGTCTCCAGCAGGTCGTCCTCACATACGAGAACCTTGTCCGCACCGTACGCGCCCAGCTCCTTTGCCATCGCGTCGCCTACGCCCTTGCCGCCCAGCAGCAGGCCGCATACCTCGGTGCCCATATCGTCCGCAAGCTTGCGCGCTTCGCTGATCAGCTCCAGCACGGTCGGCTGCAGCTTGCCCTGACGCTGCTCACAGAATACCCATACGCCGCTGAAATCGGCGAGGTTCGTGTTATTGAAATCAGCCATTATAGTTTCTCCTTTCGATTAGATAATGTGCTTCTTCAGCAGCTCGGCAGCGAGAGCCTCAGCAGTCGCCTTGTCCGCGCCCTCGAGCATCTTGCCCTGCCCCTTCTGCGGCGGGGTGAAGCTCTTGAAGATGTTGGTGGGAGAACCCTTCAGGCCGATGGTGGTGGGATCGATCAGCGGATCGTCCTTGAGGGTGTTGTAATCATATACTTCAACCGGCTTGGAGTAGCAGTCCATGATCTCGCTCAGAGACATGTAACGCGGGGTGTTCAGCTCCTTGATGCAGGTCAGCAGGCAGGGGGTCTTCGCCTGGATCGTCATGTAGCCGTCCTCCAGCATACGCTTTACGGTAACGGTGTTGCCCTCTACCTTGATGTCTGCCGCGTAGGAGATCTGCGGGATGTGCAGCTTCTCCGCGATCTGCGAACCTACCTGCGCGGTGTCGCCGTCAATTGCCTGACGGCCGCAGAATACGATGTCGCCTTCCTCCAGGCCAACCTTGTTTACCGCTGCCGCGAGAATCTGGGAGGTTGCGAACGTATCCGAACCGCCGAACTCACGCGCGGAAACCAGTACTGCCTCGTCCGCGCCGCGGGCAAGCAGCTCACGCAGCATGCCTTCTGCCGGCGGGGGGCCCATCGTAACAACAACTACCTTGCAGCCCGTTGCGTCCTTCAGCTGCAGGGCTGCTTCTACTGCGTTCAGGTCATCAGGGTTCGTGATCGTTTCCATCGATGCACGGTTCAGCGTGCCGTCCGGATTGACTGCTACCTTACCGGAGGTGTCCGGAACCTGCTTTACACATACAATTGCCTTCATAGTTCTGTAGTCCTCCTTACTTGCCGAGAATGTTGCCCGAGATAACGACGCGCTGGATTTCGCTCGTGCCCTCGTAAATTTCCGTGATCTTGGCGTCGCGCATCATGCGCTCCACCGGATAATCCTTGGTGTAGCCGTAGCCGCCGTGAACCTGCACTGCCTTGGTGGTGATCTTCATGGCAGCTTCGGAAGCAAACAGCTTGGCCGTAGCAGCGTCAACGGTGAAGGGCTCGCCGGCGTTTTTTTTGCAGGCGGCCTTATAGGTCAGCAGGCGTGCGGCCTCAATGGCAACGTGCATATCGGCAAAGACAAACTGGGTGTTCTGGAACTTGGAGATCGGACGGCCGAACTGCTCACGGGTCTTGGCGAACTTGATGGATTCCTCCATTGCGCCTTCTGCGATGCCGAGCGACTGCGCAGCGATGCCGATACGACCGCCGTCCAGCGTCTGCATGGCAATTTTGAAGCCCTTGCCTTCCTGGCCGAGCAGGTTTTCCTTGGGAACGATGCAGTCGGTGAACACAATTTCCGCTGTGGGCGAGCCGTGCAGGCCGAGCTTTTCCTCATGCTTGCCGACGGAGAAGCCGGGGAACGAGCTTTCTACAATGAAAGCGGAGATGCCGCGGGTGCCCTTGGAACGGTCGGTCATGGCGAAGACGACAAATACGTCGGCGACATAACCGTTGGTGATAAAGATTTTGGAGCCGTTAAGAACATAGTGGTCGCCGTCCAGCTCAGCCACGCAGGTGCCCTTTGCTGCATCGGAACCGGCATCCGGTTCGGTCAGCGCGAACGCGCCTACCTTGTGGCCTTCGGTCAGCATGCGCAGATACTTCTGCTTCTGCGCTTCCGTGCCGTGCTGCAGGATCGGGCCGCAGCACAGGCCGTTGTGGGTTGCCAGAATATCGCCGGTGGAAGCGCACTGCTTGGAAAGCTCTTCAATCGCGATAGCGGAGCAGAGGTCGTCTGCGCCGGCGCCGCCATACTGCTTGGGGACGATCATACCCATAACGCCGATGTCAAACAGTTTTTCGATGGTCTCGCGCGGATAAACGCAGGTTTTGTCAGTTTCCGCGGCGATGGGCTTGACTTCGTTTTCGGTGAAGTCTTTCATCATCTGGCGGATCATATTTTGTTCGCGTGTCAGATGGAAATCCATGTTCTTAATCTCCTTTGTCAATCGTTTCGTCTATTGCCGAGGCCGACGGAGCGTCGGCGGTCTGCCATATGGAAGAGTGAGACGGTTTTACGGAACCGTTTTCTGAAAATAATTGGGTGAAATTAAGTAAATATTGGGGATATTAGTGTTAATTTATGATTCTTTATTCAATATACCACACGGAAGGACGTTCGTCAATTGGAAAACAGATGGAGAGAGTGATAAAAAACAGCAGAAAAAACCGCTTTTTTGTTTATATTGCCGATAAAATCGACAGAAATAGTTATAAAATTAACAATATCATTCGCGGAACCGATACCGCAACAAGGGACAAATGGTCCAAAACAGGAGAAAACAGCAGCGGCGAAGGAAAAAGAAAAGCCCCAGCGGTTATCGCTGGGGCGGCTGCGCTGCGGTATTTGCTTTAGAACGGGTAAGCAGTCCCTGACAGCCGAGAAGGACATCCTGCCAGGTTGCGTCAAAATTGCCGGTATACCATGGGTCAGCGACCTCGCCGGGGCGGCTGGTGTAGTCCAGCAGCAGGTGCAGCTTACCGGCAGGATCGCCGCCGAACAGGCGGCGCATGTTGCGGAGATTGGCCTGATCCATGCCGATCAGCAGGTCGAAGGCGGCGTAGTCTGCCGTCCGAAGCCGGCGCGCCGTTTTGCCGGCGCAGCCAATGCCGTGCTCGGCCAGTTTGCGCCGGGCAGGCGGATAAACAGGGTTGCCGATTTCCTCGGTACTGGTGGCGGCGGACTCGATATGAAACTGCGCCTCCAGACCGGCTTTCTGCACCAGATCCTTCAGCACGAACTCCGCCATTGGGCTGCGGCAGATGTTGCCGTGGCAAATAAATAATACTCTAATCATCTTTTTATATCTCCATTTAAGTCTTGTATTTCTTCTCAAACGCTTGATATTTCAGGGTTTTCCGACTTTTGAGTTTTCCTTTCTTTTCAAGGTATCTTCTCAAATCTTCTCATATTTTCTTATGTTTTTCCCTGCAATCTTGGTAAATCCATTGGTAAAGCAAGCGTCCTTACCAACGGGCTTTTTTAACTATTCGCTATCCGATATACTTCTTCCTTTGCATCATCAAAATTCACATGGGTGTAAGTGTTCAAGGTTACACTGATGTCTG
>NZ_JBMNUP010000070.1:0-8846 GCF_050946325.1 Agathobaculum sp. | reverse complement strand
CAACCAGCGCCACCTCGCTGACGTTTGACCGCTACTATAAATCTGCGGACTTTACCCACCTGGCAGTGAAGGTGGAGGGCGCCAGCAAGGAGAGCGATATTGCAGACGTGGTTCTTGGTATGGACCGGCTGGATTTTGATTTTGACAGCACGCTGCATGCGTTGGTTTTGCGCAGAGGCATGTTGGCGCAGCTGCGCGAGGGAACCTATACGATTACCGTTGATTTGGCCAGCGGCAAGCAAGAGACAATTGAGCTGAAAGTGAAGGATTCCGCTCCGTCGGGCGTCACTGCCTATGTAGCGGAGTACGATACATATGCGCCGACGGAACCGTCGTTCTCGCTGCCGCTTGACCGGCTTGCGGTGCGCAATGTTACGGCACAAAAGGACGGTGCGGAGCTGAAGGCGGAAATGGATTATATTTTGGGCGCGCATACGCTGACGCTGACGAAAAAAGCGCTGGAAAAATACCGTTTGTCGAACGACCATACGGAGTTTACGGTTACGATGTCGGACAATTCGGTTTATACTTTGGTGATTGATTATATTTAAATACGAGATGAAAAAGCCTCGATGGCGGCAGCGATTTTTGCATTTTCTCTTTTTGCTCTGACGGTGTGTGCCGCAGGCGGTTCGCACAACCATGTCTCGAATGAATTGGGGTTGGATGTATCGGTGGGCAAGAGATTTTACACAGACCCTTCCTTAACCTCACGCAGGGGCTGTATGATGCGGATGCTGACACGCTGTACTTTTGCAAGCTGGATACTTAGCGCGATTATAATTATATAAAAAAGCAAAGCATCCGTATGGCGTTTTACCATACGGATGCTTTTTTCTGCATATTTCGGGAGAAGCGGCAATATAGCCTGCTCCGCTGCAACTGGACTGCTGACAGGGGGCTATCCCTTTAAATTGTTTCGGGCGGCAGGGTTGTTTGCAAAGACCTGCCCAACCGTCGGGCACTGTTCCATAGCGGGACAGCTGCCGCAGGTAGGCATATTCTTTTGCAAAGCGCACTGGCGAATACGACAAAGGTTTTCACAGAAAACGGTTTTCACTCCGTCGATACGGCAGCCCTGGCAGTTGATATGCTCGGGCAAGATGGGGGCGTTGTTTAACGCGGCCCAGTGTTTTGCGGTCTTTTCGCGCAGTGCCTGGTCGTCATGGATGGTTGCGAGATATGCGTCGCATTGTTCGCAGTCAAGACCGCAGCAGGCAATCATCGTTTTCATGGTTGCAACACTCCTTAAACGGAATTGATGACAGGAAGCCGGCGGGGCCTTACCGCTCGCACTGCCAGAAGAAAGCAGAGTACGGGGGCAGTTCGCTGCCGCCGCCGAAATCGTGCATTTCTCCGGTGATCAGATCGACGGCGCGGCCGCAGCGCGCATCAAAATGTGCGGTATAGGGTTCGCTGTCGATATTGACGGCAATCAGCACACGGTCTCCATCGCAGATGCGCTCCCAGACACACTGCTTGTTGGTCAGAACGAGCTGCTTGAAATCGCCGTGGCACAGGGCCCTGCTGCCGCGGTGCGCTTTCGCCATGGCGGCGATGCGGCCGGTCAGCTCGTTCCATTCGGGCGCTTCAAAAGAGGGGCGCAGGGCGTCGTCTCCCTGATGCTTTTCGCCGGGTGCGCCCCATTCGCTGCCGTAATAGATGCAGGGGATGCCCGGCATGCCGAACAGCAGCGCATAAAGGAGCGGCAGGTGCGCGGGATTTTGCAGGATAGAGGCGGCGCGTGTTACATCGTGGTTATCGACAAAGGAGAGCAAATGCTTGCCGCGGTACAGCGTCCAGTTTTCCGGACCGAACTGCCGCAGCAGGGAATGGGTGATCTCGAACAGGTTCATGCTGTTGAGCGAGGAATACAGACCCTTGTAGCATTCGTAATTGGTGCAGGAGTGCAGTTTATCCTCGCTGACGAACTGGTTGTAGTCGCCGTGCAGCAGCTCGCCCACAAGGAAGAAATCCGGCTTGAGCGTATTGCAGAATGCGCGGAGCTGGCGGATAAAGTCCTGCTCCAGGCAGTATGCGACATCCAGACGCAGGCCGTCGATATCGAACTCCTCCACCCAGCCGCGGATACAGTCGAAAATGTGCTGCACGACCATGGGGTTGCGCAGATTCAGGCGAACCAGTTCGTAGTGACCCTCCCAGCCCTCATACCAGAAGCCGTCGTTATAGCCGGAGTTTCCTTCAAAAGAGATGTGGAACCAGTCCTTGTAGGGGGAGTCCCATTTTTTCTCCTGCACATCGCGGAAGGCCCAGAAGCCGCGGCCCACATGATTGAACACGCCGTCCAGCACGACACGGATGCCGTTTTCGTGCAGGGTTTTGCAGACAGCGGCAAAATCCTGGTTGGCGCCCAGCCGGCAATCCACTTTGCGGAAGTCCCGTGTATCATAACCGTGGCTGTCGGATTCAAAAATGGGGGAGAAATATACCGCGTTGCAGCCGAGTTTGGCAATATGCGCGGCCCAGTCGCTTACTTTGCGGATACGCGGAACGGTGACACCATCGTTGATCCGCGGTGCGCCGCAAAAGCCGATCGGATAGATTTGATAGAATACGCTTTCGTAAGCCCACATAAGCAGAGCTCCTTTACTTTTGGATTCGTTACCAGTATACTATGATTAAACGCAAAAAGAAAGCCAAATGCAAACAATGACTTTTCGGAAAATAATGCTTGCAAAGTGTGCGGCGATATGGTATGATATTTCGGTAACACGGGCATTCCTCTGCTTATTTGCGGCATGTCAGTTATGCCGTGTAAAAGGAATATGGCAAGAATGTCTAAGACGAAAGGATGACAGAAAAATGGATCTGGTCAAGGTACTGAGCGAGCAGCAGCTGAAGAGCGACCTGCCCGAACTCAAGATTGGCGACACCGTTAAGGTGCATGCGCGAATCAAGGAAGGCAATCGTGAGCGTATTCAGGTATTTGAAGGCATCATCATTGCGAAGAAGCACAGCGGCGTCAATCAGACGGTTACGGTTCGCCGCATTTCCTACGGCGTAGGTGTGGAGAAGACGTTCCCCGTGCATTCCCCGAACGTTGCGAAGTTCGAGGTTGTGCGCAGCGGTAAGGTTCGTCGCGCCAAGCTGTACTACCTGCGCGGCCGCGTGGGCAAGGCTGCCAAGATCGCCGAAAAGGTTTAATTTACAACCGAACAACAAAAACGGGGAGTCGTGTACTCCCCGTTTTTGTATTATGCGGGCGGATTAATGCTTGCGCATATGCGGCAATATCGCTATAATAAAATAGTATGCTTATATTTTTGGAGGAATCAGGAATGCAGGAGCAAAAGGCCGAGGGGAAGAAGAAAAACGAGGGGCGCTTTTCCAGCGAGCTGTTCGGTTGGGGCGAGTCTCTGATGGTCGTGCTGATATTTTTTGTGGTTGTTTTTACATTTTTTGTGCGGCTGATCGGGGTAGACGGCTCTTCAATGTATCCGACGCTGGAAGACCGCAGCATCATGCTGGTCAGCAACTGGAATTACAAACCGGAAAAGGGCGATGTTGTGGTGCTCCATAAGGAGGGCTTTTATAACGATCAGCCGATTGTTAAGCGCATCATCGCGTCCGGCGGAGATACGATTGATATTGACCCCATCACAGGAGATGTGCTGGTCAACGGCGAAGTTCTGAATGAACCGTATATTGCAGAAAAAATCAATACGCTGGAGCGAATCGGGGATATGCCTTATCCGCAGACTGTGCCGGAGGGAAGCGTTTTTGTGATGGGGGATAACCGCAACCACTCTACGGACAGCCGCGATTCCCGCCTCGGCATGGTGGACGAGCGCTATATCCTGGGCCGCGTGCTGAGCGTGGTTTATCCTTTCAGTAATTTTGGATCGGTGGCGTAAACGTATGAATATCCAATGGTATCCCGGTCATATGACCAAAACCCGCCGGCAAATGGCGGAATATATCAAACAGGTGGACGCGGTGTGCGAGGTTGTTGACGCGCGCATCCCGCAGGTTTCCCGCAATCCGGACATGGATGAAATTGCGGCAGGAAAGCCGCGCATGATGATTTTAAACCGCATTGATCTGGCTGACCCAGCGCAGACAGCAGTATGGGCGAAGCATTTTCGGGCGCAGGGTATGGCGGTTATGGAGACGGACAGCCGCTCAGGCGCGGGTACGCAGGCGTTTGCAGGTGCGGTGCGGGTTTTGCTGGCAGATAAAATTGCGCAGTGGAATGAAAAAGGGCAGGTTGGCCGTGCGGTGCGTGTGATGGTTGTCGGCATTCCGAATGTAGGAAAGTCGACCTTTATTAACCGTATTGTCGGCCGCAAGGCCGCCAAGGCGGCGGACCGGCCGGGCGTCACGCGCGGCAGCCAGTGGTTTCGGGTGGAAAGCGGCGTCGATTTGCTGGATACGCCGGGCATTCTGTGGCCCAAGTTTGATGATGAGCGCGTGGGCGTTCTGCTTGCCTGCACAGGTGCGATCAAGGATGATATTCTGGATGTGGAAACGCTTGGGTGCAAGCTGATGGAGCTGCTTGCCGCACAGGCGCCGCAGGCCATCATCGACCGGTACGGCGTTTCGATTCCGGAAGAGAGCGATTTCCTCGGCTATGCGCTTTTGCAGCAGGCCGGCCGCAGACGCGGCTTTTTGCTGCGCGGCGGCGAGATAGACACCGAGCGCATGGCGCGCATTCTGCTGGATGAGTTCCGCGGCGGCGTACTGGGCCGCATCACGCTGGAAACGCCGGAGGAATACGTATGACGTGGGAGTATGAGCAAAAAGCGTGGGATAACGGCTATTCTGCTGTCTGCGGTGTGGATGAGGCGGGGCGCGGCCCAATCGCCGGACCGGTGTGCGCGGCGGCGGTCATCCTGCCGGCAGGCATTGTGATAGACGGACTGAATGACTCCAAAAAGCTCTCTGAAAAAAAACGGGAAGCGCTGTTTGACGTTATTGTAGAAAATGCTGTTGCGTGGTCGGTGTCTCTGGTTGATGAAACGGTCATTGACGAAATCAATATTTTGCAGGCCACCTACCGTGCGATGCGGCAGGCGGTTGAGGGGCTGACCAGCCCTGCGGATTTTGTCTATGTGGACGGCAACCGTTCGGAAGGGCTTGCGCTGCCGCATGCATGCGTTGTTTCGGGCGATGCGAAAGTGCCCAGCATTGCAGCGGCTTCGATTCTTGCCAAGGTGACGCGGGACCGCCTGATGCGGCAGTTTGCCGAGCGGTATCCGGCATACGGATTTGAAAAGCACAAGGGATATGAGACAAAAGCGCATGATGAGGCGCTGCTGGCGTATGGTCCGTGCCCGATTCACCGGAAAACTTTTTTGAAAAAGTTTTATCAGAAACATCCGGAGGCGCCGCGTTGACCGGCGTTTGGGGCGAAACCGCGGCGTGCAATTATCTGGCAGGCCTTGGATGGAAAATTGTGCAGCGGAATTTTCGCACGCGGTATGGAGAGATTGACATGATCGCGCAGGATGGGCAATATATTGTTTTCGTTGAGGTGAAGACGCGGAGGGACAGCCGATTTGCCGCTGCGCGTGAGCATGTGACGGCTGCCAAACAGCGCCGTATTCTGACGGCGGCAGAAGAGTGGCTGCAACTGCATCCGACCGATTTGCAGCCCCGGTTTGACGTGGTTGAGGTATACGGCGCGGAAGAAGCGGCTGTGCCGCCGCGGATCCATTTGATTGAAAACGCGTTTGGAGGGTGAAAATGAACCTTTTTGATTTGCATTGTGACACCCTGTATGAATGTTATGAAACCGGAAAACCGCTGAGAGAAAATGATCTGCATATCAATCGCGCCGCGGCGCGGCGGTATGGGCATTATGCGCAGTTTTTTTCTCTGTTTTGCGGAGCGCGGCCACCGGAGGGCGCAGCAGCTGCCGGACGCCGCTGCCTGCTTGATTTGCCGGAAGAGCAGCGGCTGGATGCGCTTTTGGAAACAGCTGTGCGCGAGTTTTCTGCAAATGCGGATTGGCTCGCGTTCTGCCGGACCGCAGACGATCTGACGCAGGCTGCGGCTGCGGGCAAAGCGGCGGCATTTTTGTCCATTGAGGGCGCGGAGCTGCTGGCGACAGATGAGCATGTTGTGCGCGCCTATGAGGCGGGCGTGCGGATGGTTGCAATGAGCTGGAACTATCGCAGCAGATACGCCTGCGGTGCGATGGTGGACAATGACGAGGGACTGACAGCGGCAGGGAAAGCACTGGTGCGCACATGCACCGGACTGGGTATGCTGATTGATGTGTCCCACTTGTCCGAACGGGGGTTTTGGGATGTGTGTGAGCAGACGGACGTTCCGTTTGCCGCCAGCCACAGCAATTCCCGTGTGATGTGCAAACATCTGCGCAATTTAACCGACCGTCAATGCGGCGAAATTGTGCGGCGCGGCGGTCTGGTCGGCCTGAACCTGTACACGCCGTTTCTTGTGCGGCAGAGCGATTCCGTGATTGACGATGCGATTGACCATATTGAACATTTCCTTAGCCTGTATGGCGCGGAAAAATCGCTGGCGCTCGGCTGCGATTTTGACGGATGCGATCTGCTGCCGGCAGGAATAGACGGATTGGCCGATATGTATAAGCTGGCGGACCGGATGCTCGCGCTTGGCTACAAGGAAAGCATGGTGAATGGATTGTTTTATGACAATGCGTTCGCCTTCGTGCAGAAAATGCTGTAAATAAATATCTTCGGAGGTTGGAAATACATGGACTATGTAAGCACTCGAAACAAAGGGAAAACGGTTTCCGCGGCTTATGCAATTGCAAACGGCATCGCGCCTGACGGCGGCCTGTACTGCCCGACGGCCTTTCCCAAGCTGACGGAAGAGGACTGGAATCATCTGCAAAAAGCGGATTACAAAGGGCGCGCCGCGCTTGTTCTCGGCAAATTCCTGACCGACTTTTCGGCGGAGGAACTGGCGGAGTATACCGCCAAAGCCTATGCGGACGAGCGCTTTGGAGGAAGCGACACCGCGCCGGTTGTCAAGCTGGCGGACGGAAAATATATGCTGGAGCTGTGGCACGGCCCGACCTGCGCGTTTAAGGATATGGCGCTTCAGATTTTGCCGCATCTTTTGACCGCCTCTCTGCGTAAGACGGGCGAAAAACGCACGGCCTGTATCCTTGTCGCTACCTCGGGCGATACGGGCAAGGCTGCGCTGGACGGTTTTGCCGATGTGGACGGCACGAAAATTATGGTGTACTATCCGGAAAACGGTGTGTCGCCCATGCAGAAACTGCAAATGACCACCCAGGCGGGTAAAAATGTAGAAGTGGTCGCAATTCGCGGCAACTTTGATGATGCGCAGAGCGCAGTCAAGCGTATTTTTACCGATGCGGATACCCGCGCGCAGCTGGACCGTGACGGTATGATGCTGTCTTCAGCCAATTCGATTAACTGGGGCCGGCTGGCGCCGCAGATTGCCTATTATATTTCGGCCTACTGCGACCTGCTCAATCAGGGTGAGATTGCAATGGGGGACAAAATCAACGTCTGCGTACCGACGGGCAACTTCGGCAATATCCTGGCCGCCTACATTGCAAAGCAGATGGGGCTGCCGGTGAACAAGCTGATCTGCGCCTCCAACCGCAACAATGTGCTGACCGACTTCTTCAAGCAGAACGGTACATACGACCGGAACCGTGATTTTTATACGACTGCTTCTCCCTCGATGGATATTTTGATTTCGTCCAATCTGGAGCGGCTGCTGTTCTTTGCATCCGGCCAGAATGACGAGCTGGTTTCCGCGTGTATGAGCGGGCTGACCCGCGATGGACGCTATACGGTGCCGGCAGATGTTTTTGCCGGTATTTCGGATGATTTTGACGCGGGTTTCTGCGAAGATGCACAGGCTGCTGCGGCAATTAAACGGCTGTGGGAGAATGAAAAATATTTGTCGGATACACACACGGCTGTTGCTGTGCAGGTATATGAGGATTACCGGGCCCGCACGGGCGACGGTACGCCTACGGTCATCGCTTCGACGGCATCGCCGTTTAAGTTCTGCCGCGCGGTGATTGAGGCGCTTGGCGGTAAACTGGAGAAAGACGATGTCAGCCAGCTGGATGTGCTGACAAAGCTGACGGGTGTTGCCGCCCCTGCGCCGCTGTCTGCCCTGGCGGGTAAGGCGCCGCGCTTTGACCGCGTGGTGGACAAGTCCGAAATTCTGTCTACCGTGGCGCTGCTGAAGGACCTGTAAGATGGCGCTTTATACGCTGGCCGATCTGCACCTGGCGACGTCGGTGAAAAAGCCGATGGATGTATTTGGCGGCCGCTGGCAGGGATATACGGAAAAAATTATCAAAAACTGGAAAGCGCTTGTTGCGCCGGAGGATACGGTCGTATTGGGCGGGGATATTTCGTGGGGCATCAGTCTGGCAGAGGCGAAAAGCGATTTTGCACTGATCGACAGCCTGCCCGGCCGCAAGATTATCCTGAAAGGCAACCATGATCTCTGGTGGGAAACTGCGGCAAAGATGCATCGGTTTTTGGAGGAAAATGACTTTTCGAGCATTGACTTTCTGCATAACAACTGCTTTTTCTATGAAAAGACTGCAATCTGCGGCACCCGCGGATGGCCCTTTGAAGAGGATTTTACCGATCCGCACAATAAAAAGATTTTTAATCGTGAGATGATTCGCCTGGAGGCTTCTTTGAAGCTGGGCGCGGCGGCGCAGCCGGAAGAAATTATCTGTTTTCTGCACTATCCGCCGCTGTATGCGTCGTTTCGCTGCGGGCCGATGATTGCGCTGCTGCAGCGATACGGCGTGAAGCGGTGCATCTATGGGCACCTGCATTCAGACAGCCTGCGTTGGGCGGTTGAAGGAGAGCAGGAGGGGATTTGCTGGC
>NZ_JBMNUP010000069.1:0-8902 GCF_050946325.1 Agathobaculum sp. | reverse complement strand
AAAATATAGGCGGGAAGCGCCGGCAGGATAACCCGGCTGTAGAGCACAGCCTGCTCCAGCAGCTGCCCATCTGCGCCGAGGAAATGTGCAACAGGACGCAGCGATATCAGGCCCAGAACGGTTATGAGCACTCCAAGCAGGATGGAAATATAGACAAGCATGGAAAAAATGTGCCGGGCTTTGCTGTCGTCGCCCTCGCCCATTGTTTTTGCAACAAGCGCGCTGCCGCCGGTTCCGAACATAAACCCCACAGCACCGAGCATCAAAAGAAACGGCATGATAAAATTGACTGCGGCAAACGGTGTCTTGCCTACAAAATTGGAAACAAAAAAACCGTCCACCACCCCATAGATGGAGGTGAAAACCATCATGATAATAGAGGGCAGGGTAAAGCGAAACAGTTTCCCATATGTAAAATGATCTGAAAGCTGAATATTCATGAAACCTCCTGTACGGATTTGCGATATTTGCCAAAAGAGAGATTCTGTCAGGTGCGTTACAATGAAATAACGCCGGATAAAGATAACCGGACAGCAAAAGACCTTATCCGGCCCGCACTGTTACGGCAGTGCAGGCCCTCCGGCCGTTTGCTATATCCGACATCTTATCCGGCGTGTATATACGGTTACACATCCTCCGATGACTACGGGATACTATAGCATAGGAATAAAAAATTGTCAACCTCGTGCTTTTACGGCTGCACAGATTTAGGAACGTCCGTGCAAATGAGCAGAAGCAGGCGCTGACGGAGAGGGGCACCCGACGACGGGCTGCTTCGCAGATGGAGCTATTTCATCAAGTGAGAATAATCCGCAACTAACATTTTGCATTCGCTGCACCAAAAGGCAGCAGGCCAGTCGCTGATATCCCAACCGCCATATATGTCAGACGGCAATAAGGTGGCATTTTTCTTTTTCAGTATTTTATCGCTTAACAGTTTTGGATAGGTTTCCCCCATAGGAAGAAAGAAGTTATACCCGCGGCCTCCTAACGTTCCCTGTGTCATCTGTTTGCTGCATTTTGGACAGTTCATGGAAAATGACTCCGCTCTGTTTTGCTTATTTTATCATGTCTTTTGGGACGAATCAACCGCATCCTCTGTTGATGGAAGCAAAAAAATATGATAAAGTAATAAAAAGAAAAATTTGAATTTGCGAGGAGATAAACCATGAAGTTTGCGTTTTTGATTATGGGGAATTTTAGCCCTGATGAGGACAGAGCGGCCATCCATGGCGGGGATGCGCAGATCATTGGGGTTGCCAATATGGAGGAAGCATGCGCTGCTGCAAAACAGCTGCGTGAGCAGGGGATTGACTGCATAGAGCTGTGCGGCGCGTTTAGAGAGGAAGGAGCAAAGACGGTGATTGAAGCGACGGGCAATCAGCTGCCGATAGGCTATGTGACGCATTTACCGGAACAGGACGACGTATATCGTGCAGCGTTTGCAGAATAAAAAATCGCAGCTGAACAGAAAACTGCGGTCTGCGAAAAAACCTCCCTTTGCCATTTGGGCGAAGGGAGGTTTTTTAGACGCTGCATCCGGCTGAGGGAAGAAGGGAGGACTCGTTGTCTGCCAACGGGGTGTGAGCGCCGGAATTGCAGCGCGCGAGGGGGATTACTGCTGCAATAAAACCATGGTGCGGTATAGCATTTCGCATGCCTGCTGGCGTGTAAGCGGTGTGTCGGAAGGCGTATGCGCAGTCTCAGAAGAAAGTACGCTGCTGTGCATAAGCTGACTGACTGCGCTTTGCGCCCAGTCCATATCAGCGGCATGCTGCGCTGAAACAACGGGCTGGATACTGCTTTCTGCATTGGACAGCAGATTGTTTAGCACAACACAGGATTCGGCAAGTGTGATGGGATTTTGACCGCGTATTTCGGATAAACCGTCTGTTGGATAGCCGCTGACCAGCCCGTTCGCAGCGGCTGTGCTGATGAACGGCTTGGCCCAGGGAGACAAGCCGCTGTCATCGGCGAAATCGGTCTGCTCGGTAGGCTCTACCGGAAGCGCAGCAAGCGTAGCGGCCATGGCGATAAATTCGTTGCGCGTGATGGTCTGTGCCGGACGGAAGAAGAAACAGCCGCCGATTTTTTCACCCGTCATCAAGCCTGCGGCAGAAAGACGGATTGCTGCATAGTGGGCGGGATTGCCCTCCATATCGGCGTAAGTCAGTTTGGCTTTGTTCTTTTCAATGGTTACAGTGATTTGCGCAGGCGCGGCGGTGTTCCCGTTGGCATCCACCGCTGTATAGGAAAACTTGTCCTTTCCGGTTTTTTTGACAGGAGAATAGGTGAGTGTGCTGCCTGCAATCACTGCCGTGCCGAGCCGCGGCTGCTCGGTAAGCTGAAACAGTACGATATCATTTTCCGCATCCGCCGCAGTGAGCGCAATTTCAATCGGCACACCGGAACAGGTAGCAGCCTCAACCGCCTGCACCGAGGGGACAGAGCCGGCTACGGGAGAGATGGGGTTTTGACCGGCCAGCAGCGCTGCCGCTGAAAACAGCAGCGTGAATGGAAGCAGCAGCGCACAAATAAATAGCTTTTTATCTTTCAAAATTGATACACCCTTTCCGAAAAGGTTTGTTGCTGCAGAGTATGCGCAGCAGTTGGTGACTTTATACATAAAAATTCCAAATATGCTGCAAAAGATTCGGAAACTCTGATAAAAATGGGAAAAGATGCAAAAATACTTGTAGGCACGCAGGTTTTGTGAGATAATTTAACACGAAAAACAGAACAGCAGAGAAAGGAGAGTCGTGATGAAAACGCATCAGCTCGTTTTGGTGTTGGATTTTGGCGGTCAGTACAACCAGTTGATTGCGCGCCGAATCCGCGAACACCATGTTTATTGTGAGGTAAAACCGTACCATACGTCGATTGAGGAAATTCGCGCGCTGAACCCGATCGGCATTGTATTTACCGGCGGTCCGAACAGCGTATATGATCCTGCATCACCCAAGTGCGACCCTGCCGTATTCGAGTTGGGCGTTCCGGTGCTCGGCATCTGCTATGGCTGTCAGCTGATGGCACACATGCTGGGCGGCATGGTTACGGCGGCACAGGACGATTCCGCGCGCGAATATGGAAAAACCGGGACGTTTTACGATACGGACTGCAAGCTGTTCCGGGGATTGCCCGCAGAGGGGATTTCGTGGATGAGCCACGGCGATTATATGGCAAAGGTGCCGGAAGGCTTTGCACTTGTCGGGCATACAGCGATGTGCCCGAATGTGGCAATCGCAGATGAAGCGCGCGGCTTTTACGGCGTACAGTATCATCCGGAAGTCAATCACACCGAAAACGGCAGTCTGATGCTGAAGAATTTCCTCTATGAGATTTGCCATGCCAAGGGTGACTGGACGATGGAGGACTATAAAAACACCTCGATCAAAGCCATTCGGGAAAAGGTCGGCGATGGCAAGGTTTTGCTGGCGCTGTCCGGCGGTGTGGATTCGTCGGTTGCGGCGGCGCTGCTCGCGGAGGCGGTCGGCAGTCAGCTCACCTGTGTATTTGTCGATCACGGTCTGATGCGCAAGAATGAGGGAGACGAGGTAGAGGCTGCATTTTCTAAATGGGACATCCATTTTGTACGGGTGGATGCCGAGCAGCGTTTCCTCAGCAAGCTTGCGGGTATCGCAGAGCCGGAGAGCAAGCGGAAGATCATCGGTGAGGAGTTTATCCGTGTCTTTGAAGAAGAAGGCAAGAAAGTCGGCAAGGTTGATTATCTGGTGCAGGGTACGATTTATCCGGATGTAATCGAGTCCGGTGCGGGCGATGCAGCGGTCATCAAGAGCCATCATAACGTAGGCGGCCTGCCCGACTATGTGGACTTCAAGGAGATCATCGAACCGCTGCGGCTGCTCTTTAAGGACGAGGTGCGTCAGCTGGGCCGTGAGCTTGGCCTGCCCGAATATCTGGTTATGCGTCAGCCGTTCCCGGGACCGGGTCTTGCAATTCGCGTCATTGGAGATGTTACGAAAGAAAAACTGGACACCCTGCGTGAAGCGGATTTCATCTTCCGCGATGAGATCGCAAAGGCCGGACTGGAACACACAATGAATCAGTACTTTGCGGTGCTGACCAATATGCGTTCGGTCGGCGTGATGGGAGACGGTCGAACCTATGATTATACCCTTGCGCTGCGCTCGGTAACAACGACCGATTTTATGACCGCGGACTGGGCACGCATCCCGTATGAGGTACTCGACCGCGTAAGTGTACGAATCGTCAATGAGGTGGGCCATATCAACCGCATTGTGTATGACATCACGTCCAAACCGCCGTCTACGATCGAATGGGAGTAAGCGGATACGGTGATAATATAAAGCCGCTATCCATACAGAAAAAAACAAAAGAGCGAACCGACCTGTGTGCAGGACGGTTCGCTCTTTTTCTATGCGGCGAAAAAGGTATGGGCGTTTTCAGAAGTAACGGTCAAAAAACGCTTTGATATACGCGAAAGGAATGATTTCCGTTTGATCATAAAGGTCTACATGGTTTGCGTTGGGCAGCAATAACAGCTCCTTGTTTTGCGCATAAGAATTGTGGCTGACCATTGCTGCGTAGGTATCCCTGCTGAAATAGCAGGAATGGGCTTTTTCACCATGAATCAGCAAAACGGCAGAACGAATTTCATGGCAATGTGTCAGAATTGGCATATGCATAAAGGATAAGGCGGATGTGGTATTCCAACCGCTGTTTGAGTTTAACGAGCGGGGGTGATAACCGCGATCGGTTTTATAATAGGCATAATAATCTTTCAAAAATTGCGGCGCGTCGTCTGGAAGCGGATCGGCTACGCCTCCGGCCCGCGCATAGGTGCCGGTTTTATAATCTTCCGTGCGCTGCGCATTCAGCGCTTTCTTTTTGGCATAGCGGGCCGATTCGCTGTTCTCGCTGTCAAAGTATCCATTTGCATTGACTCTGGACATGTCATACATGGTTGCAGCAATTGTGACCTTAATGCGGGTGTCGATAGCCGCAGCATTGATCGCCATGCCGCCCCAGCCGCAGATGCCGATAATTCCAATCCGCTCAGGGTCAACATCGGCCTGAACAGAAAGAAAATCAACTGCTGCGCAGAAGTCTTCGGTATTGATATCAGGCGACGCTACATAGCGCGGCATACCTCCGCTTTCTCCGGTAAACGATGGATCGAAAGCGATGGACAAAAAGCCCTGCTCCGCCATTTTTTGTGCATACAAGCCGGAAGCCTGCTCTTTCACGGCGCCGAAAGGGCCGCACACTGCAATGGCAGGGAGTTTGCCGGCTTTCTGTTTTGGCACATATAAATCGGCGGCTAAAGTGATTCCGTATCGGTTGACAAACGTAACCTTTTTGTGATTTGTTTTTTGACTTCTGGGGAAAGTCTTGTCCCATACGTCTGTAAGATGTAACTGTTCGGCTGTCATTCTGTGTTCCTTTCCAAATCATACGTCAGATACACCGCCGCACTGTGCCAAATAATCCGCATCCGTTACCGGTTCCAACCACTCGTTTTCTGTGCCGCTGCCAGGGACTTCAATGGACAAGTGCGAAAACCAGCTGCCGGGTACAGCGCCGTGCCAGTGCTTGACGCCGGAGGGGATATTGACTACATCGCCCGGCGACAGAATAACGGCAGGCTGCCCCCATTCCTGATAAAGGCCCTGTCCGGCAACACAGACCAAAATTTGTCCTCCGCCGCTTTGGGCATGATGAATATGCCAGTTGTTGCGGCACCCGGGCGCAAACGTAACGTTAAAAATATTTATCTGTTTGGTGGAGATTGGCGCCAAAAAGCTTTCTCCGGTAAAGTATTGCGCATAGGCAGCATTGGGCTGACCGATAGGGAAGAGCATGGCCTGCGTGTGCAGCTTTTTTGCAGTTTGCGTATCTGACATTTTGTTCCATTCCCTTGTTCCGGATTTTGTGATTTATCCGTTTCTGTTGTTGACATTCTGCGGCAGGCTTATGGTGCAATTGCCCTGCCGGCCCGATATGCTTGCTCTATGGCGGGGTGGCCGGCGATATCGCCTATCTCGTTTACACCGCCGGCAAAAATGGTGTCTGCAAGTTCGCAGCGGTCAAAGCAGTCGACCCAGCCCTGCACTGCCTTGACTGCGCCTTCCACAACATAGGGCGCATCTTCTGCTGCGGCAGCCAGAAGGTAAACCCTGGTAAAAGAATAGTCTGAGCCAAAAAGCGGATTGGCGCGGTCCAACAGGGTTTTCAGCTGTCCGCTGACGCTATAGTAATAAATCGGCGTTGCAAAAACAAGAACATCAGCATCGTGCATTTTGGCAGCGATTTCAACGGCATCGTCGTTGAGAACGCATCGGCCGCGTGTGGAACAGGCCAGGCAGCCGGTACAGAAACCGTATTTCTTTTCGCGGAGATAAACGGTTTCGACTTCGTGTCCTGCATCGCTGGCCCCTTTGGCAAATGCTGCGGACAACGCTTCGGAATTTCCCCCTTTACGGGGACTGGATGATATGATAAAAACTTTTTTCATGCAGTAAGCCCTCCTTTTTAAGCGCTTGATAATTTTGTTTTTTCTGATATACTTATGGTAAAACATAAACCTGACTTTAGGTCAAGAGAAAAATATAAAAAGTGGAGAGTGTTTTTTTATGTATACCATTGGTCAAGTATCTGAAATGTTTCAGTTGCCCATATCAACCTTGCGCTATTATGATAAACAGGGCCTGTTCCCACAGATAAGACGTGTTTCCGGCATCCGTAAATTCAGCGATACAGAAATAGAAGCACTTCGCGTTATAGAATGCCTGAAAAAATCAGGTTTAGAGATTAAGGATATCAAACAGTTTATGGATTGGTGCGCAGAAGGGAAAGCAACCTACCCGCAACGAAAGGCATTGTTTGAAAAACAACGAAAAAACCTGGAAGCGGAGATAACGCGGCTGAATAAAGTGTTGGATATGCTGAAATTTAAGTGCTGGTACTATGAACAGGCCATGCAGGATGGCGGTGAAGAGCGGCTGAGCAAAATGCTTCCCAATCATTTGCCGGATGAGATTCGTCCGGCGTATGAAAATGCGCATAAAGCGTAGATACAGGGTCTTGCAGCACTGCGCAGAATAAAAAAACCGCGAAAACATGAGCGCATCATGCTTTCGCGGTTTTGCATTATTCACATATCGCATCCGCCCGGACAATCGTTTCCGAATACAATAGACAGCAGCCAACCAACAATACCCATATAGACCATGGCGTTTAGAGGGGTAGAAGTGATAGAGCAACTGCCGGACGGACAGCCGACAAAATAGTAGTAGACAAGCCCCGCCAGCGCGCCGCCCAGAATAAACAGGGCAGGGCGAATCCATTTTTTCAGTTTACTTTTCATATCAAATCCCTCCGGCCAGATATTCTTCCGCCATATGAACAGCCGTAGCGCCATCTGCCACAGCGGTTACTACTTGGCGAACCGGTTTCGTTCTCACATCACCAACGGCAAATACACCGGCGATATTGGTTTTTGTCGTTTCATCCGCAATAATATATCCATCAGCGGAAAGCGTTAGCTGCCCCTGCAAAAGTTCGGTAGCAGGCTTTCTTCCGATGCTGACAAACACACCGTCGCAAGATACCGCGGAAAGCTCACCGGTCTTGCTATCTGCAAGGCGGACGCCGGTCAGTCTCGTGTCATATAAAAGTTCAGAAACTGTGCTGTTCCACCGGAATTCCACGTTTTTGGCCTGCATCAGAGGCTCGTGATAGATTTTTGTGGCACGGAGCGTGTCTCTGCGGTGGACAACAATCACTTTCTCTGCAATACGGCTCAACAGCAGCGCATCCGAAGCGGCGGTGTTGCCGCCGCCGACAACCACTACGGTTTTTCCCTTATAAAACATTCCGTCACAGGCTGCACAATAGGCGATGCCTCTGCCAACCAGTTCGGATTCGTGCGGCACGCCAAGCTCTTTGGGATTTGCGCCGACAGCGAGCACAACCGTCCTGCTATAAAAAGAACCCTCGCTGGTTTCAATCACTTTCGGATTCGCTGAAAGATGCAAACGGCTGACTTCAGCGTATTCACTTCTGGCCCCAAACTGCTCTGCCTGCTTTTGCATCTTTTCCGCCAGCGTAAATCCGTCGATGCTATCCTCAAAACCGGGATAATTGTCAATCTGATGGGTCAGCGCCATCTGGCCGCCGGCCGATAGTTTTTCCAGTACAAGGGCATCCAGCCCCGCGCGTGCGGCATAAAGAGCTGCCGTATAGCCGGCAGGGCCGCCGCCGATGATAATCATATCGTAAACATGATTCTGATTCATAGAAATACCTTCTTTACTCGGTCAGTGCATTGCGGATGAATTCGTCGATCATTGCCTTTGAAGTAGGGGCGACGATAGAATCAATCGCTTCTCCGTTGCGGTACAGCACCAGAGTCGGCAGTACTTCAATCTGCTCGGCTGCGGCAAGCTGTGCCTGCTCGTCAACATTGACTTTTCCGACGGTGAGCCGGCCGCTGTATTCCTCTGCGATTTTGTCATAAGGGGCGCTGATTCTGCGGCAATATCCGCACCATGGCGCCCAGAAATCCACCAACAGGGGGGTGCTTCCGCTGCGCATCTCTTCAAATAATTCCTGATTCATATTGATAGCCGCCATATCTGTCAGCTCCTTTTTCTTTATTTGTTGTTTATAGTATACCCAGCATTGCAGAGGCCTTCCGTGATAAAATCACCCAAAGGAAAAAGCGCGTTGTTTATTTTCGTTTTTCTGCGGACTGGTCTCTGCCGCTGTCAGAACAATGCGCGCGGCTGAATTCGATGGACCGGTTGCAAGAGCCGGTTGCAATAGGCGAAAAAACGTTGATTTCTGTGCAGGATGACGCGGCAATATCTTGCGGAATAAGGAGAATTATGATAGTATAAAAGACACAAAAGAATAGGAG
>NZ_JBMNUP010000068.1:0-9069 GCF_050946325.1 Agathobaculum sp. | reverse complement strand
TTGGGATGATGTGATTGCAGTCAACCTTACAAGCCAGTTCATTATGTGCCAGCAGGCTGCGAAGATCATGGTCAAGAAGGGCTACGGCAAGATTATCACTGTTTCGTCCATGTCCTCTTTCTTCGGCGGACAGAACGTCGTCGCCTATTCTGCGGCTAAGGGTGGTGTGGCGCAGATGACCAAGTGCATGTCCAACGACCTGCTTGAATGCGGCGTCAATGTCAATTCGATTGCGCCCGGCTATTTTGCAACCGACATGTGCGCGGCGCTGCTCGACCCGTCCAACTATCGTTATAAAGAGATCTGCGACCGGATTCCGGCGCACCGCTGGGGCCAGCCGGCGGATATGAAGGGCGCCTGCCTGTTCCTTGCCTCCCATGCGAGCGACTATCTTGGCGGTGCGATTCTGCCGGTGGACGGCGGATACCTGTGCAAATAAGCACAGGGCTGCAAAAAAAAGACTTTGGAAGATTGCTTCCAAAGTCTTTTTCTTTATATTTACAATATTTATACGCTGCGAACCAGTTCGTCCAATTTGTCCTGTATGATGCGCTGCTGCTGCGCGCATTGTTCCTGCATGGCGTAGAGCTGCTCCAACACGGTTTGAATCTGCTCCTGCGTCTGCTCCAGCTGCGCCTGTGCGCCCTGGATGTGGTCAAGCACGGCCCAGTCGGCCAGCAGGCCGTCAAAAAAGTAATCGGCAAAGCGGAGAAAGCCGTCCACCCGCACCTGTATATCGGCGCGGATGGTGATATCGCTCAGCTCGGCCTGGAAACGCCGAAGCCGCTCCTGCAGCACGGCTGCATGCTCCTGCGCTTCGTCCAGCTGGCTGTGCTTGGCCATGGTGGTAAGCAGCCCGCCGCCGAACAGGTCGAATGTGCCCCAGCCTTCTGCGCTGGACAAGCTGCCGCCAAGCGCATTGGCCGCGCTGCCGGCGGCCTGTCCGGCATCAATGGCCTCGTTGAGCTCTTTCATAAGCTGCTTTTGCGCGGCAGCCCGCTGTTCCAGCTGTATAATATCCGCCGCCTGCGCCGCGCCGCGCTGCTTGAGCAGGTCGGCCTTGGCTGCAAGCGCTTCCGCGTAACGTGTTCCGCAGCCGTGCAGCGCTGTCAGTTCAGCGTCGCAGCGGAGCAGCTCCTGCCGAACCGTTTTGATTTCGCGCAGCACGCCCTCATGGCGCAGCGCTGCGGCGTAGGCCTGCTGCTGCTCCGTGCTGAGCCGTTCTTCTTTTTTGCCGGTAATGCCATAGAAAAGCGCGGCAAGGCTGTGCCCTTCCAGCCGGTCGACATCCCGCTGTTCTTTTGCGCGGATAGCGGCAAGCTCTTGTTCGCGGCTTTCCAGCTCGCGGAGCTGGTCATACAGGCGCTGCTGCATGGCGCGCAGCTTGTTTTGCCGCGCGATTTGTTCGCTGCAGATGCGGAGCGTTTCGTCATATGGCGTCGTCATATGTTTTCCTCCTGTCTTTGGTAAGAACATTATAGCACAGCGGCGCGATATTATCGAGAAAATAAACAAAAAAATGTGGAAAAAAGCAAGAAAAACAAGCAAGTTGCATGTTTTCGGCGGGATGCGTTGAATGTGGGGAGCGGGGTGTGGTATAATAGCCGCAAGACGGCTATTGTACGTTTGGAAATGCGATGATACGATCGGCAGCTCCCAGTCGGGTGTTTCGGATGAAATTGCGCTGCCTGATGGGGTATAACAGCCGGCATCTGATGTTGTGGAGCGTAAATGTATATGGCATATGAAAAGGAAAAACGCCGCCGTTCTGCGGCGGAGCAGGACAGTACGCTGATTGAGGGACGCAATGCAGTATTGGAAACGCTGCGCGCCGGACGCGCGGTGGATAAGGTGTTCCTGGCGGAAGGTGCGCGCGGCGGAGATATTGCGGCAGAAGCCAGGCGGCGCGGCATACCGGTTGTTGCCTGTGACCGCCGCAAGCTCGACCATATGAGCCCGACGGGCAGTCATCAGGGTGTGATTGCCCAGATTGCAGCGCAGGAATACGTCTCGCTGGACGATATTTTCCGCGTGGCAGAGGAGCGGGGGGAGCCGCCGCTCGTCGTTGTGTGCGACGGCATTGAGGACCCGCATAACCTTGGCGCAATCATCCGTTCGGCGGAAACCGCCGGCGCGCATGGGGTGATTATTCCGAAACGGCGTGCCGTTGGCCTGACCGCAGCGGTCGCCCGCGCGGCGGCGGGGGCGCTGGCCTATGTGGGGATTCACAAGGCGGGCAATCTGGCCAGCACGCTGGACGAACTGAAGGAGCGCGGCCTGTGGCTGTTCGGCGCGGAGGCGGACGGCACGGTCAGCCTGTATGACGCGGCCTTCGCCCGGCCGACTGCAATTGTAATCGGCTCGGAGGGACAGGGCCTCAGCCGGCTGACACGCGATAAGTGCGATTATATTGTCAGTATCCCGATGCGGGGAAAGGTCAATTCGCTCAACGCCTCGAATGCTGCCGCGGTTATGCTGTTTGAGGCTGTGCGCCGCCGCATGCAGGCTTAAAGGAGGAAATGGGGAACATATGGGCAAAATGGACGATACCATGAATTTGGACGCACTCAAGGATTTGCTGAATGGTGTGCCGGATACAGACGAATTTGATTTGGATTCGATTATTGCAGAAGTAGAGGGCAGAGCACCGGCGGCGGAGCCGAAGCAGGCGCCGCAGCCTGCATCCGAACCTCCCAGACCGGCGCCGCGCCGCGTGGAGCCGCAAAAGCAGGAAGCGGCTGCCATGCCGCGCGCAAAAGAAGCACAGCGCGCGCGTACTGTACCGCAGGAAGAGACTGCGCCGCGCCGCACCGCGCCGAAAAAACGGCCTGTCGCGCAGCAGGAAGAATTGCCGGACCTTTCCGCTTTTACGGATGAGGAGGACCCCCGTGCCGCGCGTATTGCCGCGCGGGAGGCAAAAGCTGCCGCCAGAAGGGAAAAAGCTGCGGCAAAAGCTGCTGTAAAGGCGGCCCGCCGTGCGGCCGAGACAGAATATGATGAGCAGGACGACGAAGCGGCCGCGTATGAAAAAACGCCGTCCCGTTCGCCGCGGCGTGCAGAAAAGATGACGCGCAAAGAAGCCAAAGCGGCGCGCATTGCGGCCGAACAGGCGGAGGAAGAAGAAGATATTGAGCTGCGCGACCCGGCGCAGGCCGCCCGCTCATTCAAACGCAGGGCGCAGGGCCTGTCCGCCCGTTCGACGCTGGTGCTGCTGCTGACGGCAGCTGCGGCGTATATCAGCCTTGCGCCCGGTATGGAAAAGCTGCCGCTGCCAACGGTGCTGGACATTTCAGTAAATCCGCTGATCGGCGTAGGCGTATTGCTGCTACTGCAGTTTATTGCGCTGTTTATAGGTGTGGATGTGTTTGGCATGGGCTTTTACAGCCTGTTCCATGGGGCGCCCGACCGTGCGACGCTGGTTTCTTTTGCCGTGCTGGCTGCGCTGCTGCACGGTGCATCTATCATTGTGTTTGATAACCAGGCAGGCGTTGAAATACCGTATCTGGCGGTTAGTATGCTGATGCTGTATGCAGCCATGCGGGAAGAGAGAAACCGGTATGCTGCGCGGGCGCGCGCCTATCAGGCAATCTGTTCGGCAGAGCAGCCGATGGCGATTTACAGCCATTATGACAAGGAGGACGATGCGTGCCGCGCGGCCAAAGGGCCGCTGCATGCGGAAGATGCCTTTTTGACCGAGATGGAGCGTCCGGATTCGGCCGACCGTTTTGCGATGATCTATGTGCCGATTGCTTTGGCTGCATCCATTATTTTCGCGCTGCTGGCATCGGTTGGCAGAGGGGAGCCGGTGCGCTTTTTCTGGGCGTTTTCCGCCATTCTGTCTGTGTCTGCACCGCTGGGCCTTCTGTGCGCATTCGGCGCAAGCTATAATAATGTTTCGCGCCGCCTGCTGCGTTCGGGCGCTGCTATTGCAGGCGCGCGGCAGGCTGACCTGCTGCGTGGTACGGAGGAAATTGTGCTGACAGAAAACGATCTGTTTCCGGCAGGTTCGATTGCACTGGAATCGCTTCAGAACATGGGGCGGATTTCGGACGACAGAATTCTGGCATGCGCCGCCGCGCTGACGGATGCCGCGGGCCTGGAACTGGGCCGTGTGCTGACAGAGGCAACGCGCGAACGCTATGGCGCGACGCTGTCCGCACGCAATGTGCAGATGGTGGAGGGCGGCTTGGCCGGTGAGGTTGGCACCAGCCGCGTTGTGCTGGGCACGGCCGCGCTGATGGTCAATATGGGCATGCGTATCCGCGCGGGACAGAGCGGCGTGCATGCGTATCTGGTGGTAAACGGCGAACTGGCCGGTGTGCTGACGCTGCGCTATCAGCCGACGAAGAGTACATATCAGGCGATGCGCCTGATGCGCCGTATGCATATGAACGCGGTTTTGGCCGTGCAGGATTTCAATATCTCACCCGCGATGGTGGAGAGCGAGTTCGATTTGCGGCGCGGCTTTGCCGACCAGCCGGCGCCGGACGCTGCGCAGCGGCTGACCGAGCCTTCCTACACGGAAGGGGGCGCGCCTGCGGCGATTCTGACGCGGGACGGTGCAGGACCGCTTGTGCAGGTGCTGCGGTGTGCGGATAAACTGGCCGGTGCCGTGCGTTCTAATTTGACATTGGGCGCCTTTGCGGGCATCTGCGGTATGCTGATTGTATTTTATCTGGTCAGCCAGAACGCGGTAGACGCATTGCCGGTGCGCAATCTGCTGCTGTATCTGCTGCTTTGGTATGCGCCTGTGTTTCTGATTACCCAACAGACGCACTGAAAATTTGAAAAATGAAGCAAAAGGCCTGCCGCCAGCGTAAAATCACGTTGGCGGCAGGCCTTTGGTATGAAAGAAAAGAAGTGAAAAAATGAAACAGCACAGATGTATCGCCTGCTCCGCGTTACAGCGGAAGAACAGACAGAACAGAAAAAACAGCCAGCGCCAGCGCCAGTACGGCGGCGGCTGTTGCGATATATGCATGCGTCATGGCGAAGCCCCCCTTGCGCAGATATCTGTAAAAATCCTTACATATATATAACGTTTGAGACTGCGGTTTTGTGACAGAAAAATGGCGAAAAATAAAAAATTTTTTGCGGAGGAACAAGCCGGAATCTGCCGGAAACACAACATTAAAAATGCACAAAAAACACCTTGCATAGAAGTGCGTAATCGTGTATAATAACAAACAGGGGATTTATTCCCGACAACTAAGCGCCCGCGTGAAGGCATGGGCAGGGGAGTGTTTATCAATATGGCCAATTACCCAGTCAACAAAATCCGTAACGTATGCTTAATGGGGCACGGCGGCGACGGTAAAACCTCGCTGGTCGAGAGCCTGCTGAATACTGCCGGAGTAACCGACCGACTCGGAAAGATTCCAGACGGCAATACTGTCTGTGACTCCGATCCGGAGGAGATCAAGCGAAAGTTCTCTATTTCAACGGCCGTTGCGCCGGTGGAATGGAACGGCTGCAAGATCAACCTGCTTGATACCCCGGGCTTCTTTGATTTTGAAAGCGAAGTAAGCTGCGCGCTGCGCGTGGCTGAGTCTGCGCTGATTGTTGCTACGGGCAAATCCGGCCCGGGCGTCGGCACGGAAAAGGCGTGGGAGCGCTGCGAGGAGCGCGGCATGCCCCGTATGTTCTATATTTCCAAAATTGATGAGGAAAATTCCGACTATTACAATTCTCTGCACAAGCTGCAAAAGCAGTTCGGCGTAACGGTGGCTCCGATTGTCGTTCCGATTTTTGAGGGCAATCGGGATACGGTCGGCGTAGTGGATTGCGTTATCCGCAAAGCTTACCGCATGGAAGGCAATAAGCGTGTGGAGATTCCGATTCCGGAAAATATGGTGGAAAAGGTTGACCAGCACCGTGCCGCACTGTGTGAGAATATCGCAGAGCTGTCCGAAGAGCTGATGGAACGCTATTTTGCGGGCGAAGAGTTTTCGGATGACGAGCTGATTGCAGGTATCCGCCAGGGCGTGAAGGACCTGGTGATTGCGCCTGTGTTCTGCGGCACCGCGGCAACCGGCATTGGTTCCTATGCGCTTTTGAAGGGCATTGCGGACTATATGCCGTCGCCTGACGAAAAGCCGGTGGAAATCTGCGAAGATGAAAAGGGCGAACTGATTGAAATCAACTGCACGCCCAACGGCTCCGCCTGTGCTTTCGTATTCAAGACGGTTGCCGACCAGTACGGCCGCTTCTCCTATTTCAAGGTGATGTCGGGCGAGGTCAAGCAGGATATGACGCTGGTCAACAAGCGCGCGGACGCAAATGAGAAGATGGGCCACATCTTTACGGTCTGCGGCAAGAAGACCACGGAAGTGCCTGTCATCGGCTGCGGCGATATCGGCGCGGTTTCCAAGCTGGTTACGACCAAAACGGGCGATACCCTTTCGATGAATGTGCGCAAGGTGGAGCTGGAGCCGATTGCGTTCAAGCAGCCGTGCTATACGCAGGGCATTGCGCCCAAGGTAAAGGGCGCGGAAGAGAAAATTTCTGCCGGCCTGTCGCGTCTGCATGATGAGGACCCCTCGTTTGAAACGGAGTTCAATCCGGAAACCAAGCAGCATACGATTTCCGGCGCGGGCGATATCCATCTGGATGTGCTCTGCTCCAAGCTGAAGGATAAATTCGGTGTAGAAGTAGAGCTGACCCCGCCGATTGTGCCGTACCGCGAAAAGATTCGCAAGCCGGTCACGGTGGAAGGCAAGCACAAGAAGCAGTCGGGCGGACATGGACAGTACGGCCATGTTAAGATGGAATTTGCCCCCTATCCGGAAGGCGACTATCTGTTTGAAGAGAAGATTTTCGGCGGTTCGGTGCCGAAAAACTTCCATCCGGCAGTTGATAAGGGCATTCGGGAAGCGATGGAGCACGGTGTGCTGGCCGGCTATCCGATGGTTGGCCTGCGCGCAACCCTGCTGGACGGCTCCTACCATGATGTAGACTCGAATGAACTGTCCTTTAAGATGGCGGCTCGCCTGGCTTATAAGGCGGGTATCCCGCAGGCAAGCCCTGTTCTTCTGGAACCCGTCTGCTCGATGAAGGTTCTGGTTCCGGACTCCTATATGGGCGATGTAATCGGTGATTTGAACAAGCGGCGCGGCCGTATTATGGGTATGAACCCGGTGGACGGCGGCAAGCAGGAGATCGTTGCGGAGTGCCCGATGGCCGAGCTTGCGGATTATGCGATTACGCTGCGTTCGATGACGCAGGGCCGCGGTTCGTTTGTATCCACCTTTGAACGGTATGACGAAGCGCCGGTTCCGGTGCAGGAAAAGGTGATTGCTGCGAACAAGGCAAGACTGGAAGCGCTGAATAAGGAATAAAAACGACAAAACCGGCCGCATTAGACGGGTGCTCGTAAGACAGTAATTCTAAAAATTACTATTTTACGGCATCTGTCTGACAGGGTTGGAAACAACAACGAAAAGAACGATGTCGAGTCGCATGACCGGCATCGTTCTTTTTTGCAACAAAATATTAGAATTACGGAGGTATTTACCATGAAACACCTGTTATCTTGTGAATTTAACCTTGATACTGCTTGTGTAGAGTTTTGCTTTTCAGATGGTAGCATGGTTTCTATCGACACTATCGCTGTAGAAAATGAGGTAGCGAACAATATGTATCAACAGTCGGAACTCGACTATCTAATCTATAATGACCCTGCTGCATATGCTGATTTAATCCTTAACGGCGATCCTGCTGTCTACCTCAAGACAGTTACAGAATACCAACGCCTTGATTGATTGTTGCTAACGAGCAAGAGCTGCCCTACCATTCAGCGGGGCAGCTCTTGTTTGACCATAGCGGTGTCCATAAAAAGTTACGTTTTACTCTGGTGAACTTGAAAACCAATCTTGAAAAATGCGGTGTCTTCTTGTACAATAATGTGTGTACACACAAGAGTATAGTTAAGTAGACAGACGAAGACGAAAATTATAACATAGCCGACTTATGATTATCGAGGAGAACAGTATGGGATTGTTTGATTTATTCAAGAAAAAAGAAAAGGCTGCACAAGCAACACAGATCAAAAAACAGGAAGGCACAATACCCCAAACGAAAAAGGGGGATTACCAACCAGAAGAATATTACACGGATGTTATAGCAGAAGGTACCTCCTTCGAAAAGAGCGTGATATCCTTTGAAGAACGAAAGAAAACAGCAATCCCCTCTGCCAAAGGGCTCTATCCGGCAGAAATTCTGCTGTTGGAGTACTGTTCTAAAGGTGCTTATCCTGGCCCCAAAAACGGATATCCAGGATTCTGGTGGTTCGAATATGGTATCCGTAATGTGGATGTAGTCCTTAAAAATTTGGAAGAACGTGGCTATATTGCGTTTGCTTCTGCCAAAGAATCCGTAAATGATTTAACAGTTTCTCAGCTGAAAGAACTGCTTATGAAGCATGGAGAGTCTACCACTGGAAAGAAGGCGGAGTTGGTAGCTCGTGTATCTGACACAATATCGGAAGAAACGCTACTTTCAGCAGGTGTTCGGCCAAAATACAGATTGACCGAAACTGGAGCACAGGAATTAAGTGAAAACGCATATGTTCCCTATATGCATAAAGCTCCTAATAAAACAACCGAAGATACTCGATTCGGATTGGCATTTAATGTTTGGAGTATTAATAAACTTCTTGGTTCTGGCGATAAGTCTAATTGGAAAAAAATCGTAGATGAGCAAGAACACAAAATAAACAAAGAAATAGCAGACAGAAATGATGCTTTTATGAAGGATTTGAAAAAGATTGATCCGGAGGGATACAGGGTATTAAAAACTCAAGATCAACAGATTGAGGCTGTCCAAAAAGCAAAAGAAAAATTCAATGAAGATAGAGATATAGATACATATATTGCTTTTTGGGAAACCCTTTGGAAAAACGGTGGACTAAAATTCGAGGGTGCAGGCTGGCACTTTGAATTGCCGGATTTATATATTAAATCTAAGAGGTATGATGATGCTCTTGCCTTTGTGACAAAGCTAAAGAAACAGAAGCCGACTTATGCACATAAAGCAGATGCCTATATTAAAAAAATTGAAGAATTAAAGGCG
>NZ_JBMNUP010000067.1:0-9137 GCF_050946325.1 Agathobaculum sp. | reverse complement strand
TGCCGCCAACCGTAAACTCGACCGCCGCGGTCTTGGTGCGGGTATCGGTCGTCATAATGGCACGGTTGGCCTGCTCGGAAGCATCGTCCGACAGCACGATCTCCGGCAGATGCGTTTCAATGCATTCCACCGGCAGCCGCTGTCCAATCACGCCTGTCGATGCGACAACCACATCGTTCTCGTCTATGCCCAGCTTGTGCGCCGCAGCGCTCGCCATGCGGCGCGCGTTTTCCATGCCGTCGGGCGCGCAGGCGTTGGCGTTCCCCGCATTGGCAATAATGGCGCGCGCCACGCCGTTTTCCAGATGCTCCATCGTTACATACAGCGGCGCGGCTTTGACGCGGTTCATCGTATAGGTTGCCGCCGCCGTACACTCGCACGCGCTGAAAATAACAGCCGTATCGTCGCTCGTCCGGCTTTCCTTGATACCGCAGCGAATGCTGCCCGCCGTAAATCCCTTTGCGGCGCACACGCCGCCTTCGATAATTTTCATATTACCCATTCTCCTTGCCGCCGGAATCGCGTCCACGGTTCCGAATCGCAAACTATACTGCCATCATTATACCGTCAAACCGGTGGTTTCGTCCAGTCCCAGCATAATATTCATGTTCTGCACCGCCGCGCCCGAAGCGCCCTTGCCGAGGTTATCAAACAAAGCGGTAACGATGGCCTGCTCTGCATGGCCGCAGACAATCAGCCGCAGGCTGTCATGCCCCGCCATGGTATTGGCATAAATCACCGGCTCATCCCCGCCAAGCGGCGCGACATGCACCAGTTTCTGTCCCTCATAATGCGCCGCAAGCGTTTCATGCACCAGCTGCGCGTCCACGCCGGGCAGCATAACCGTGGTAGCCATTCCCTTGTAAAAATCGCCCACGATGGGCACGAACACGGGCGGCTGCATCAATCCGCAGATATATTCCATTTCCGGCAGATGCTTGTGCTGCAGATTCAGGCCGTAAATACGCTCAGAATCATGCCGCGCATCGCGGTTTTCATCCTGATATTCCGCAATCATTTTTTTGCCGCCGCCCGAATAGCCCGTCAGCGATGCACAGGTCAGCGCGCAATCCGCCGGAATGATGTCATGCGCTACCAGCGGGTATACGGATGAAATAAATCCGCTTGCATGGCAGCCGGGGTTGGCAACCCGCTTTGACGCCGCCACCGCCGCGCGGTGCGCGCGGGACAACTCCGCAAAGCCATAATCCCAGCCCGCAGCGGTACGGTGCGCGGTCGAAGCGTCGATCACGCGGGTCGTATCGTTCCCAATCAGCGAGACCGCCTCTCTTGCCGCCGCATCCGGCAGGCAGAGGAAAACAATATCCGCCGCATTGAGGAACTTGCGCCGCTCTTCCGTATCCTTCCGCTTGTCCTCGTCGATCAGCAGCAGCTCAATATCATCGCGGCCGCCCAGCCGCTCATAAATTTGCAGGCCGGTCGTGCCCTCTTTGCCGTCAATATAAGCCTTTGGTTTCATCTGTTTTGTCCTCTAACCGTCACACGTCGTCTTCCACAGCCGCAATAAACTTTTCAATCTTGTCAATCTGGCGGGTGACCTCCTGCGGAGCCGGTCCGCCGATCACCTTGCGTTCTCCCACGCAGGTGCGCAGATCGAGCGCGTCGTACACATCGTCTCCGAATTTATTGGAAATGGCTGCAAAATCGCGCATCGTCATCGTTTCCAGGGTCTCATCCGCCTTGATGCACTGATTGACAAGACGGCCGACCGTCTTGTACGCATCGCGGAAGGGTACGCCCTTTTTGGTCAGATAGTCGGCGCAGTCCGTCGCGTTGATAAATCCGCGCGACGCCGCCTTGCGCATATTGTCCCGCCGCAGCGTCATGGTGGAGAACATCGGCGTGAACACCTCAAGGCACTGCTTGACCGTGTCGATCGCGCCGAACACGGCTTCCTTGTCTTCCTGCATATCCTTATTATATGCCAGCGGCAGGCCCTTGAGCACGGTCAGCATCGTCGTCAGGCTGCCGTACACACGGCCGGTTTTACCGCGGATGAGCTCGCATACGTCCGGATTTTTCTTCTGCGGCATAATGGACGAGCCGGTTGAATAGGCGTCGTCCAGCTCCACAAACTTGAACTCCCACGAGCACCACGAGATGATTTCTTCGCTCAGACGCGACAGATGCATCATCAAAATGGAAAGCGCGCTGAGCAGTTCAATGCAGTAGTCACGGTCGGAAACGCCGTCAAGCGAGTTATCGGTCAGCCGCGCAAAACCAAGCTTTTCACGGACAAAATCACGGTCAATCGGATAGGTGGTCGACGCCAGCGCGCCCGAGCCGAGCGGCATCTCATCCATGCGCTCATAGCAGTCCTGCAGACGGGTGATATCGCGCTTGAGCATATTGGCATATGCCATCATATAATGCGCGAACGTGGTCGGCTGCGCGCGCTGCAAATGCGTATATCCCGGCATGACAGCATCCAGATTTTCTCTGGATTTTGCGCACAGCGCCTTCATAAACGTGCAGATCATGTCAATGATCTCTTTGATTTCTTCCCGAACATACAGCCGCATATCCAGCGCAACCTGGTCGTTTCTTGAGCGGCCGGTATGCAGGCGCTTGCCGGTGTCGCCGATGCGCTCGGTCAAAAGCTGCTCAATATTCATATGGATGTCCTCATAGTCAAGCGAGAACTCCACCTTGCCGGCTTCGATATCCTCCAGAATGCCCTTGAGGCCTTCTACAATTTTATCCGCTTCATGCTGCTCAATGATGCCCTGCTTGCCCAGCATGGTCGCATGCGCAATCGAGCCTGTGATATCCTCTTTATACAAACGGCAGTCAAACAGAATGGACGAGTTAAAATCGTTTACCACCAAATCGGTTTCCTTCTGGAAACGTCCTGCCCATAATTTTGCCATAATTCATTACCTCTCAAAAACCGGTCATAGGGCGCAGCGCCCCTGTGTGCCAGGGAGCGCCGCGCCCTGTATGAAGGGTGCTTTACTTTTCGACGGACGGGAAATGCATGCCGGTCTTTTCCGCCAGGACCTGATCGTTCAGCGCGCGCACCTTGAGCGGCAGGCCGAACAGGTTGATGAAGCCTGCGGAATCAGACTGATCGTAGCAGTCGTCCTCATCAAAGGTGGCCATGCCCGCCGAATACAGCGAGTACGGCGAGGTGACGGACGCCGGAATGATATTGCCCTTGTACAGCTTGAGCTTGACGTCGCCGGTTACGGTTTCCTGCGTGGAATCGACAAACGCGCTCATCGCCTTGCGCAGCGGCGTATACCACTGGCCGTTGTAAACCAGGTCGGCAAATTTCAGCGCAAGCTGCTGCTTGTAATGCGCGGTTTCCTTATCCAGCGTGATTTCTTCCAGCTTCTGATGCGCCGCATACAGCACCGCGCCGCCCGGCGTCTCATACACGCCGCGGCTCTTCATGCCAACCAGCCGGTTTTCCACAATGTCCAGAATGCCGCAGCCGTTTTTGCCGCCCAGCTCATTGAGCTTTTCCAGCAGCTGAACCGAATTCATCTCCACGCCGTCCACCGCAGTGGGCACGCCCTTTTCAAAATGGATGGTGACGTAGGTCGGCACATCGGGCGCCTGCTCGGGCGATACGCCCAGCTCAAGGAAGCCCGGCTTGTTGATCGGCGCTTCGTTCGCCGGATCTTCCAGGTCCAGGCCCTCGTGCGACAGGTGCCACAGGTTCTTATCCTTGGAGTAGTTGGTCTCCTTATTGATCTTCAGCGGAATGTTGTGCTTTTCCGCATATTCAATTTCCTTTTCGCGGCTGTTCAGCTCCCAGAACCGCCACGGAGCAATGATGTCCATCTGCGGCGCAAAGGCGTGAATGGCCAGCTCAAAACGCACCTGGTCGTTGCCCTTGCCGGTGCAGCCGTGGCAGATAGCGTCCGCGCCTTCCTTGAGCGCAATCTCCACAATGCGCTTGGCAATAATCGGCCGCGCAAACGAAGTGCCGAGCAGGTACTGCTCATAAGATGCGCCCGCCTTCATGGTCGGAATGATGTAATCGTCCACAAATTCCTGGGTCAGATCCTCAATATACAGCTTGGAAGCGCCGGTTTTGAGCGCTTTTTCTTCCAGGCCGTCCAGCTCCGTGCCCTGGCCAACGTTGCCCGAAACCGCAATGACTTCGCAGCCGTAGTTTTCCTTGAGCCACGGAATCAGCACCGAAGTATCCAGTCCGCCCGAGTACGCCAGAACAACTTTGTTATATTGCTTTTTCATATTTGATTCCTCCAGACATTCGTCATTTTTTCGACGGCTTCATTATACTACTGCTGGCTCCATTTGGCAAGAAAAATTTATAATTATTTTATCTATTGCATATTTATTCATTCATTGCATGAAGTATCTGCAAGAAAAGCTTGCACTTTTCCAAAAAAAGTACTATGATATCTACAAATGCATCCTGTCAAGACAGATGCACGGAATGAATAAAAGCGCATGCATGCTATATGCGCAAAGGGGCGTTTACCGCAATGACCGAAAGAAACCTTACGATGCTGACCGATTTTTACGAGTTCACCATGGCTCACGGCTATTTTGAAAAGGGCATAGCCGACCGCCGCGCATACTTCGATATGTTTTTCCGCCGTGTGCCGGACGGCGGAGGATATGCCATCATGGCAGGCGTCGAACAGCTGATCGAATACTTCAAAAACCTGCATTTTACTGAGGAAGATATCGCTTATCTGCGCCGCTGCGGCTGTTTTTCTGAGGCGTTCCTCAATTATCTGCGTGATTTCAAGTTCGCCTGCGATGTATGGGCCGTACCGGAAGGCACCCCCGTATTCCCGGGCGAGCCGCTTGTGACCGTTGCAGGACCGATGATTCAGGCGCAGTTTGTAGAAACCATGGTACTGCTCACCATCAACCATCAAACGCTGATTGCCACCAAGGCCAACCGTATTTCCCGCGCCGCGCAGGGACGGACGGTATTGGAGTTTGGCTCCCGCCGTGCGCAGGGCTATGACGGCGCGATTTACGGCGCCCGCGCCACCTATATCGGCGGATGCCAGGGCACGGCCTGCGTGCTGGCTGACCGCGATTTCGGCGTGCCGGCCGGCGGCACGATGGCCCATTCCTGGGTGCAGATGTTCGACAGCGAGTATGAAGCTTTTAAAGCATATTCGGATATTTATCCAAACAACTGTGTTTTTCTGGTAGACACGTTCAACGTTCTCAAATCCGGCGTGCCCAATGCGATCCGCGTCGCCAAAGAGATGGTTGCCGAAAAGGGCATCCGTCCCAAGGGCATCCGTCTGGATTCAGGCGATATCGCCTATCTTTCGATTGAGGCGCGCAAGCTGCTGGACGAGGCCGGCTTCCCGGATATGCAGATCATGGCCTCCAACTCGCTGGACGAGTATATCGTCAGCGATCTGCTCATGCAGGGTGCCAGAGTTGATTCTTTCGGCATTGGCGAGCGTATGATTACCTCCAAATCCGAACCCGTTTTCGGCGGCGTATACAAGCTGGCCGCAGTGGAAAATGCCGCAGGGGAAATCATCCCCAAGATCAAGGTTTCCGAAAATGTTGAAAAAATCACCACGCCGCACTTTAAGCAGGTTTACCGTTTGTTTGATAACGCCACCGGCAAAGCACTGGGCGACGTTATCACCGTTTATGATGAAACGATTGACCAGACGCAGCCGTATACGCTGTTCGACCCCATCCATACCTGGAAGCAGCGCGTTGTGACCAACTACACGGTACGGCCGCTGCGCGTCCAGCTTTTCAAAAACGGCGAATGCGTTTATCAGAGCCCTGCCATTGATAAAATCCGTGATTACTGCAAGGCCGAAGTGGATACGCTTTGGGATCAAATCAAGCGATTTGAAAATCCGCAGACCTATTTTGTTGATCTCTCCAAAAAGCTCTGGTCCTGCAAAAACGAACTGCTGGAAGCCTGCCGCATCTGACCACAATAAAAAGCCTCTGACCGACCGGCCAGAGGCTTTTTTTAAAACATATTGACAACGCCGAGAACACCGTTGGAAGCGGCCAGCATAATCAGACCTGCCGCAACAACGCCGCCCGCAATGGAAAGCATCGCCTTTCCCTTGGGCATTTCCAGCAGCGTGGCTACCAGCGCGCCCGACCATGCACCGGTACCTGGCGCCGGCACTGCCACAAACAGAAACAGGCCGATGCGGGCATATTTGGTCACCTTTGCTTTTTTGCTTTCCAGCTTGGCTTTATATCCGGCAACAAAACGTGTGAACGGCCGCAGTGTTCCCACCCAATTGAGCACTTTTTCTCCAAAAAACAATGCAAACGGAATGGGAATCAAATTACCCAGATATGCCAGCGGCAGCACCTCAAACCACTCCATGCCCGCTGCAACACCCAGCGGCACTGCGCCGCGCAGCTCAACCAGCGGCACCATGGATATCACGATAACGGCTATTTCGCGTCCCGCGCCAAGCAGCCAGTTAAATAAACCCGAAAACATCGACATTCCTGCCCTTCCATACTCCTGCAAACTATTGCTTATGATACCGTAAATATGCCGTAAACGCAAGACTTACAGAAAATTTAACAATTTTTAACGCATTCACTTGCCTGCGGCTTTCATTGACAGCCTCTTTTGCCCGCAGTATACTATAAGCAGTATACTTAGATATTCGAGGTATCCGGAGGTGTCTGTCATGCCCCGCAAAAAAGAAGACTCCTGCTTTCCTTCCAGCAACGCTGTGCTTGTGCTTGCTCTGCTGGAGGATAACGACAAATACGGCTATCAGATCATCCGCGAGCTGGAATGCCGCTCGGATCAAACGTTTTCCATGAAAGAAGGCACGCTCTATCCCATTCTGCACCAGCTGGAAGAGCAGGGGGAGGTCAGCTCCTATGAGCGCGCCTCCGCTGCCGGCAGGCCGCGCCGGTATTACCGGCTGACCCGCCAGGGCGTGAAAACGCTCACCCGCTGCTGGCAGGAATGGCAGCGCCTGTGCAAAAGCTTCGGCAAAATTCTCGGAGGTGAGGCTTGTGTCACCGAATGAGTGCGTCAGCCTGTTTCTGGAGCGCGTCTGCTCCCACCTGTTCTGGCCGCTCCACCGCGCGCGGGTACGCCGGGAGCTGACCGACCACATCCTGTCCCGCGCGGAATATCTGCAAAACGAACGCGGATTTTCTGCGGAAGAGGCCATCATGCAAGCCGTCTGCATGATGGGAGACCCCGATGCGCTCGGGCATGCGCTGCGGCAGGCACATCGGCCGCTGTGCCGCCTTGCCCCGCCGCTTCTGCTTTTCTTGCTGTGCGCCGGCATTGCCTGCCGCCTTGTCTATCTGTTCCTGGCATCATAAAAGCGTTCTGCATTCCAATGTGCAGAACGCTTTTTTATATTTTTTTCCGCAGTCCCGCCGCTTTCACCACGGTCTGCACAATACAGGCGACCAGAATGACGCCGCACGATATCGCGCCGGCTTCCCGCAGCACCAGACTGCCAAACCGCGCAAATCCTTCCGTATCCCCCTGCACCAGCGCAAGAGTTGTGTAATATAAATCTCCGCCCGGCACCAGCGGCACCATCATAGGCACCAGCAGCGTAATCACCGGCGTTTTGAGCAGCCGGGCCAGCACTTCCGCCAGTGCAGCAGTTGCCAGCGCAGCCAGAAAAAAGGCCAGCACCCTGTTCGTATACGCATGCAGTGCCAGCAGATAAAAGCTCCAGTTGGCAATGCCGCCCAGCAGCACCGTCACCAGCCGCCGACCCTGCATGTGGAACAGCAGGCCAAAGCCCAGCGCGCCAATTCCGGCCATGCCAATCTGCATCAGCATTTCACCTGTCATACCGCACCTCCGAACCGCACCAGCACCAGCGCGCAGCCGGCCGCAATGGCAAGCGCGCGCAGCAGCGCCTCAAACGCGCACAGCAGGCCGGTAATCGTATCGCCCACAATCATATCGCGCAGCGCATTCACCAGCGCAATGCCCGGAATCAGCAGCATGATATTACCAATGATAATTTTGTCAAGAGACTGTCCCAATCCCAGCCATATGGTGATAACTGCCGCAAAACACATTGCCGCAGCGTTAACCGCCGTCAGCACAATCGGCTGCAGCCGGATGCGCGCGCCTGCCCTGCCGACGCCATACAGTATCAGGCTGCACAGCATCGCGGCCAATCCGTCCCGCGCCGAGCCGCCGAAAAATACCGCAAACGAGCCTGCAACCAGCACATGCGCCAGCGGTACCCGCCACGGCATATCCTCCGGCGTTTCTCGTATGGCCGCAATGCGCGCACACAGCGCGTCAAGCGGCAGCGGCGCGCTGCAAACCTCGCGCGAAAGCGCGTTGACCGCCTCAATACACCGCATATCGGTATCCCGCGCAACAATGCGGCGGGTCTGCGTCAAAATCTCACCGTCAGCGGACTGGACGGTGACGACCATGCTTGCCGGAATGCTCAGCACATCAACACGCACAAAGCCGTAGGCCAGCGCCATGCGGCGAATGGTATCCTCTACGCGGGCAACCTCCGCCCCCGAAACCAGCAGGATTTCACCTGCGTCCAATATTGCACACAGAATCTGCTCCATCCGACGTCCGCCTTTCGTTTACAGCAGCGGCGCGAACAGCCGCAGCACGCTGGCCGCCACCGAACGCAGCCACGGCACACGGCGCAGCCACTCATCGTCAATTTGGCGGCTGGTATGAATCATTTCCATAATATCCTGCTTGAGCGCGCCGACAACCGAGCTGCCGTAAAAACAGGTGCCGCACTCAAAATGCAGAAAGAACGACCGAAAATCCATATTGATCGTGCCGACAACCGCCGTATCGTCATCGGAAACGATGCTCTTGGCATGCAGGAACCCCGGCCGGTACTCATAAATTTTCACGCCTGCGCGGTGCAGCTGCTGATAATAGGAACGGGTAATCATATACACCAGCTTTTTATCCGGTATACCGGGGGTAAGCACCCGCACGTCCACGCCGGACTGGGCTGCAATGGTCAGCGCGGTAATCATCTCATTATCGAGCACCAGATAAGGCGTGGTGATATATACATATTTTTTTGCATTATGGATAATCTGCAAATAAACAGATTCCCCGATATTAAGGTCATCCAGCGGCGAATCGGCAAAGGACTGCACATACCCATCGGGCTGCGGCTTAATCGTGGGCAGGT
>NZ_JBMNUP010000066.1:0-9221 GCF_050946325.1 Agathobaculum sp. | reverse complement strand
AAGGGGGACGAAATCCCCCTTAGAGCAGTGTTACTGCTTCACTTCTTCCATCACGAAGCACTCAATGATATCCAGTTCCTTGATGTCGTTATAGTTTTCGATGCTCATGCCGCATTCATACCCGGAAGCAACTTCCTTTACGTCATCCTTGAAGCGCTTGAGGGTGTTCAGATGGCCTTCGTGGAATACAATGCCGTCGCGCACCACGCGCACCTCGGCGTTGCGCTGGATCTTGCCGTCCTGCACATAGCAGCCGGCGACAGCACCCGCGCCCGTGATCTTGAATACCTGGCGCACCTCCGCATGGCCGAGCACAACTTCCTTGAACTTGGGCTCAAGCATGCCCTTCATGGCCTGCTCCATCTCTTCAATCGCATCATAGATAACGCGGTACATACGCATATCCACGCCCTGCTGCGCGGCAGAATCGGTTGCTGTGCGGTCCGGACGAACGTTAAAGCCAACGATGATCGCGCCCGAAGCCGCGGCCAGCATTACGTCCGACTCGTTGATCGCACCAACCGCGCCGTGGATGACCTTGACGCGGACCTCATCGTTCGAGAGCTTTTCAAGCGATGCGCGAACCGCTTCGACCGAACCCTGTACATCAGCCTTGACAATGATGTTCAGTTCCTTCATCTCGCCCTGCTGGATGGAATCGAACAGGTTATCGAGCGTTACCTTGTGGAACTGCTTGTTGCGTTCTTCCTTTTCCTTGTCCTTGCGCTGCTCAACCAGCTCGCGCGCCATCTTCTCGTCGTCTACCGCGTCAAAGATGTCGCCCGCGCCCGGCACCTCGGCCAGGCCGATGATCTCCACCGGCACAGACGGACCGGCGTCCTGAATTTTCTTTCCGTCGTCATCGGTCATGGCGCGCACACGGCCGACCGCCGTACCGGCGATGACCGTATCGCCCGCATGCAGCGTACCGTTCTGCACCAGCAGCGTGGCAACAGGGCCGCGGCCCTTATCCAGCTTCGCCTCAATGACCGTGCCGTGCGCCTTGCGGTTGGGGTTGGCCTTGAGGTCGGCAACCTCGGCGGTCAGCAGCACCATTTCCAGCAGCTCTTCAATGCCCTTGCCGAACTTGGCCGAAATGTTGCAGACGATGGTATCGCCGCCCCATTCTTCGGGCACCAGTTCATACTCGGTCAGCTGCTGCAATACGCGGTCCGGATTGGCCGCCGGCTTATCCATCTTGTTGACCGCCACAATGATCGGCACACCGGCCGCCTTTGCGTGGTTGATCGCCTCAACGGTCTGCGGCATGACGCCGTCATCCGCTGCAACGACCAGAATGGCGATATCCGTCACCTGCGCGCCGCGCGCACGCATCGAAGTGAACGCCGCGTGGCCCGGCGTATCAAGGAAGGTAATCGGCTTGCCGCCCACCGCAACGCGGTATGCGCCGATATGCTGGGTGATGCCGCCGGCCTCGCCCTCGGTCACCTTGGTCTTGCGGATCGCATCAAGCAGCGAAGTCTTGCCGTGGTCAACGTGGCCCATAACCACAACGACCGGATCGCGCGGCTGCAGCTCTTCCGCCTTATCCTCATGCTCGTCGAACAGCTGCTCCTCAATCGTAACATGAACTTCCTTTTCAACCTTGCAGCCCATTTCCTCTGCCACAATGGCCGCGGTATCATAGTCAATAACCTCCGAGATGGACGCCATGACGCCCAGCTTGATCAGGCCCTTGATAACGTCCGCCGCGGTGCGCTTCATGCGGCTGGCCAGCTCGCCGACCGAAATTTCATCCGGAATCATCACCTTGACCGGAATCTTCTTGAGCGCAGCCATCTGCTGCTGGCGCTGCAGGCGGCGCATCTTTTCCTGCTCCTCCTGGCGGCGCTTGTTGCCGAAGGGCTTGGAGCGCTGGTCGGATTTCTTGGTCAGCTTCTGCTTCTTCTGGCTGTTCGACTGCATGCGGGCGGCCTTATCGGTCACAAGGGAGTCCACATGGTCGTCATACTTGGCAAGGTTTACGTCGCCCGCGCCGCGGGTGTCAATACGGTGTACCTGCTTTACCTTGGTCGGCGCAGGCTGCTCCGGCTTTTTCTCTGCCGGCTTGCTTTCAGCAGGCTTATTCTCCGCCGGTCTGTCCTGCTGTTCCGCCCGCGCCGGTTTGTCTGCCTTGGGCTGCTCCGGCTTATCATTCGAGGCGGCCTGCGCAGACAGCGTCTCCTCAATATTCTGCGTCTGATTGTGCTGCGTCAGGTATTCAAAAATGACGCTCAGCTCCTGGTCGTCCAGCACCTGCATATGATTCTTGGGGGCGGAGCAGTACTCCGTCAGAATCTCGGTGATTATCTTGGTCGATACATTGAAGTCCTTTGCAACTTCATGCACACGGTATTTATTCTCAATTGCCATTGGCGCTTACCTCCGATTTCAATTTTTTTGACTGGATCTATCTGCGCCGCTTGCGGCCCGTTCCGGACCTGCGGTTTTCTGTTTCTTTTTGCCCCTGCGGGACTGGATGCGCGTATTTTTATCTGCCAGCAGCTCTGCCTGCGCGGCATAGGCGCCGTCCATTCCGGCCAGCTTTTGTACGGCGGCGTTCGCCATGCCGATATCGCTGACCGCGCACACCGCGCAGCCGTTTTTGCCGATTGCCGCGCCCAACGCATCCTTGTCCTGCGGCAGCGTCACACACGGCACGTTTGCCCGCTGCGCATACTGCGCGGCTTTTTTCGCGATGCTCACGCCCGCGTCCGAGGCGACAAACACGCACCTTGCCTTTCGCGCGGCGCACATTTCCCGCACCAGATCGTCTCCGAACGCCATTTTGCCGGCGCGGCGCGCCAGGCCCAGCATGCCCAGCACAGGATCATTCGCCATTCTTCTGTGCCTCCATCTGCTGCTCCAGCGCATCGTATACGGTTTCGGGCACCTCAACTTCCAGCGCGCGGCTGATCGCACGGCTCCGGCGCGCTTTTTTCAGGCACTCCGGATTGGCGCACAGATACGCGCCGCGCCCCGGCGCCTTGCCCTTAAAGTCAAGCGAGAGTTCGCCCTCCGGCGAACGCACCACGCGAATCAGTTCCCGTTTGGGAAATTTCTCGCGGCAGCCGAGGCATTGCCGCATGGGAATCTTCTTCTGTACCATTTCTGCCGCACCCCCTGCCGTTCTTATTCGCCCTGCGAAGCCGGCGCAATATCAATTTTGCAGCCGGTCAGCTTGGCGGCCAGGCGGGCGTTCTGGCCCTCCTTGCCGATTGCGAGCGAAAGCTGATCGTCCGGCACAATCACGCGGCAGGACTTATTATCCCCCTGCAGGGTGGTGGAAATTACATCCGCCGGCGCAAGCGCAGCCGAAACGAACTGCGCCGTATCATCCGACCACTTGATAATATCAATCTTTTCGCCGCCCAGCTCGCCCGTGATGTTGGCCACGCGCGCCCCGCGCGTACCCACGCATGCGCCGATCGGATCGACATTCTCATCGTTGGACATCACTGCAATCTTGGTGCGGTTGCCTGCCTCACGCGCAATCGACTTAACCTCAACCACGCCCGAGTGGATTTCCGGCACCTCCAGCTCAAACAGGCGCTTGACAAGGCCCGGATGCGTGCGGGATACCACCACCTGCGGACCGCGGGTGCCGCGGCGCACTTCAATCAGGTAAACCTTGATGCGCTGCCCTTCCGTCAGCGTTTCGCCGCGGACCTGCTCGGAGGAAGCCAATACCGCCTCGCTCTTTTCACCGCCCGATACCACATCCAGATAGGCATTGCCCGTGCGCGGGTCAATGCGGGCGATCACGCCGGTCAGAATCTCATGCTCCTTGCTCTCAAACTCGGAGATGACCATGCCGCGCTCTGCCTCGCGGATACCCTGGATGATAACCTGCTTGGCCGTCTGCGCCGCGATGCGGCCAAAGGACTTGGTCGGGATCTCAATATCAATGATATCGCCCACCATCGGGTTTTTCTTGTATTCCTCGGCTTCCTCCAGTGTGATTTCCTCATAGGGCTCGTAGAGGTCCTCCGCCTTGACAACCGTCTTGCGCACATACATGCGGATCGTCTTTTTTTCACGGTCAGGCTCAACGAACACATTGTCCGTCATACCGTCGTTATCGCGCTTATACGCGGTAATCAGCGCCTGCCCAACGCGGTCCAGCATGTAGTCCACCGGTATTCCTTTTTCCGCCTCCAGCATTTCCAGCGCTGCAAAGAATTCTGCGTTCACCATTTTTCCAGCTCAACTCCTTATAGTTCCACCGCGAGTCGGACCGCGGCAATATCCTTTGGCTCGTATACGGTCTGCCGGCCGGCCGCTTCAATCGCAACGCAGCCATTGTCATATCCAACGAGCGTTCCTTCCACCTGCTTTGCACCATTCACCGGCTTATAAAAACCCACCTCAACGGTGTGCCCGATAAACGCCGCAAAATGCTCCGGCCGCTTCAGGCGGCGCGACAGGCCCGCCGAAGAAACACACAGCGTATAGGACGGCATATCGTCAAACTCTTTCGCATCCAGCATCGGGTCAAGCGCGCGGGATACCTGCTCGCACTGGTCGATACACACGCCTTCCGGATGATCGACTGTTACGGTCAGCATATACTGGCCGCCCTCTTTTTCAAATTCCACGTCCCACAGGGAAACGCCGGCCTGCTCACACAGGGGTTTGACCAGCTCTTCCACACGGGCGACGATCTGCTTTGCCTGCAAAGCCGTCCCTCCTTACAAAAATCCTCCAAGCAAAGCGTAAGGAGTGGCTTTCGCCACTCCTTACGGTTACTTTCTTACTTAACACGCATAGTATAACACGTTTCAGGCGCAAATGCAAGGGAAATTCCCCCTGAAAACCGGATTTCTCAAAATAATTTTCCGTTTTTTCAGGCCGCCACGGTTAAAACGCCGTTCACTTCGGCCGGCAGGCGCAGAAACGAAGACCGGTCATATCCGTGCGGCAGCACAACTACCATTACAAGCGCCAGCGTATCTTCCTTTTTCCGCTCTGTATGCACTTCTTTCACCTCAATATGCTCCGCCGCAAGCCATGCGCGCAGCTGCGCTGCGTTTGCGCCGCTCTCCGCCATCTGCACGCACAGTTCGGTCACACGCACGCTCCCTTTTTGCTCCACACGGCGCAGCACCACCTGCGAAACCAGCATGAGCGCCGTCGTCACCAGCCCAAGCAGGTACAGCCCGCTGCCAACCGCCATGCCGACGCCCGTCGTCGTCCACAGGCCGGCCGCCGTTGTCAGTCCGACCACGCTGCCGCGCCGCACGAAAATCACGCCCGCGCCCAGAAAACCGATGCCCGCCGCAATACTCGCCGCCACGCGCGATACGTCCACACTTGCGCCTTCCACCGGAATCACATCAAAAAATCCGTACTTGGAGACCAGCATCATCAGCGCGGAGCCGAGCGCCACCATCATATGGGTTTTCATGCCTGCGCCCTTCATGCGGGACTGCCGCTCAATGCCGATCACCAGCCCGCAGGCCGATGCAACCAGCAGCCGCACGACGCAGACCAGCTCCATGTTCCAGGGCAGCATACGCTCGCCTCCTCTCTCTGCTTTCAGTATAGCAGAACTGCGCGCGAAGTCAAACAAAACCGCAGCGCTCTTTTCCCCGCGGCACCTTCGCTCTGCACCGATTCTGCTTCGTACTTTCCGCCTGGGGCAAAAGAAAAAGGTTATCCAGTAAGCACGCTACTGGATAGCCTTTTTGAGACTGTCGAAAAACTTCGTTTTTCCGACAATCTGTGTTTGCCTTCGCCAAACACGGGCAAGAAAAAGTTCCTATACAGAAACTTTTTCTCGCTTAAAGTATAAAAAGGCAGGCACATGTCCTGACTTTTTATGCATTTGCGATGCAAATGCTGATTCATACGCGCTGCCGCGCGTGCTATCCATCTTTGTCTGTCAACGGCATCCTCGCAAAAGAAAAAAGGTTATCCAGTAAGCACGCTACTGGATAACCTTTTTAGATCACTATGCCTGTAAACAGGTGAGCCGTTACCTTACTTAACCAGCTCGATGATCGCCATTTCGGCAGCGTCGCCGCGACGCGGGCCGGTCTTGATGACGCGGGTGTAGCCGCCGTTGCGGCTGGCATACTCGGGCGCAATCTCAGAGAACAGCTTGGCAACAACAGCTTCCTTGGTGATGAAAGCCATCGCCTGACGGCGGGATGCGAGCGTATTCTTCTTGCCCAGGGTAATCATCTTTTCGGTCATCGGGCCGACTTCCTTGGCGCGGGCGAGCGTGGTCTCCATTCTGCCGTTCTCCAGCAGGTAGGTCACCATCGCGCGCATCATCGCCTTACGGTGGTCGGTCGGACGGCCAAGCTTGCGATAGTTAGCCATTCGTGTGTACCTCCAATTTTAAATAGGAAGCGGCGGCGCGGTATTTCGTACCGCCGCGGTTTCTGGTATTATTCGTCGGACTTGGCCAGCGAAAGGCCCATGGCCTCCAGCTTACCGATAACCTCTTCCAAAGACTTGCGGCCCAGGTTGCGAACCTTCATCATATCCTCTTCCGAGGTATTGATCAGGTCTTCCACCGTGTTGATGCCGGCGCGCTTGAGGCAGTTGAACGAACGCACCGAGAAGTCCAGCTCCTCAATGGTCATTTCAAGCACCTTATCGTGCTGCGCTTCAGCCTTTTCCACAACGGTCGACTTGGAGCCAATCTCTTCAGACAGGTCGACGAACAGGTCGAGATGGTCGCGGAGCACCTTCGCGCCCAGGGACACGGCGTCCCGCGCGTTGATGGTGCCATTCGTCCAGATCTCAAGCGTAAGCTTATCAAAGTCCGTCAGGTCGCGTACACGGGTATTCTCCACCGTGTAGTTAACCTTATAGACCGGCGTGTAGATCGAATCCACCGGAATGACCCCGATGGAGGTCTGGTGCTGCTTGTTCTTCTCCGCCGGCACATAGCCGCGGCCCGAAGTCAGCGTGATCTCCATAGACAGGCGCGCATCGCTCATCAGCGTAGCGATATGCAGGTCGGGATTGAGAATCTCGACCTCGCCGTCAGCGTAGATATCGCCGGCCTTGACCTCGCCCTCACCCGCGGCCTCAATGTAAACCGTTTTGGGGCCGTCGCAATGCAGCTTGGCAATAATGCCCTTCACATTCAGCACAATCTCGGTCACGTCTTCCTTAACGCCCGGAATCGTGGAAAATTCATGCTGCACACCGGCAATCTTGATGCTCGACGCGGCCGTTCCGGGCAGCGAAGAGAGCAGAATGCGGCGCAGGGAGTTGCCCAGCGTGGTGCCATATCCGCGCTCGAGCGGCTCGACAACGAACTTGCCGTAAGAGCCGTCCTCAGCGAGCTGTTCACAGTCAATACGCGGTTTTTCGATTTCGATCATGTGGTACCCTCCTTCACGTTGGTTGGAAACTTGAAACGGAACAGACGGAGCAGACGCCCCGCCCGTTCCAAAAGCGAGGGTCTATTATTTCGAGTACAACTCGACGATGAGGTGCTCGGCTACATCGTAATCAATGTCGTCGCGCGCGGGCATCGCCACGATCTTGCCCTCAAACGAATCCTTTGCCTTGTCGATCCACTTGGGAGCCTGCTTCTTGCCGTTCTCCTCAAGCAGGGTCTTGAACTTGGTGGTCGTGCGGGACTTCTCGCGAACAGCTACCACGTCGCCCGGCTTCACCTGGAAGGACGGGATGTTGACGCGCTGACCGTTTACAGTGAAGTGCGCATGGTTAACCAGCTGACGCGCCTCGCGGCGAGTGTTGGCAAAGCCCATGCGGAACACAACGTTGTCCAGACGGCGCTCGAGCTCCTGCAGCAGGATCTCACCAGTGATGCCCTGTTTGCGCTCGGCCTTCTCGTAGTAAGCATGGAACTGCTTCTCCAGAACACCGTAAATGAATTTTACCTTCTGCTTCTCATTGAGCTGCAGGCCGTATTCGGACTGCTTGCGGCGGGACTGCTTGGGCTGGCGCTTGGTAGACTTGGAGTAACCAAGTACCGCGGGGGAAAGACCAAGCGTCTTGCAGCGCTTGAGAACGGGCTGTGTATTCTTAGCCATTGTTTGGTTCCTCCTCTATTAAACTCTACGACGCTTGGGCGGACGGCAGCCGTTGTGCGGGATCGGGGTTACGTCCTTGATCATGGTAACCTCCAGGCCGGCAGCCTGCAGCGCACGGATGGCAGCCTCACGGCCGGAACCCGGGCCCTTAACGTAAACTTCAACGGTCTTCAGACCATGCTCCATTGCAGCGGCAGCAGCAGTCTCAGCAGCAGTCTGCGCAGCAAACGGAGTGGACTTACGGGAACCACGGAAGCCCATTTCACCAGCCGAAGCCCAGCTCAGCGCATTGCCGTTCAGGTCGGTGATGGTGACAATCGTGTTGTTGAAAGAGGAACGGATGTGTGCCGCGCCCTTTTCAATATTCTTGCGCTCACGGCGGCGCGTACGGGTCGCCGCGCCCTTTTTCTGTACCTTAGCCATTTATACGTTCCCCTCCTTACTTCTTCTTGTTCGCAATGGTCTTCTTGGGACCCTTGCGGGTACGGGCATTGGTCTTGGTGCGCTGACCGCGAACCGGCAGGCCGCGGCGATGACGCAGGCCGCGGTAGCAGCCAATTTCAACCAGACGCTTGATATTCAAGCCGATCTCACGGCGCAGGTCACCCTCAACGTTGTAGTCGCGCTCGATGACTTCACGCAGCTTGGCGGCTTCTTCTTCAGTCAGGTCCTTTACGCGGGTATCCGGATTGATACCGGTCTTGGCAAGGATCTCGTTGGATGTCTTGCGGCCAATGCCGAAGACGTAGGTCAGGCCGATCTCCACGCGCTTCTCGCGGGGAAGGTCAACACCGGCAATACGTGCCATACTTAATAAAACCTCCGATTTGTTTACACTGAGGCGTGTTTGCAAACACAGTATAGGGACCGCCTCCGCCCCTGCAGCGCCGCGCGCACCGCGCGTGCTTGTCGTGTTCACTTAACCATCATCCCGCGCCATAGCGCGGCAATTTATCATGCGATTGCTGTGCAATCGCCGTAAAAAGTCCAGCTCTGCCGGACTTTTTACACCTCGACTCAGGCGCCTTGGGCGCCGTCTGGGGGTATCGAAAGAAAGTTTCTACTGGAACTTTCTTTCGTATATAGGGGGTATAGGATACCCCCTATACTCTCTTTAGCCCTGCTTCTGCTTGTGCTTGGGGTTCTGGCAGATGACCATTACGCGGCCCTTGCGGCGAATGATCTTGCACTTCTCACAGA
>NZ_JBMNUP010000065.1:0-9411 GCF_050946325.1 Agathobaculum sp. | reverse complement strand
GCAAAGCACCCTTTGCAAGTAAGGCTTCTGCAATCGGGATTGTGCCGAAAATATCCGCATACATTGGAACGCCTGCAAGGGTAGCCAGAATGACACCAAAGGGATTGTTGTCGCCAAGCACTTTGACGATAAGCGTTTCCGGAATCCAGTTATGAATCAACGCGCCAATACCAACACCAATCAGGACATAAGGGGCCACCTTTCTGGCGGTTTCGATGACCTGTTCCCACGCCAATTTCATACGGTCTTTGAAATGCAGTTCTTCCTGTGGAATATCAATCGAGTGACCGTTTCGGATATATTCTTCCACTTGATGATCAAGGTGCAGATTTTCGATGAGGGTTCCGCCAGCTACAGCAATCATTAGGCCGAAAATCACATACAAAACAGCAACTTTCCAACCGAAAATGCTCATCAGCAAAACGAGACTGCCAAGATCGACCATTGGCGAAGAAATCAAAAAGGAAAATGTAACGCCAAGCGGCAAACCCGCACTTGTAAATCCGATAAACAACGGAATAGAGGAACACGAACAAAATGGCGTTACCGTACCAAGTAATGCGGCAATGATATTTGCCCATATCCCGTGAAATCTGCCAAGTATCTTTTTTGTTCTTTCGGGGGGAAAATAGCTTTGAATATACGAAATAATCAAAATCAAAATACCGAGCAGCAGCATGATTTTTACGGTATCATAGATGAAAAACTGAATGCTTGCGCCTATTTTTCCCGCGGTATCTAAACCAAAAGCGTTCAAAGCTGTTTCAATGAGGCGATTCAGCCAGCGCATGCCGAGGATTTCATTTTGAAAAAATCCCCAAAGTGTTTTTAGCGTCTCCATAAAATCCTCTTTCATATAGTTATATTGAAATATATCTATTTAAAGCGCCGAATATAAGTCGTGCGGAAAAGCAGTGCATAAACGCTTTCACTTTTCACAGCACGACTTATCTTCCTGTGCGATATCAAGTGTTGTCAGCTGCTGCAAATATTCCCTTGCTTGTGCCACACCTTCTGCTGAAATGGAATAATGCGTCCATTTTCCCTCTTTGCGCCCGACAACAATTTCGGCGTCACAAAGGATTTTCATATGGTGGGAAAGCGTGGGCTGCGTGACATTGATTTCTTCCAGCAGTTTGCAGGCGCATTTTTCACCGGAACGCAGCAGATTGATAATCTTAATGCGGTTTTCATCACAAAACGCTTTGAAAATTACCGCAAGTCTTTTTTCGTCCATTGCGCTCAATCACCTCCCATAGATCAATGTCTATGTGTTATTATATGCAACACATAGAAAAATGTCAATATATTTTTTGCTCCGGCATCCAAGCCAGGGTATGTTCAGCGGTTCAAAAGAAAAAGAGAGCAGACATGTTTGCGGAAAGCGCAGCATAAGCTGGCACAAAAGGAGGATGCGCGAATGAAGAAGATCATCTGCTGTCTGCCGGTTTGCTGTGCGCTTTTGATGCAGACTGCGCTTGCTCTGCCTGAAATGGGCGTGCTGCATGCAAAATCTGCCGCGCTGTATGCTGCAAATGGACAGGAACTGTATTCCTATCATGCAGACGAGCCGCTTCAGCCTGCGTCGGTTACCAAAATCATGACCATGCTTCTGACGATGGAGGCACTCGAACGCGGCGAGGTAACGTTGGATACCATGATTACAGGCAGCGAATATGCCTGCTCTATGGGCGGCACACAGATTTGGCTGGAGCCGGGGGAACAGCTTTCGCTGGATGAGATGCTTAAGGCGATTGCAGTTGGTTCGGCGAACGACTGCGCAGTAGCGGTGGCCGAACACCTTGCGGGCACCGAAGCTGCCTTTGTAGAGCGGATGAACGTACGGGCGGCCGAGCTGGGGTGTACGGAGACGCAGTTTATCAATGCCAACGGCCTGGACGGTATGGGGCAGAAAACGTTGACCTCCGCGCATGATTTGGCACTGATTTCATGCGAGCTGCTGAAGCACCCTAAAATTCTGGAATATACCGGCATTTGGATGGACAGCATTCGCGGCGGAAAATTTTCATTGGCTAACACCAATAAGATGCTCAGGCGCTATCAGGGGTTGACTGGACTGAAAACAGGATATATTTCGGAAGCAGGGTTTTGTATATCGGCCAGCGCCGAGCGGGATGGATTGAGTCTGGTTGCCGTTGTCATGGCTGCCCCTACCAAAGAGGACCGCATGGCAGACGCAACGGCGCTGCTCAACTATGGTTTTGCAAATTTTGTGTCCTACACGCCGCAGGCTGATCTTTTGCAGCCCATACCGGTAGAATTGGGAAGCGAACCGTCTGTGCAGCCGGTGCTGGAAAACAGCGATGGCCTGGTGATTGAAAAGGAAAAGGCGGCAGAGTTGGAAACAAGACTGGATTTGCCGGAAAAGTTGACTGCGCCTGTGGAAGCAGGGCAGAAAATTGGGGAACTTTCCATACTAAGCGGCGGAGAGGCTATTTTACAGGTGCCGCTGACTGCCGCAGAAACAGTGCAGGTAAAAGGCCTGCTTGATTTGCTTTCAGATTTCTGGTCAGGGCTGTTTGGTCAGCAAAAGGAAAATCAGACAAATTGACGAGAAGTTGATAAAACAGTCTTGAGGTTTTAGTGAATCTATGGTACACTATGAATAACCTCAAAGGTTGGGAGGAATAACTTATGGTAAAACTTATCATTGGCGGTACGGGCTCTGGCAAGACCAAGGAACTGATTGACCAGGTCAACACCGCGGTAAAAGAAGAAAAGGGCAGCGTTGTCTGCATTTCGCGCGGCAATAAGCTGACATTTGACATTTCGCATGATGCGCGCCTGATTGATGCGACTGAGTATCCGGTCAAGGATTATGAGAGCCTGCTGGGCTTTGTGTGCGGTATCCATGCCGGCAACTATGATATTACCCGCATTTTTATTGACGGGCTGTACAAGATTGCCGATTCCAGCAAGGATGCGGCCAAGGCCGAAAGCTTCCTTAACGCGCTGGATGACTTTTCTGCCAAGCACAGCGTGAATTTCACTGTTTCGCTGAGCGAAGACCCCGCGGCAGCGACTGAAGGAATGAAGCGTTTCCTGTAAGGCCGTACTTAAAAAATAATAAACAGAAGGACGCAGTCTGTCGGATTGCGTCCTTTTTCTTTGTGCAGTGTGTAATATGATTTCTTCAAAAAATAAAAAACTATATGGATTTTTACAAAAGGGTTTGAATTTTTTGCGGGTTCAGGTATAATAGAACTGATGTGTGGGATAGGGGACGGTTCGGCCTTTTGGCAGGACTGTGCCTTAGCATCAAAAAATCTTAGGGAGAATATGGTGAGGAATCGAAAAAGCGATTGGTCGGTGTTGCGATATCTGATTTATTTCAGTCAGGTGGGCTTCACTGTAATCACGCCCCCGTTGCTTTGCTGTTTGGGAGCAGTTTGGCTGCGACGACGGTTTGGCTGGGGGAATGGTGTGGTAGTGGCCGGCATATTGCTGGGTGTTGCCGTTGCAGCCTGTGGGTTGCGGGACTTTCTGCGCTTTACCGAGCGGAAAGCCAGAGAAAGCGAAAAAAAGGATAAGCTGCCATGATGACGGGGAGAGAGATTGCCCGTGAAGAGACACGGCGCATGCTGCGTGCATTTGTGCCGCTGACGCTGATTTCTTTCGGTGTATTTGTGCTTGTTGGCAGCGAACCGGTTCGGGCCGGCGTCAGCCTGCTGCTTGGCGCAGGATACTCGCTTCTGCTGTTTCGGATGATTGCAAACAGCGCTGCCAAGGCGGCGATGTTTCCGCCGGCACAGGGAACGGGCATTGTGCGCCGCGGATACTTTTTTCGCTATATACTCACAGGGGTGATGGTTGTAATCGCAATAAAAGCGCCCTTTATTCACCCAGTTGCAGCGATATTGCCGCTGTTTTTTCCCAAGATTATCCTCGTAGGTTCCAGCATATTTTTGAGGAAAGGAGGAGGAAACTGAAAAATGGGAGGAGTCGAAATTAACGGCCCCAAAATATTGTGGGAAATTCCGGAAAGTATTCCGCTGATCGGCGGGCAGCCGATTACGGAAACCATGCGTAATGCGTGGATTGTGATGCTGTTTATATTGCTGCTGTGCGTGTTCTTGACAAGCCGGATGGAAAAAGCTCCGAAAGGCAAGCAGGCGCTGGCAGAAAAAGCAGTGCAGATGATTGACAACTTGGTGGATAGTACCATGGGGCCGAATAACCGCAGCTTTTCGCCGTATATTGCAACGCTGCTGATGTTTTCATTTTGCGGCTCGATGGCGTCGCTGTTTTTCATGCGTCCGGTAACGGGCGACCTGAATACCACGCTTGGTTGGGCGCTGATTACCTTTTTCCTGATCACGTTCAACAAAATTAAGTATAACGGTATTGGCGGCTATCTCAAAGGCTTTCTTGAACCGGTATTTGTTATGGCACCGCTTAACGTACTCAGCGAGGTTGCAACGCCGGTGGCAATGTCGTTCCGTCACTTTGGCAATATCGCGGGCGGTCTGGTTATCTCCACGCTGCTGATGGCGGCGATGGGGGTGCTGAGCAATGCAATACTTGGATTTTTGCCGGTGCCGCTGCTGCAAATCGGTTTGCCGGGTGTTTTGTCCCTGTATTTCGATTGCTTCACTTCGGCGATGCAGGCGTTTATTTTCAGCATGTTAACGATGGCTTATGTCGGTGATGCGCGCAGCACGGGCTGACAAAAGCCGTATAAACGATTCAGTTAAAAATCAGGAGGAAATTATCATGAGCATTGATCCCAAAGCATTTGTAGCAGGCATGTCCGCTCTGGGTGCCGGCCTGGCGATGATCGCCGGTATTGGCCCTGGTATCGGTGAAGGTTATACTGCCGGTCAGGCATGTGCGGCCATCGGCCGCCAGCCGGAAGCGCAGGGCGATATCACCCGTACCATGATTCTCGGTATCGCAATGGCCGAGTCCACCGGTATTTACGCGCTGGTTGTTGCGCTGATTCTTCTGTTCGCCAACCCGTTTGTCGGCCAGTTCTAAGCGCACACGGCATGAAATGCTTCCATCAGGGAAGGAGGTAAACCTGTGGCAAATATTATGCCGTTCGTGGGCTTTACGCCGTGGGAAATCATCGTAACGATCTGCAATACGCTGATTACGTTTCTGATTATTAAAAAATTCCTGTTCAAACCGGTGCGCAAGATGATGGCTGCCCGTGAGCAGGAAGTGCAGACCATGTATGAAGCCGCTGACAAGGCGCAGACGGAAGCGGAGCAGCTCCGCAGCGAATACACGGAACGCTTGTCCAAAGCCAAGGAAGAGGCGGCCGAAATCGTGGGCTCTGCTACCCGCCGTGCGACTGCGCGCAGCGAGGAGATTTTGAAGGAATCCACGCAGCAGGCAGCCGCTATGCTCAAAAAGGCGGAAAGCACGATTGAGCAGGAGCGCAAAAAGGCGATGAACGAGATCAAGGACGAGGTGGCGAACCTTTCGGTGCTGATTGCGTCCAAGGTTGTGGAGCGCGACGTGAAGGAAGAGGACCACGAGCGCTTCATCGAAGAGTTCATCGACAAGGTGGGGTGAGCGTAAGTGGCCGATATTGTAAGCGAGCGTTATGCGCTGTCTCTGTATGAGGTTGCAGCCGGAGAGGGGAAGGAAAAAGCCTATCTGGACGAGCTGACCGAGGTCTGTGAGGTGTTTGTACGCGAGCCGGATTTTCTCAAGGTGCTGCAAACGCCGTCCATTGCGCTGGAGGACAAACAAAGTGTTCTGAAAAGCGTATTTGAAGGCCGCATCGAGCCATTTTTGCTCAACTTTCTGATGCTGATTACCGAAAAGGGCCGTGTTGGTCTGATTCGTAACATGTGTCAGGCATATAAAGAACATTATTATTTTGAGAACGGTATCGTGGAAGTGCATGCTGTGACGGCAAAGCCGCTGAGCGATGCACTGACCGAAAAACTCAAAACCAAAATGAGCGCCGTTACCGGTAAGCAGGTGGTGCTTGTTACGTCGGTCGACGAAAGTCTGATTGGCGGTATCGTTGTCAAATTGGGCAACGAGCAGTTTGACACCAGCCTGCGCACTCGTCTCAGCGAGATTGCCGCACGGCTGACCAATACTATCGCGTAAGGAAGTAGGTGACTTTATGGAATTACGCCCCGAAGAAATTAGTAACATTATCAAAGAGCAGATTACGCACTATCAGAGCCAGATTAAGCTGACCGACGTTGGTACTGTTGTCACCGTTGGTGACGGTATTGCGCACGTTCACGGTCTGGAAAACTGCATGTCCGGCGAGCTGCTCGAATTTCCGGGCGGCGTATACGGCATGGCGCAGAACCTGGAAGAGGATCTCGTCGGCGCCGTTATTTTGGGTTCCGACCAGAATATCCGTGAAGGCGACACGGTAAAGCGCACCAAGCGCATCGTCGAAGTTCCCGTAGGTGAGGCCATGCTTGGCCGCGTTGTGGACGCGCTGGGCAAGCCGATTGACGGCAAGGGCCCGATTGAGACCTCTGAGGCGCGCCCGATCGAAAGTCCGGCGCCCGGCATTATTGAGCGCGCACCGGTTAATGTGCCGCTCCAGACCGGCATTAAGGCGATTGACTCAATGATTCCGATTGGCCGCGGTCAGCGCGAGCTGATTATCGGTGACCGTCAGACGGGTAAAACCGCCATCTGCCTGGACACTATCATTAACCAGAAGGGCACAGGCGTCATCTGTATCTATGTTGCAATCGGTCAGAAACGCTCGACCGTTGCGCAGGTAGCAGAAACGCTGGCGCAGAATGGTGCAATGGATTATACCTGCATTGTTGCTGCAACCGCGTCTGAGTCTGCGCCGCTGCAGTATATCGCGCCGTATGCGGGCTGCTCGATCGGTGAATATTTTATGCATAAGGGTAAGGACGTTCTGGTTATTTATGATGACCTGTCCAAACATGCGGTGGCTTACCGTGCCCTTTCGCTGCTGCTGCATCGTCCGCCAGGACGTGAAGCATACCCGGGCGACGTATTCTATCTGCACTCCCGTCTGCTGGAGCGTGCAGCCAATATTCAGGACGGCGGTTCGCTGACTGCGCTGCCGATTATTGAGACGCAGGCGGGCGACGTTTCGGCGTATATCCCGACCAACGTGATTTCAATTACGGACGGCCAGATTTTCCTGGAGACCGAGCTCTTTAACTCCGGCATTCGTCCGGCGGTTAACCCTGGTATTTCGGTATCCCGTGTTGGCGGCAACGCGCAGATCAAGGCGATGAAGAAGGTTGCCGGTACGCTGAAGCTGGCGTATTCGCAGTATCGTGAGCTGCAGGCGTTTTCACAGTTCGGTTCTGACCTTGACGCGGATACCAAAAAGCGTCTGGATCAGGGCGCGCGAATTGTTGAGGTGCTCAAGCAGCCGCAGAACAGCCCGATTCCGGTTGAAAAGCAGGTTATCATCATCTACGCGGTCGTTTCGGGCCAGCTGCTCGATGTGCCGGCCAATCTGGTTGGCGCGTTTGAGAAGGAGCTGTTTGCGTATATTGACGGCGCCTATGGTGATATTCCTGAAACCATTCGTACCACCAAGCAGCTGGATGATGATACGAAGGAAAAGTTGTCTAAGGTCATTGAGGAATTCAAAACAAAGTTCCTTTCCGAGCAGTAAGCGAAGGGGGGAATAACCAATGGCTTCCGGCAACATGAAGGACATTAAGCGCCGCATCAAGTCGGTACAGTCCACCATGCAGATTACCAAGGCGATGGAACTGGTGGCATCCTCCAAGATGCGTCGCGCGAAGGAGCGTACGCTGGCTGCACGCCCTTATTTTAATACGATGTATCAGACGATTACCCGCCTGGCTGCTGAGACGCGCGACGGCGACTCGGTTTACACACGCAGCCGCGAGGTAAAAAACAGCCTGTATATCGTTATCGCGGGCGACCGCGGACTGGCAGGCGGGTATAACGCCAATCTGTTCAAATTGGCCGCTGCTGAGATGGGAGATAAGCCGGCGCAGGTCATCACGGTTGGCAAGAAGGCGCAGGAGTATTACGGAAAGCGTCAGTGGGGCGTTGTTCGGGATTACCCGGGCGTTGCCGAAGGACTGCACCTTGAGGATACGCATCCCATCATTGATGAGATGCTTGCCCTGTACCGTGACGGCAAGGTGGACGAAGTGTTCCTCTGCTATACAGAGTTTGTTTCACCTTTGCAGCAGGAACCCAAATGTATCCAGCTTCTTCCGGCCAGCTTTGCCAGAGAACAGCAGGAGGAAAGTACCGGCGCAAAGGTGCTGACCGAGTACGACCCCTCGCCAGAGGCGGTTTTTGACGCGATCATTCCGGAATATATGTACGGTGTACTGTATGGCGCGGTGGTGGAAAGCTACTGCTCCGAACAGTCCGCACGCCGTATGGCAATGGAGGCTGCGTCGGATAACGCCAGCGAGATGATCGAAAATCTCAACCTGTCTTATAACCGCGCCCGTCAGGCGGCCATCACGCAGGAGATCACAGAGATCGTTGCGGGTTCCGGCGAGGTTGGCGCATAAGATGATTCATAATTAGGAGTTTTGCCAATGAGTGAGCAGAATATTGGCACCGTTGTTCAGATCATTGGACCGGTGCTGGACATTAAATTCGCTGCTGACGCACTGCCCAAGCTGCTGAATGCCATCACGATTGAGACGAACGGCCGCGTGGTAACGGTCGAAGTTGCACAGCATATCGGTCAGGATACCGTGCGCTGTATCGCGATGGAATCGACGGACGGTCTGGTGCGCGGCATGCAGGCGGTTGATACGGGCGGACCGATTACCGTTCCGGTCGGCAATGCCAATCTCGGCCGAATTTTCAATTTGCTCGGTGAACCGGTAGATAACAAGCCTGCCGTGGAGACCGATGAGCGTTGGCCGATCCACCGTCCCGCTCCCTCGTATGAGGAGCAGGAATCCACCACAGAAATCCTTGAAACCGGCATCAAGGTCGTCGACCTGATCGCCCCCTATGCCAAGGGCGGTAAGATTGGTCTGTTTGGCGGCGCGGGTGTCGGCAAGACGGTTATCATCATGGAGCTGATCAATAACATTGCCAAGCAGCATGGTGGTATTTCGGTATTTACCGGCGTAGGCGAACGTACCCGTGAGGGTAATGACCTGTATAACGAAATGCAGGAATCTGGCGTTATTAACAAGACCGCGCTGGTCTATGGCCAGATGAACGAGCCTCCCGGAGCGCGTATGCGCGTGGCTTTGTCCGGCCTGACGATGGCGGAATACTTCCGCGATGTGGAAGGACAGGACGTACTGTTGTTCATTGATAACATTTTCCGTTTCACGCAGGCAGGTTCCGAGGTTTCCGCGCTGCTTGGCCGTATGCCGAGCGCCGTAGGCTATCAGCCGACGCTGGCAACCGAGATGGGCGCGCTGCAGGAGCGTATTACCTCGACCAAGAAGGGCTCGATCA
>NZ_JBMNUP010000064.1:0-9523 GCF_050946325.1 Agathobaculum sp. | reverse complement strand
CGACATGTTGCCGTGTCATTCCTTTCGCTATTGCTTTTCTTACTTTACATCCTTGGGGTCATACTCAGCGCCGAACTTCAGCTCTCCGAAATCGAACTTGCGGGTTGCATCCTCAATCGGCTCATCTGCCTGTTCGGTTACCGGCTGCTGTGCAGCGGCTTCCGCAGACGGCTGCTGTTCTGGCGCTTCCTGCGGCTGCGCCGGCTGTGGACGAACCAGCTGTTCGCTTTTGACCAGCTCGACCAATGCCTTCGCCTGCGCCTGATATACTGCAGACACACGCGCAATAAACTCAACCGTATTCTTTTTCGCAGCTTCCAGCTTCTGCTGTTCTAATATGATTTCATCCTGCGTGGTCTTGACCTTATTTTCTGTCTCATCCTTAGCGGCCGTAACGATTTGCTCGGCTTCCGCCTTCGCTTTATCAATCGTATCCTGTGCAATCGTCTGTGCGCTCATCAGCGCGCGGCGCATACCGTCTTCAACCCCGCGGTATTCTTCTATCTTATCGACCAACACTTTCATCTTTGCCTTCAGCGCGGCGTTTTCTTTTTGCATAGATGCAAATTCATCCGCCACACGCTCCAGGAAAGCGTCGACCGAGCGCATGTCATAACCACCGAAAACCGCTTTTTCAAAGCCGATTTCCTGAATTTCCTGCACTGTCATATGTTTTTCCTCCGTATAATTCTATATATACCATATCTGCCGTAAAATGGCCGGGCTGCACCCGACCATTTCGCTCGCCCCATTATCATAAGCTATAGAGCAATGTCAAAATAAGCTCCAAGCTGAAAAACGCTAAAAGAAACGAAATATCCAGCGGAAAACCGCGCAGCGCGTCAAACCGGTTCAGCAGGTTTCGGAACGGCAAAATGATTGGTTCTGTCACCACATACAAAAATTCTGAAATTTTGGAATCTCTGCTCTGCGGAAACCAGGACATAATTGCACGCACGAAAAACATAAGTTCCAGACACCGTATAATTGCTGTCGCAAACCGCAAAATAAATAAATTTATCACAATACTTTAACCTTAAAAATACATGCCGCTGCTTTCCAGCTCGTCAATCAGGTCGCCCATGATATCAACGTTGTACGGCGTAATAATGTAAGTACTGTTCGCAACCTTTTTGATCTTGCCTTCGTTGGCATAAGCCACACCGCTCAGGAAGTCCACCAGGCGGCGCGCGACATCTTTATTGGTCTGCTCCAAATTCAGCACAACGGTGCGCTTATCCTTCAGGTGGTCTGCAATCTCAGCCGCATTTTCAAAACGATCCGGTTTAACCAGTACTACAGCCAACTGCGTGGTTGCATTAATATTTACAACTTTATTTCCGCGACGAGGCAGCGGTGTCTCCTGCGGAATGCTGTCATACGGCGATGCACTGCTCGTCACAGGCTCTTCGCTGCGCTGCCGGGGCAATTCCTCCTCAAACTCGTCCTCAACATCCTCGCCCTTTACCCAATCGATAAAGCCTTTGATCGAACCCATACCAAGTTCCTCCTTACGTTTTAAGGGATAACGACCTGATACGGCCGCGCGCCAAAAATCGCCGTGCCGATGCGCACCATGTTTGCGCCGCACGCAATTGCCGTCTCAAAATCGTTTGTCATGCCCATAGACAAATAATCCATATTTACATTATCGTATTTTTTCGTCAAAATGTCAACAAATACTTGTTCCAGCTCGGTGAAATAGCGAAGGTTTTTCGTATTTTCATCTGCAATTGGAGGAATTGCCATCAAACCGCGAATAGAAAGCGCTTTTTCTTCACTTAAACAGGCAATTGCTTCATCCAGCTCCTCCAGCAAAAATCCGCTTTTGGCCTCTTCTCTGCCAATATTGACCTCTAAAAGAATATTCTGGGTGACACCGCGCTTTCCTGCTTCCTTGGCAATTGCTTTACCCAGATGCAGCGAACCCACCGACTGTATCAGCGACGCTTTGCCAATCAGGTATTTGACCTTATTGGTTTGTAATGTGCCGATAAATTGCAGGTCAGCGCCGGCGTAAGCATTCTTCTCATACTTATCCAGCAGCTCCTGCACCCGATTCTCTCCGCAGACCCGAATACTGTACTGAATAGCCGCCTGCACGCGCTCGGCATCATTCATTTTTGTTGCTGCTACCAGCGTAATTGCGTCGGGGTCCCGACCTGAGCGGATGGCGGCCTGTGCCACACGCTCCTGCACGGATTGTATCCGGTCATGCAATATCATTTTTTCCTGCTCTGTCATTTCTTCACCACCATATTATTTTTCAGATCCTTGCCGCGTATAATAATTTGATCCTGTGCCACCAGTGCGCCTGCATCCGTGGCACTCTGCTTCACCACATAATACGAATCTGTCTCATACAGCTTTTGAATCGTCTTTTCTTTTTGTATCGACCCACTCAAAATGTATACCCCAAGCGTTTGCCCCCCGTCTCCGTCGCTCACCATGCGCGCCGCCTGTTTTGGCACCTTCAGGCCGGTATAGGTGCCAAGTATGATCTCAATCGGTTGATCGCGCATGGAAACCAACTCGCTGTTAAAGTCCGATCCTTCCAACACAAGCAGCGCCGTGTCTGCATTGCGCTCTTGAATGATTTTATAAACGCTGACCGGCGTCTCTATGGAAGCCTGCGTGAAAGAAACGGTCAAGTGCGTATCAAGTCCGTTATCCTCTCGCGCTTCCAGCACCTTATTCACTCTATCTGCTTGTTCCACAGGAACTTCGGCAACCAGATACCAACTGAATCCCTGAATAATTTTTCCCAGCGAGCCATCGGCGCTGCTTTTATGTCCGCTCTGTATCAGCTCATGAAAACGAGCGATAGAGAGGCTTTCCAATTCTGCCGGAGAAAGCACTTGTTCATATCCATCTATAATTTCGGAAAAATAACCCGAAGCAGAAGCGGTTATTTCTTTTGTTTTCCCCAATAGCTGCTGCTGCAAACTGTCTCGCTGCGCAGCCAGCGCATTCCGTTCTGCGCTGATGGACGCCGCGTCTACTGAGCCCGCCTCCCGCCGCAGGGATAAAGTGCGCAGCGACTCAGCCGAGGATGCCAGCGCAGCACCTGAACCATTTTTCGCCTGTTCGGCCATCTGTTGCAGTCCCAAGGCAATCAGTTGGTCCAATTTAGCTGCGTCGGACCCGCTTCCCACAGATTGCAGTGCAGTATCCAGCAGCATGATTTTGTCTTCCAGCGGCTCAAGCTCACGGCTCAGTGCCAGCGCCTGCTCATTCACATATACAGTGGCCAGCGGCGCACTCTGCTGCACACGTTCGCCACTGTATACCGTATGCCTGACGGAATCTCCCACGCTTCCGGTGACCGGCAGTTCATCCCTGAAAAACCACCCGGTTGCTGTAAAACTGTCATTCACCGTAACTGGCATGGCCGGAACGGTCTGTATGCTGTCCGAAAACGCAAAGACAACCTGTAAGCTAAAATAAGCAACCAGCGATACGGTAATCAGCAGTACGGTTAACCGCTTGTTTCTGCGCTGTTTTTTCCGATGACGATTTTGCTTTTTCTCTTCGTCCATAGCTTAACCTCATATGTAAGTTACTCCTGCTGCACGCGCTCTTCCCGCGGTGTACGGAGATCAATGCATCTTGATGGAACAATGGTAGAGACGGCATGCTTATAAAGCATCTGCTGTCTTCCATCACTCTCCAACATCACAACAAAGCTGTCAAATCCGCGGATGATTCCGCGCATCTGAAAACCGTTTGTCAAAAAAACGGTAACCGTTTGTGCCTGCTGCCGCAAAATGCACAATACCCTATCCTGCAGATTAATCTCGTTTTTCACAATGATTCCTCCTAATAATTTACATTTCTGGTATCATTGTACACCGAGTTTTTGCAGATATTCTGTCGCTTCTTGCAGCACACGCGGCAGTTCTTCTCCCTTATTATAATAGATCCAGTGGATACTGTCATCTCTTTTCAGCCAGGTAAGCTGTCTTTTTGCGTAATTGCGGCTGCGGCGTTTGAGCAGTTCCAGGCAGTCCTCCAGCGAAGCCTCTCCTTTCAGGTAGCCGAGCAGTTCTTTGTATCCGATGGCCTGTGCCGCCGTACCGGACAGCATTCCTGTCTGCATCAGCCGTCTTGTTTCCTCCAGCAGGCCCTGCGCAATCATTTGGTCCACGCGGCGATCAATACGCTCATACAAAACATTCCGGTCTTCAGGGCATATGCCCAATTTAACGGCAGCATATTTGGGAGCCGCGCGCTTGTGCAGACGATTGAATTCGTTAATTGTCATTCCAGTCTGCTCATATACCTCCAGTGCGCGAATCACGCGTTTGAGATTGTTGGGATGGAGGCGCTCTGCACTTTCAGGGTCCACTTTTAATAGACATGCATGTACCGCTTCATTTCCTTGTGCAGACGCCATATTCTGATACTTTTCCCGCACAGTCAAATCCGTTTCGTCCCCGGAAAACGTACTGCATTCGATCAGTGCGTCCATATATAGGCCGGTTCCTCCAACTACCACCGGAATCATACCGCGCCGCAAAATATCCTGGGCAGCAGAATCTGCCAATTCCACATAGCGCGCAACGGAAAAGTTTTCAGCCGGTGTGCAGACATCAAACAGGTGGTGAACAATCCCCTGCTGTTCTTCCACACTCGGCTTGGCCGTGCCAATATCCATACCGCGATAAATCTGCATGGAGTCAGCGGATATAATTTCTGTATGCAGCCATTTGGCCAGTGCAACAGACAGGGCTGTTTTTCCGCTTGCTGTTGGACCGCATATACAAATCAGACGATTGTTCATATACATCCCCTATTGATTGACGCGCTTAAACAACTTATCCATTTCATATTTTGTCAGGCGAACCGTAGTCGGTCTGCCGTGCGGGCAGGAGCGAACGTTTTCATCATACATCACACGGCGGCACAGGTCCTGCAGTTCTGTCAGGCTGGTCGTTCGTCCCGCCTTGATGGCTGCTTTGCAGGCTACCGTATGAATCAGCTCATCCAGCCGGTCAGGCACTACCGCGCGGCTGCTCAGCAGTTTTTCCGACAACTCGCTGATAACACTTTGAATATCGCCGCTGTCCAGGTAAGCCGGTGCGCTGCGCACGGCAAAACTGTTTTCTCCAAACGGTTCAATCGCAAAGCCCACTTTACGAACTTCCTCTATCTGCGACTGCACAGCCCCAGCCTGCTCACCTGTCAGTTCAACAATTACAGGAACAAGCAATTGCTGCTGCGGCATATCTATCTCTGCGCGCAATTTGTTGAACAAAATTCGTTCATGCGCAGCATGTTTATCAATCAGGATCAGTCCTTCTTTGTCCTCTGCAATGATATAGGTCTGAAAACATTCTCCAATCACACGGATGCCGCTGTCCAGCGGCTCTAATACAGGCGGTTCGGCCGCCGCTCTGCCTGTCCCTCGGGCCGGTTCGCTCCCTTTGCCGCATACCGTATTTTGAGCCGGCATAACCGGCGCAGCGGGATGCGGCGGCGGAACGTCTGCATCAAAAACGCTTGGGGATGCCGCAGCCAGCACGTTAGCATGTATTTCCTCTTCACGCGACGGAACTGCAAGCAGAAAATCCTCCAATTTAGGGGCGTTTACCTTACGCGCCGGCGATGCGTCAGTCTCCACACGAACAGCAAAGCGCTGCTGTTCTGCTGCCTGCTCGTTTTCCTGCGGTGCCGGTGCAGGGGCTGCCTTTCGTTCCCGATGCGTTAATTGCGGAATATTATCCCCCGCATGCAGGGCATTTTTACAGGCAATATACACGGCCTCAAACACGGGTTTTTCCTGCGAAAACTTCACTTCGATCTTCGCAGGATGCACGTTGACATCAACAGCAGCCAAGGGAAGATCCAGAAACACCGCGCCGGACGGATATTTTCCGGTAATCATCGCATTTCGGTAAGCTTCCTCCAGCGCCGCCTGCATCAGCCGGCTTTTCACATAGCGTCCATTAACGAAAAAATGCTGCATAGAACGGTTGGGGCGGCCGGCGTGCGGCTTTACAATATAGCCATGTACCTGCATACCGTTTCGCTCGGTTAATGGAACTTCCAGCATATCGGCGGTCAGTTCTTTTCCGAAAACAGCGAAAACCGGCGCGATCAGTTTTCCTTTTCCATCCGTCGAAAACACCTGCTTGCCGTCCCGAATCAGTGAAAAAGCGATTTCCGGATGAGAGAGCGCCGCGTGCTGTACAACGCTCAGAATATAGCCCGCTTCGGTAAAATCTTTCTTCAAAAACTTCATGCGGGCAGGCGTATTATAAAACAGGTCGCGTACCACAATGGTCGTCCCCTCAGGACAGCCCGCTTCCTCCTGTGTTTGCAGCTCTCCGGCTTCCAAATGCAGGTGCAGCCCTGCAATTGCACCTTTTTGACGGGTAAAAAGGTCAATCCGCGTCACCGACGCAATGGCCGCCAGCGCTTCTCCACGGAAGCCAAGCGTACCAATTGCCATCAAATCCTCTTCGGTACGCAATTTGCTGGTCGCATGACGGCGAAATGCCACCGGCGCGTCCTCGGCCGACATACCGCAGCCGTTATCTGCAATACGGAGGTATGAAATCCCTCCGTTTTCAAGTTCCACAGTAATACGGGTCGAACCCGCATCAATCGCATTTTCGACCAGCTCCTTTGCCACGGAGGAAGGCCGTTCCACCACCTCACCCGCTGCAATTAAGTCAGCAAGATGCGGTGAAAGTTCATGGATGATTGCCAAAATGCTCTCCTTTCAGCACGGTTGATTGCAATAAACACATCTGCAAATCTCTATATCACAGCAGTTTTTTCAGCTCATACAGTGCGTTAAGCGCCTCAATCGGCGTCATGGTGTCAATCTGAAGCGAGCGCAGACGGTCAGCCACCGCGCCGCCTGACAGGGTTTCCATCGTCACCTGCGGCGCATCCTCCTCACGCAAAGCATGCAGTTCCACCTTGGGTGCAGAAACCTCCAGGTCTGCCAGCACTGCTTTGGCGCGCTTAATCACCGCATTCGGCACGCCGGCCAGCTTGGCTACCTCAATGCCATAACTGTCATCCGCGCCTCCGCGAACAATTTTGCGTAAAAAAGTGATATCGTCTCCGCGCTTTTTCACTGCAATATTATAGTTTTTCACGCCTTTGACCATGTCTTCCAGCACGGTCAGTTCGTGATAATGGGTAGCAAACAGCGCACGCGCGCCGATTCTGCGCGGATTGGCAACATATTCAATCACGGCACGCGCAATGCTCATGCCATCGTATGTTGAGGTGCCTCTTCCAATCTCATCCAATATCAGCAGGCTCGACTTTGTCGCATTCTTCAGAATATCTGCCACTTCGCTCATTTCCACCATAAACGTGGACTGTCCGCTTGCCAGGTCATCCGATGCGCCTACACGGGTGAACACTCTGTCCGCTACACCGATGTGCGCAGATGTGGCCGGAACAAACGAACCGATCTGCGCCATAATGGTAATCAGTGCAACCTGACGCATATAGGTGGATTTACCCGCCATATTGGGGCCTGTAATGATGGCAACCCGATTTTCACCGCTGTCCAGCAGCGTATCATTGGGAATAAACAGACTGTCTGCCAGCATTTTTTCAACCACCGGATGACGGCCGTCCTTGATATCAATCCGGCTCGAAAAATCAACCGTCGGGCAGACATAGCTGTTCTCGCATGCCACCTGAGCCAGCGAACACAGCACATCCAATGTGGCAACTGCCTGCGCTGTTTTCTGTACGCGATGTACTTCCGCTGCAATGCGTTCACGAACGGATATAAAGACATCGTATTCCAGGTTTGTCAGCCGCTCCTGCGCACCCAGAACCGTACTTTCGAGCTGTTTGAGTTCTTCTGTTATGTAGCGCTCGCAGTTGGCAAGTGTCTGCTTGCGAATATAAGAATCCGGCACCAGATCTGCATTGGCCTTGCCCACTTCAATGTAATATCCAAAAACGCGGTTATAGCCAATTTTAAGCTTGGAAATACCTGTTTTTTCTCTTTCTGACTGTTCAATCGCTGCGATTTGGCCCTTACCGCCTGAGGCAAGTTCGCGCAGATAATCAATCTCCTCATTATAACCGCTGCGAATCAATCCGCCTTCGCGCAGCAGAATCGGCGGTTCGTCTACAATGGCGTGCTCAATCAGTCCGCGCACATCCTCTAAAAGGTCTATACGCATGGCTAAGTCATGCAGCATCGCCTGCCCAAACATCGCCGCCTGCTGCCGTATCTCCGGCAGACAGCTAATTGCCGCAGCAAGCGCGCGCAAATCGCGTGCGTTGGCTGTGCCATAAGTAACTCTGGCAATCAGACGCTCCATATCAAACACTTTTTTCAGCGCATCTGCCAGCGCTGTGCGCGTAATAAGATCTTCACACAGCGCGCAGACCGCCTGCTGGCGTCTGACAATATGCAGCGGATTGTGCAGCGGCTTTTCAATCCACTGGCGAATGAGCCGCCCGCCCATTGCCGTCTTGGTCTTATCCAGCACCCAAAGGAGCGTGCCTTTTTTCTCCTTTGTGCGCATCGTCTCACACAGCTCCAGATTGCGGCGCGCAATCAGGTCAAGCTCCATATACTGTCCCTGGTGATATACCTGCAAATGATTCAGACTGGCAAGGCAGGCCTGCTGTGTCTGTTCCAGGTAGCTGAGCAATCCCCCCAGGCACTGCACCGTCTGCGGCAGATCAGCAAGGCCGGCTGCGTCAAAATCTTCCACTCTAAAATGTGCTGCGGTACGTTCGGCCGCGCGCTGCGTATCAAAACATTCATCCGGCATCGGTTCTACCAGCGCGTCCAGCCGCTGTTTCAGGAAAGAAAGCAGCGGTTCTGATGCTACGGCAGTTCCACCCACCAGCACTTCCCGCGGCATAAAGCGGCCCAGCTCACTTGAAATATCCCGCCACTCTGCGGAGCCGGTTGCATAAACCTCGCCCGTGGAAATATCGGCAAAGCATACGCCAATACCGCTCTGTTCCGCATAAATGCAGCCCAAAAAGTTATTGCGGTTTTCTTCCAGCATGGATGCTTCAACCACCGTGCCCGGCGTAATCCGGCGCACAATCTCACGCTTTACCAGACCTTTTGCCAGCTTAGGGTCCTCCATCTGTTCACAAATGGCAATTTTATACCCTTTGCGCACCAGTTTGGCAATATAGCTTTCCGCACTGTGATAGGGTACGCCGCACATCGGGGCGCGCTCCTCCTGTCCGCAGTCCCTGCCGGTCAATGTCAGCTCCAGCTCTCGGGAAGCAAGTTTGGCGTCTTCAAAAAACATCTCATAAAAATCGCCCAGACGGTAAAAAAGGATATAATCCTTATTTTTATTTTTCACTTCAAAATACTGTTTCATCATGGGCGTGAGTTCAGCCATTTCTATCCTCCTGCCTGTATCCTGTTGCTTTTAAAAATTATAATATTCGTCCGAAAACGACAAGTTTTTCACATCAAAGCTGCGGCGCACCGATTGGGTATGCGCATAAACATCCATAATCGGCTCCAGTGCAAACGTTTCTGCCAAGGTATCGAGCACATGAC
>NZ_JBMNUP010000063.1:0-9532 GCF_050946325.1 Agathobaculum sp. | reverse complement strand
GCCGGAACGGCTATGTCAACAACTGCACCGACCCCAACGGCGGCTGGGCGCTCGGCTGCCGGATTGACGGCGGGCAGGCCAAATACGTCCGCGTTCCCTATGCCGACCAGGGCCTGAACCGTATTCCGGATGGCGTGTCCGACCGTCAGGCGCTGTTTGTGGGCGATGTGCTCGCCACCGGCTACTGGGCCGCCCGCATTTCTGATATTAAGCCGGAGGATACCGTGCTCATCATCGGCGCCGGACCGACCGGTATCTGCACCCTGCTGTGCGCGCAGCTGCATCATCCCCGCCACATCATCGTGTGCGAGCAGGACCCCGCGCGCCTGCAATTTCTGCAAACGCACTATCCCGATGTGCTGACCGTCACCCCCGCCTATGCGCTTGAATTTGTGCGCCGCAACAGCAGTCACGGCGGGGCGGATGTGGTGCTTGAAGTGGCCGGCACGGCGGACAGCTTCCGCCTTGCATGGGAGTGCGCGCGGCCGAACGCAACGGTCACCATCGTAGCGCTGTATGACACCCCGCAGGTGCTCCCGCTGCCCGATATGTACGGCAAAAACCTGACCTTCAAAACCGGCGGCGTGGACGGCTGCGACTGCGATGCGCTGCTGCGCCTGATCGCCGCCGGCGAGATCGACACCACCCCGCTCATCACCCACATCTTCCCCTTGCAGGAGATTGATGCGGCTTACGCCCTGTTTGAGGGCAAACGCGATCATGTGATGAAAGTTGCCGTTACCATGCAGCCATAAAAACATTCCGTCTTTAAAAATAAGGCGCATCCATCAGCATTTGCAGCGCAAATACATAAAAAAAGTCAGGACAGATGTCCTGACTTTTTCTCTTCCATATTGCACAGAGTCCGAATACCGCCTGCCGGAAAACGAAGTTTTTCGCTTTAGTAAACGTACTCAAATTCCAGATCGCCGATGACGACAAAATCGCCTTCCTGCACGCCCATCTGCTCCAGGCGGTCGTAAACGCCTGCGCTTTTGAGCATACGGTCCATATACTGGCGGGATTCATAGTCATCCACATTGACCGAGCCCATGATCTTATCCACCCATGCGCCCGAAACTACATAATAATCCTCAACCTTTTCAACCGTCCACTCACGTGCGCCCGCCGTGTCCGGTGCGGTCTCGACAAATTCCGGCTCATACACAAACACCGGCGGCAGCTGCTGCAATTCGTGCCAGGTCAGGCGGATCAGCTCCTTCACGCCCTGATTGGTCGCCGCGGAAAGCTCGGCAAACAGCAGGCCGTGTTCCTCCGCATAACGGCGGATCTTTTCGACCGGCTCGCGGTCATCGCCCAGCAGGTCGGTCTTGTTGGCCACGATGATCTGCGGCCGCGCTGCCAGAAATTCGCTGTATCCGGCCAGCTCGGCGTTGATCTTCTCGATATCGTCGATCGGATCGCGCCCCTCGCTGCCCGCCGCATCCACCAGATGCAGCAGCAGGCGGCAGCGGTCGATATGCCGCAGGAAATCATGCCCCAGCCCCGCGCCTTCGGCTGCGCCCTCAATAATACCGGGGATATCCGCCATGACGAAGGACTGCTCCTCCCCCACGGATACAACGCCCAGATTGGGCACCAGCGTGGTAAAGTGATAGTTGGCGATTTTGGGCCGCGCGGCAGAAACCATGCTCAACAGCGTGGACTTGCCCACATTCGGGAAGCCGACCAGACCGACATCGGCCAGCAGCTTGAGCTCAAGCACGATCTCGCGCTCAACACCAGGCTGCCCGGGCTTGGCAAACCGCGGCGCCTGACGGGTCGGCGTGGCAAAATGCGTATTGCCCCAGCCGCCGTTGCCGCCCTTGGCTGCGATAAACGGCTCGTCGTCCGACAAGTCCTTGATGACCTGTCCGGTTTTCTGGTCGCGGAGAATCGTGCCGCGCGGCACACGGATGACGAGGTCCGCACCGTCCTTGCCCTTGCAGCGGTTGCTGCCGCCGTTTTCACCGGCCGCCGCCACATACTTCTTTTTGTAGCGGAAATCCAGCAGGGTGGAAAGGTTATCGTCCACCTTGAAAATCACCGAACCGCCGCGGCCGCCGTCGCCGCCGTCCGGCCCGCCCGCAGCAACGTATTTTTCCCGATGAAAGCCTACCTTGCCGTCGCCGCCCTTGCCGGACGCAATACGGATTTTTGCAATATCAATAAACATCTTTTTCCTCCTTTCAGGGGAATGAAAACAAAATCCCAGACAAACGTCTGGGATTTCTGTTCTTCCAAAACGCGCTCTGCGCGCTTAAAAACGGAATTCTGTGAATTCCATCGCAAAATCGAGCTCTGCCCGATTTTGTGATGCCGCCCATACGCGGCATGGCCGCGTCCAGGGGGTATCAAAAGCCGCATAGCGGATTTTGTATATAGGGGGAATTGGATTCCCCCTATACGTTTACTGCGGGTAAACAGAGACCTGCTTGCGGTCCTTACCCAGACGCTCGAAACGAACAACGCCCTCTACCTTGGCGAACAGGGTGTCGTCCTTGCCGCGGCCGACGTTCAGGCCCGGATGGATCTTCGTGCCGCGCTGACGGACAAGGATGTTGCCAGCCGGTACGGTCTGGCCGTCCGCGCGCTTGACGCCCAGGCGCTTGGCCTCGGAGTCACGACCGTTCTTGGTCGAACCTACGCCCTTTTTATGAGCGAAAAACTGTAAGCTAATCTTCAGCATCTGCGTGCACCTCCATTACGTTCAAAAATTCGGAATAATCTTGTTCCAGCTCGTTAAAATGCAGTTTGAGCGCCCGAAGCGCGTCCTGCCCGCGTTCCATATCCCCGCCCTGCGGCAGCGTGATGCGGATGTGTGCGCCGTCATCCTCGATCAGCGTATCGACCGGAATGTTCTGCACGTCAAACAGCAAAGCATGCGTCAGCATAACCGCGCTGGAGATCGCCGCGCAAACGATGTCCTCCCCCTCTTCCGCGTAGCCCGCGTGGCCGAGGATGTCCACCGAGAGGAGCCTTGCTCCCCGCGACGAAAAAGTGACCTTTGTCACCGCCTTACGCCTTGATGGACGCGATGGTCACCTTGGTGTACGGCTGACGATGGCCCTGACGCTTGCGGTAACCCTTCTTGGGCTTCATCTTGAAGATGTTGATCTTCTTGCCCTTGCCGGTTTTCTCAACCGTGCCGGTTACGGCAGCGCCGGAAACGTAAGGAGCGCCGACGGTGATGGAATCGCCCTCGCCTACGGCCAGAACCTCGTCAAAAGTAACGGTTGCGCCGTCCTCCATGCCGAGCTTCTCAACGTAGATCACGTCGCCCTCGGATACCTTGTACTGCTTGCCGCCAGTTTTCAGAATGGCATACATGTGGTTTTCCCTCTCTTTCATTATAGAGTCACGCTTGGCACGGCGGCGCCCGGTTTCGGGCACACTTAACAAAAGCCATTGCACAATGCGGCTTTTAACAGCATAACACAAGCGGGAGCGCTTGTCAAGCGCTCCCGCCCGTTTTTTGTTTTGTCACCGGTTAAAAAACGCTCCTGCAAAACTTCTGGCCGCGTCGATCTTGATCAGCGTCTCTCCGCTTGTTCCGCGCTCCGCGCTGATAAATCCGCAGGTCAGGTCAAAACCAGCCACGCAGTCCGGACGGACAAGCCACCAGGAGCAGTCGTCCTCATCCAGCGCTGCCGCAGGCTGTCCTGCCGCGTCAGGCTGTTTTGCCGGTTCATATGACGCGGCGCAGTATTCCGCAGCCTTATCCGCCAGATATCCCGCAGGAATCGGACAGTATTCCAGCCCGCCGTCCTCTGTCCGATGCACCGCGTAATCGCCGTCGTCCAGCTGCGCAATCAGCTCAGACAGAACATCCGTCTCTGCGCGCACAGGCAGCGGGGCGCTCTCCGCAATCAGGGCCTGCTGTATTTCCTCATAGTCCTGATGCAGCGTGTTAAACTCTTCTATCGCCTTCTGATGCTCCTGTGCGGCTGCATTTAGCATTCCCTCCAGGCTGCTTGTGAGCTCCGCCGCCTGCCAGTATTTTACCCCCAGTATCAGGCACAGCGCAATCAGCAGCGTATACCACAAGGCATGGTTGTGCTTTTTCTCCATCCTGCCGTCCTCCTACTTACGCAAAGAACGAGGACACAAACGCCGAAAATCCGCTCGGCAGCGTATATTCCGCGCCGGAAGCCGTGCGGTCGGTGCTGACAAAGCCGGTATCTGTCCCGCTCTTGATGCCAATCACCTTATCGTCATACAGCACCCACAGATCCGCCGTCACGCCGCTGGCCGCCGCCGTATAGTCCGCCGCGTCGCGGTAGGCGATCAGCTTGTCCGCCAGAATGCCGGACGGAATCTTGAGGTACTGATAGCCGCTTCCGGTCGAGCGCACCAGATAAATGCTGCCGGTCAATTGCGGAATCAGGTCGGGCAGCGCTTCTGTCTGCGCCGTGGTCGGGTCAGGCAGCGCCGCGATGGCCGAATCATACATGCCGTCCAGCGTACTTTGCAGCGTGGTCTTTTCGCCCGTCAGCGTCTGGGTCTGCTCGGTGAGTTTTTTCACCTGCTCTTCCAAATCTTTCGTCTTGCCGCGCTGGTTCAGAAACAGCGCGAAAAACAGAACGGCCAGTATCAGGCAGACCGCCAGCGCGCCGCACAGCACCAGCCGGTAATTGGTCTTGCGCCGCCTGCGCGGATAGCCTTCGCGCACGCCCGGCCGTCTTCTGATTGTATCATCCATCGTGCCGCCCTCCCCGCCGGTATTATGGTAGTTTGCTTACTTGCTCTCGTTCTCGATGACCTTGACTTCGCCGTTGGCGCAGCCGACGATCATGCGCTTGCACATGTTGAGGAACAGGCCGTGCTCCAGCACGCCCAGCATGCCGTTCAGCTTGCTGTATACATCCTGAATATCAAACCCTGCGCCGAGGTGCAGGTCCGCAATGTAGTTGCCGTTATCGGTCACAAAGGTTTTGCCGTCCTTGACGCGCAGAACCGGATTCCAGCCGTATTCCGCCATCTTTGCCATGGCCTGCTTGGAGCCGTACTGCGCAATCTCTACCGGCAGGTGGAACGCGCCGATTTTGTCCACCAGCTTGCTCTCATCCATAATCCAGATGACTTCCTTCGCCATGGAGGCAACGACCTTTTCCCGATACAGCGCGCCGCCGCCGCCCTTGGTGGCGTTGAAAGCGGGGTCGATCTCGTCCACGCCGTCAATGTCCAAATCCACATGGTCCACCTCGTCGATGGTCAGCAGCGGAATGCCCAGCTCGCGCGCCTGCGCCTCGGTTGCCTTGGAGGTCGGAATCGCCTGAATTTTCAGACCGTTCTTTACCATCTCGCCCACAGCATTCACCATATGATACGCGGTGGAACCGGTACCAAGACCGACAACCATACCGTCCTTCACATAAGTGGCGGCCTTTTCACCGGCCAGTTTTTTCATATCCATGATTATTAATCCTCCCCTGAAGTTGGTACTTTTATTATAGAATGCTTGCGGAAAAAGGTCAATCCCCTTTCCCGCGGACAGACCGCGAACAAAAAGAAACATCTGCCGCGCAGCAAAAAAGGCGGCTGAAACCAGCCGCCTTTTGTGTTTTTACAGGTATATACTGACGCGCGTCTTTTTATTTCAGTCCCAGTATCTCATCCGCAGACAGCTCCAGCAGCTTGCAGATCTGTATCAGCATATCCACGTCCATCTTGCGCTGACGGCGTTCATAGGGACTGTAGGTAACCTCTGCAAATCCCAGCATTTTGCTGAACTGACGTTGGGAAATCCCTTTTTCTTCACGAGCCTGTTTGATTCGATCAATATAATCCATTTATATCCCTTTGCATCTTGCATTGAACCCAAACACATGCTATGCTGTATTTAAATCAAATACAAGAGGTGATCCTATGAACACATTTTTGGAAGACCTGTTCTGGAACGAGGCCCGGCCGTTTATGCGCGACCCCAAAGACCCGCTTGAAGCCTTTCTCTGCGGGATGCGCTTCGCTTTCGACCTGATGGGCGCGCTGTACGCCAAAGATCAGCAGCCGCACTGAAGCTTGGCCGCCTTGAGCGTGTTCTTCATCAGCATGGTAATCGTCATCGGACCGGCGCCGCCCGGCACCGGCGTCATAAAGGAGGCCTTTTCCATCACCGCGGGGTCCACGTCGCCGCAGACCTTGCCCGCCGCATTGCGGTTGATGCCCACGTCGATCACGACTGCGCCTTCCTTGACCATATCGGGTGTAACAAAGCCGGCCTTGCCCACTGCGGCCACCAGAATGTCCGCGCGGCGGCAGACCTCTGCCAGATTTTCCGTGCGGCTGTGGCAAACCGTCACCGTGCCGTGCTTGTGCAGCAGCAGCATGCTCATCGGCTTGCCGACGATGTTGGAGCGGCCGATGACCACGCACTCCTTGCCCTTGGGGTCAATCTGATACTCGGCCAGCAGCTCCATCACACCGGCCGGTGTGCAGGGCACAAAATCAAAGTTGCCGGTCATAATCTTGCCCACGTTGACCGGATGGAACGCGTCCACATCCTTTTTGGGGTCAATCGCGTCGATGACAGCCTGCTCGGAAATGTGCTTCGGCACGGGCATCTGGCACAGGATGCCCGAAATCTGCGGGCTTTCATTGAGCTGCGCGATCAGGCCGAGCAGCTCTTCCTGCGAAGTTTCGGCCGGAAGGGCATATTTTTCGCTGTAAAAGCCGCACTCTGCGCAGGCTTTTTCCTTGTTGCGCACATAGATCTCGCTCGCGGGGTCATTGCCCACGATGATGACTGCAAGGCCGGGCGTGACGCCCCGGCGCCTCAGTTCCTCCGTCTCCGCCAGGATGCTGCCGCGCACCTTGGCGGAAAGCGCTTTGCCGTCCATTCTTACTGCGCTCATTTATACGTCCTCCTCTTGATTCTGCACGGGCGTCGGCACGGGGTCCGGCTCGGCCTGCGGCGCGGGCGACTGCTCCGGCTGCGGCATGGATTCGCTTTCGGGCGCCGGTTCGGGCTGCCCGGCTGCCGGCTGGGCAGCGGGCGCAGGCGCCGTTTCCACAGCGGGCGCGGGCGCGGCCGGCGCAGGATGATAGAATTTCTGATCCACCACAATGCGATGATACTTGCGCACCAGCACAGCCACCGCAACCACGCAGCTTACGACCGCAAGCACCTGCGAGATGCGCACCGGACCGAGATACAGGCTGTCCGTCCGCAGGCCCTCGATCCATGCGCGGCCCAGGCCGTACCATGCGACGTACAGCAGCGCAATTTCGCCGTTGAAGCGGCGTTTTTTGGAGTAAAAATGCAGTGCAAGGAAGCCCACCAGATTCCACAGCGATTCATACAGGAAGGTCGGATGGAAGGGACTGCTGCCGTCGATCACCATACGCCAGGGCAGCAGGGTAATGCTGCCGTGCGCTTCGCCGTTGACAAAATTGCCCCAGCGGCCGATGCACTGGCCGATCAGCAGGCCGAGCGCCGCCAGGTCGCACAGCGTACCGAAGGAGATCTTCTTATGGCGGCTGTATGCCCACAGCGTGATGACAACGGCGATGACCGCGCCGTATATGGCGATGCCGCCCTTCCATATGGCGATAATTTCTTCCGGATGCTGGCTGTAATAGCTCCAGCGGAAAACAACGTAATACAGCCGTGCGCCGATGACGCCTGTCGGCACGCAGAGAATGATGCAGTCCAGCAGATGGTCCACAGTCAGTCCAAAGCGTTTGATGCGCGTGCTCAGGTACAGCGCTGCCAGCACAAAACCGGCGCTGATAATCAGGCCATACCAATAAATGTCCTTCTGGCCGAACAGGGTGAACGCCACGCGGTTGAGCGTAAACTCCAGCCCCAGTCCAGGGAAAGAGATAACTTGTTCCATGATGTGATAGCTTCCTTTGCTGTTGTTTATTCTTCCTGCCGCGGCATAACAACCGACAGACAGGAGCGGTCACGCCGCGCCCAGCGCGCATACATGGCCTGCACATCGTCCGGCCCCACCGTGTCAAACAGGGCGGCAAAATCCGGATAATCCTCGCCTGCGAACAACGCGGCCGCCTGCTGGCGGGCATAGGCGTCGGGCACATCCAGCACCCTGAGATACAGACCATACAGCGCCTTTTTCATCCGGCGGAACAGTGTTTTGTCCACGCCCTCGCGCGCCAGACGCGCAATTTCCGCCTCGATGGCCGTCCGCACGGCCTCGGGGTCGCGGCTCTCCCCGCCGAGCACGGCGGCGGCTCCCTCGGGAATCAGCGTATAATCGGTGTCAAAGTCACGGCCGATCAGGCGCTTTTCATACAGTTCCGCATAAAGGGGGGCGGTATCGCCGCACAGAATGCGCAGCGCCAGCTCGCCCAGCAGGCCGCGGCGCAGGCGGCTTTCCCCCTGCTGCAGCGGGTCGTCCTTCAGGCCCAGCAGAAACTGCGGCTGCGATACCTGCATCCGGCGGGTCACCGTCAGCTCGCTGACCGTCTCACGGCGCGCACCGTAATGCCGCCGGCCGATCTCCGGCGCCTGCTGCGGCGAAAACTGCGCCGCCATGCGGCAGACCTCGTCAAAATCCGCCGTGCCGCACACAACCAGCGCCATATTGCGCGGGCTGTAAAACGCACGATGGCAGGTATACAGCGTTTCCGGCGTAATCTGGGCGATGCTTTCCACGCTGCCCGCAATGGGAATACGCACCGGATGCGCGCGGTACATGCCTTCAAACAGGCCCATAAACGCCTGCCAGCCGGGCGTATCGTCCATCATGCCGATCTCCTGCCCGATGATGCCGCGCTCCTTGGCGACGTTCTGCTCGGTAAAATACGGCGTAAACACAAATTTGAGCAAAATCTCCAGATTTTCCTCAAACCGCTCGGTGCAGGAAAAGTGATACGCCGTCATCGTCTGGCTGGTGAACGCATTGGGGCTGGCGCCTGTGCGGGCAAACTTTTGCAGCGCGTTGCCGTCCTCGTCCTCAAACATCTTGTGTTCCAGAAAATGCGCCACGCCCGCGGGCGTATCATACCGCTTGCCGTCCAGCGTAAAAGACATATCCGCCGAGCCGTAATTGGCGGCCAGGATGGCAAACGTTTTGCCGAAATTCTCCTTGGGCAGATAGCACACGCGCAGGCCGTTTTCCAGCGTCCGGCTTTCCACCCGTTCGTTCAGGGAGGCGTAAACTCTGCTCATTTGCCCGCCCCCTTCATAAAATATACCATATCCAGCTCGGTCTGCTGCGCCGCGGCTGCAACCAGTTCGGGCGTGACCGCCGAAACCTGCGCGATCCGCTCCTCCGGCGGCACCAGCGTACCGGCCGCGGCCTGTCCCAGCCAGTACCGCTCCAGCGTCAGCGGATCATCCAGCATGGCGCGCCAGTTCGTCACCAGCGTCTTGCGGGCTGAGGCGATTTCGGCCTCTGTCAGCCCGCCGGCGCGGCAGTCTTCCAACTGATGCAGAATTTCATCCCGCGCGCGTTCAAAATCCCTGTTTTCAATGCCGGAATTGACCATCATAATGCCCTTGGACGCGATAAACTGCGCGCTGGCATAATAGCAGAGCGACTGTTTTTCCCGCACATGCAAAAAC
>NZ_JBMNUP010000062.1:0-9559 GCF_050946325.1 Agathobaculum sp. | reverse complement strand
ATCCCAGGCGTTGTCCACTATCTCAGCGATCCGTTGTCCTTGGGCTGTACGCTGCTGGTCCGCCGCATGCCTGCGTTCGGCTTGCGTGACTAAAACAATCACAAATGTGCCTGCTAAAAGCATGCAAAAAAATAAAATAGCGTATGTAAAAAAGTACCGCTGAAAATCCCTGGAATGCCAAAATGCACGGCGCATGATGTTTTCCCCCTCAAAACAAATTTACGGCCAAGGCCGATGCGCGGGATGGACAGCCGCGGCAAGCTTTATTGTAACATATTTCCAGGTTCGTGCCTCGCATGCTACAAAGAGGTCCCTCAAATGCCGGAGGCAATAACACATCCAACCGTGCCGCAGATGCGGCACGGTTGGCAGAGGTGTGGAAAGATGCCAGTTTTAAGAAGGCAGGTTCGCCAAATAGCGGTCATAACGCGCCTGTGCAATTTCAAGCAGCTCCGACAGGCCTAACTCATCCAGTTTCTCAACCTCTTTTTCCAAATCAGAAAGGGGGATTTGGCCCAATGTCAGCTTTGTAGCAAGCTCCTGAGAGGCTGTATCGAGATTGGCCTGCAGTTCATTGATCCGTTCCGATTCTTCCTTTGTTGGAAGGGCGAGGAAGTTGTTGAGCTGATCCGGATATTTTTTATCGTAGTCGATGAGAGCCAGTGTCACGTCACGTTTGTAATCGTCACAGGTAGCGACCTGCTGCCGCATATCTACGGACTGCACCCGGGGCAGTACGCCATTCCAGAGCATTGCACCTTCTGCAATCCGCTGCTCCCTGAGTTCATCACCAGACAGACCGCAGGATACCATCACGCCTTCCTCATCATAAGTAAAGTTGACGCCTTCCTCCCCAAAGGCAGTCAGCGTAGCATAGTCCTCGGAGTAAACAATGTCCAGCAGCCGGGCAACAGCCTCCAGATCTTTGCAGTCTTTTGTTACGGCATAGCGTTCCCATACCATTTGGCCCGGCTCAGACATCGACGCCGGCTCCACGCCGTCCACAGCGGGCAGCGGCATTAGCGGCGCATACAGCGCGTCCGGGGCGATGGCCTGAACCGTAGGCTCGTTCCACATGGCGTTGGTGTAATCCCACATGGCGGCGATTTTATTTTCCGCGCGCTTCTGCGTTAGCAGCTCATAATTGCCCGCGACAGCGGGATCCAAAATGCCTTCGTTGACAAGGCTGTTAAGATATGCGAAATATGCTTTGACATTGGGGTTTTTCCAGGGAGTGACGATTTTATTCTGTTGGGGGTCCAGTGCGATGGTGCCCGTGGCAAGGTCGAACCACTGCGCAATGCCTGTGCGAAAGGAACTGGGGTCTATGAACAGGATCTCGTCCTGCTGCCCGTTGCCGTTCGCGTCCTTGGTGCGGAAATCACGCAGCATCTGTGTGAATTCCTCAAGGTTCTCCGGCTCGTCAATTTCCAGGGCATCGGCCCAGTCACGGCGGTACAGAATGCTGAAGCTGCCGTTGGCATCGTTGTTGTCACCGTAGTATTTGTTCTGCACATTGCAGAACCAGTACATATTGCCGTCCTCGGCCGTCGTCAGCGGACGCACACTGGGGAAAGTTTTGTTGAACGCCTCCCGCGCGGGGCCTGCGGAATATTTATCTATGATTTCGTTGATCGGAATGATTAGCCCTTGTTCAGCCAGCGCAAGCAGCGCCGCATCATCCAGTGTGTGGACCTTTACGATATCGGGCAGGTCATTGCCGGAGGCAAGGCGCGTTTGCAGGATCACGGGATACTGTTCTGCGGTAATGACCTCCCATTCAACGTCCAGCTTTGCCTCGTCCAGCCAGCCCTGCAGGGTTTTAAAGGCACTGTATTCGCCCACCTCGTTCCAGTCAGTGCAGGGAGCCCAGCCCTCGGTTCCCATGATCTTCAGATGACTGACGCCATCCGCTGCAGAGGCAGAGCCGCTCGCCGGAGCGCTGCCGCCCGCGCTTGTGCCGGATGCGGCGCCGCACGCCGTCAGGGAAGAGACTGCGATGCAGCCCGCCAGAATGAGTGCCAACAGTTTCGATTTTTTCATGGTGTCCTCCTAATTATATATTTGTTTGCCGGCCCCTGTTCAGCCTTTCAGGGAGCCGAGCATAACGCCTTTGATAAAATATTTCTGGAAGAACGGATAAGTGAAAATAATGGGAAGCGTCGTAAAGATAATCATGGAATATTGCATCTGTATCGCGGAGATCATCTGACGCATGGCGTTGCCGATATCGGCAGAGTTGAGCTTGGTAAGGTCCACCGTTTGCGCCACAAGAACGCGCTTCAGGTACAGCTGAAGCGGGTGCAGCGCCTGATCCGGCAGATACACCTGTGCCGAAAACCAGTTGTTCCACATGGAGACGATAGAGTAAATGGCAATCACCGCCAGAATAGGCTTTGCAAGGGGAAGATAGATCCGGAACAGGATCACCGCATCGCTTGCGCCGTCAATGAACGCAGATTCCCGGATATCTTTCGGAATACCCGTGAAATATGTTCTTGTAAGAATGATATACCAGATGCTGAACGATGCCGGAATGATGATAGCAAAAATATTATTGTAAAGATGCAGGCTGTTCATCACCAAAAACGTAGGAATCAGCCCGCCGCCGAAATACATGGGCAGCAGAACGAACGCTACGACGAATTTGCGCCCGCGCAGCTCCGGTACGGAAAGGGGATATGCACCCAGCACGCTGGTGATAAGAATCAATATTGTGGAAGACGCAGTGTATAAGATGGAATTCGCATAAGCGCGCCACATGTTGCTGTCGGTAAAAATCTTTTTATATGCCTCCAGCTCAAACCCGGTAGGCCATAGATAGACGTTCATCGCCATCACATCTTGCGGTTTGCTGATGGACATGATGAAAACATAGTGCATGGGATACAGCGTGAGAACACAAATCAGGACGATGACGGCCAGGATCAGCGCGTCAACCATGCGGGAGCCTTCCTGAATATGGTTGTTGACACCCCGCCGCTTTTTCAGGAAAGAAGCACGAGCCATGCAAAGTCACCCTTTCTTGTAAAATAAATTACCACAACGAATAGTCTGCGACCCTGCGTGAGACTTTGTTCGCCAGGAACATAAGGCCGAAGTTGATGAGCGAGATGAAGAGGCCCACAGCTGTGCCATAGCTGAAATTGCCTCCCACCAGGCCATAGCGGTACAGATAGGTGCCGATGACGTCAGCGTACTCATAAGTAGCTGGGCTGTACAGTAGAAGAATCATATCCGAATCCGCGTTCAGCATTCCGCCCACGCCCATAATGAGCATGACGACGATGGTCGGCTTGATGGAGGGCAGTGTGATGTGCCACATTTTGTGCCAGCGATTTGCTCCGTCCAGGCTGGCGGCCTCGTACAGCGCCGTGTCGATAGACGCCATCGACGAAAGATACAGAATACTGCCCCATCCGAAATTTCGCCATATATTAATGAGCGTGTAGACGATTGGAAAATACTGTGGCTTCATATTCAGAAGAAACGGCTCGCCGCCCAGCAGTACGATCAGTTTGTTGATAATACCGTCGCTGCTGAGAAATGAAAGCGCCATGCCCGCCACAACAACGCTGGAGATGAAATAGGGCAGATAGCTTGCTGTTTGAGCAAACTTTTTGAACTTTACCAGACGCAGTTCATTGATAAGCAGCGCAAATCCGATGGGGATCCAGAACGCTACACCCAAATTCAATGCGCTGAGCACCAGTGTGTTTTTGATCAGACGCCAAAAATATGGATTTTGAAAAAATGAGATGAAGTGCTTGAGGCCTACCCACTTGGTAGCACCGGTAAAGTCCAGAAACGGCATACCTGGGTACCAATCCTGAAAGGCAATGAGCAGGCCATATAAAGGCAAATAACAAAAAATAAAAATTAAAATCAGCACGGGAGCGAGGAGCGCATACAGTTGTAATTGCGTCTTCATCTTGTAATTCAGACGCGCCGGACGTCCCGCCGCCTTTTGCTCCGTTGTCTTTTGCACGGCTTGCCACCAACCTTTCGCAGCTTTGTTTTCCAAAATCAAGTTTACATGCCCCCTCCGGCGAAAGCAATCAACAAAATTTTCAGCAGGCAAGCAATATTTTTACCGCCGGAAAAACAATTTTTTCAGTAAAAAAATCGCTGCGCATTATTTTCGCGGCCAGCAATTCTTCCATTCCGTTGCATTATGCGGCCCTATTCCTATAATGGAATTAAACCACGGACAAAATGGTCTGAAGGAGGAAAAGACATGTCTGTTTCTGTCGCGATCATCACACGGGGAGAAAGCGATCTCTCCCGGCTTTTGCAGCGGTGCGACGGGGTGTCCACTGTCGTTTTTGCGCCGCATGCGCTGGGCCCGCACAGCCTGGATACATTTGACTGTGCCTGCGTTTTTGGCGGCACGCATGAGGAGCCGCTGGTACTGCCCGCCCGGAGCCGCAGCGCATTGGAAGCGTTTTCCGCCGCGGGCAAAAGGGTGTTTTACGAATATGCGCTCAGCTTTGCGCAGAACTACTGCATGCCGCCCGAATCCACGCGGTTCCTGCGCCTTGTGTGTGCGGACGGCGCATTCACCGGCATGCCGGAGGGGACGCTGCTGGACGAGCAGTGCAATTTCCGGTCGGCTCCTTATTATAAATGCCGCGGGGCGCGGCCTGTGCTCGTGTATAAAAAAGGATTGACGCAGCACGCATGCGAACCGCTCTCCGAAAGCGACAAAGAAGATCACACGGCTTACGGCGTCTGGTTTGAAACACCTACTACAGCGGTGTGCAGTTTCCGTCTGTGTAATTTTGTGCGGGCGCGCTTCGCTCCTGTCAGCGTGTGGCGGCGTGTAGTTGCTGCATTGGTGGAATGGCTTTGCGGCACGCCTGTAGAATTGCCTCCGGCCGAGCCGGCCTATACGCTGGGGCGGAGCAGTGAACTGGGCGCGTGCGCACAGGCGGCGTTGCACTGGTTTGAAGCATCCGGCACGCTCCTTGACGGCGGAAACGGCGGCGTGCTGGAGGGCCTTGGCACCGAGATTTATCCGGACGGCCATCAGAAAATCGCGTTTCCCATCCGTACGGACTGCTGCGGCGAAGCGGCGATGGCTTATTTTTTTCATGCGCTGGCTACGGGTGACGCAGAGAGCCGGGCACGTTCCGGCCGGCTGGAAGCTTACGTCTACGACGTAATGCAGGTCAAGACCGGGCGCTGTGCAGGCATGCTGCGCTGGACGGATGTCGCGTGGGAAGTATGCTATCAGGACGATATGGCCCGGGCCATGCTGGTAACGCTGCTCAAGGCGCTGTATGGGCAGGGACGTGAGTATCTGCCGCAATGCCGTATGGCGCTGGAGTTTTTGATGAATACGACCGGCCCGGACGGGCTGCGGCCGGCCCGCACGGACAATTTGAATATGACGCAGTCGGATTTTGAACGGCTGCACACGCAGAACGGCGCGTTTCCCTGCGCGCATTACAATGCGTTTTATCTTGCGTGTCTTTTGCTGTACGGAAAAATGGAACGGGACGCCCGGTGTCTGGAGGTCGGGGAGCGGGGCATGCGCTCTCTTCTGGCGGCCTATCCCAAAACAGTGCGCGAGCAGAGCGAGACCGAGGAGCTTTGCCGCCTGCTTCTGCCTGTTTCATGGCTGTACTATGCCACGGGGAAGGAGGCGGACCTGGAAATGCTCTACACTGTCATCCGCAGCCTTGAGGCCGTGCGCCATCCTTCCGGCGCATATCTCGAGTGGGACAGCGACTATTCCGCCGCATGCAGCAGACAGGAGGGTGGCGAATGTTCACTGCTGAGCCGGAACGGAGACCCTGTGGCAGATCTGCTGTACAGCAACAACTGGGTGCCTATGGGCCTGATGCAGGCTTATTTCGTCACAGGAGACGAAAATATCTACGCTCTGTTCCTCCGCCATGCCGGGTTTCTTGCCAGCGCCCAGATCAGCAGCAGGAATGCAAAAATCAACGGCGCATGGGCGCGCGGATACGATGTGGATATGATGGAAGTGTTTGGGCTTCCCAATGACGTGGGCTGGGGCCCTTGGGCGGTGGAAAGCGGCTGGACTGTGGCGGAAATCACGGCCGGACTATACAGCGGGCTGCTGAAAGATAAGTTAAAGGAGTTTTACCGATGAACACTGTGAAAATTGATTTATGCGGGCTCCCGGACGAACTGCGCAGCGGTCTGGAAAAACTGTGTATGCACGAGGGATTTCGTTCCGGCACGGACGGAATACGGCTTTCTGCCCGCCGGGGCGGAGCCTTTTCCGCCGAGTTCGACGGACAGACCCTGCGGGTGGAATACTGTGAGCCGGTACAATTTTTCCGGGCGCTTTCTTACCTTAAGAGGGCGGACCATCGGCGCTTTGCGCTGCATCGCCAGCCGGTGTTTGAGCACAACGGGGTGATGCTGGACTGTTCGCGGAACGCTGTTCCCCGGGTGGAGGCCGTGAAAATGGTCCTGCGCAAAATGGCTCTGATGGGTCTGAACACCCTGATGCTGTACACCGAAGACACCTATGAGGTACCGGAGCAGCCCTATTTCGGCTATCTGCGCGGCCGGTACAGCGTTGAAGCGCTGCGCGGGCTGGACTCCTATGCAGCTGCTCTGGGCATTGAGCTGGTGCCCTGCATTCAGACGCTGGCGCATCTGGAACGTGCGCTGCACTGGCCGCAGGTAGACGCAGCGCTGCGGGACACCGAGGATATCCTGATGGTGGGGGAAGAAAAAACCTACGTATTCATCGAACAGCTGCTTCGTGCCGTAAGCGGGACATTCCGCACCCGGCGGGTACATATCGGTATGGATGAGGCCTGGTCGTTGGGGTTGGGAAATTACCGCTTCAAAAACGGCTTTGTCCCGTCACATCAACTGATGGAACAGCATCTTGCCCGCGTGTGCGCCATCGCACAGAAATACAGTCTGCAGCCGATGATATGGAGCGACATGTACCTGCGGGCGGCCTCGCCTACGGGAGGTTACTACGATGCTCCCGGGCAGCTGCCTGCGGATGTTCTGAGCGCGGCGCGGCGGGATGTCCCCCTCGTTTATTGGGACTACTACCATAACGAGCAGCCGGTGTACGAGCATCTTCTGCACGTCCATGCCCAGTTTGGTGCTCCCGTGGTTTTTGCGGGCGGGCTTTGGACATGGGTGGGGCCCGCACCCGCTGTGGATAAGATGCGCGCGTCTTCTCTTCCCGGGCTGCACGCCTGCGAGACGAATGGGATACGCTCCGTGTTTGCCACCGCCTGGGGCGACAACGGCGGCGAGGCCAATTTGCTGACAGCGCTTTACGGCATGCAGTTGTATGCTGAGTACGATTACACCGGAGATACGCGGCCGGACGTTGTGGACGAACGGTTTCGCGCCTGCACCGGAGAAGACCCGGCCGCCTTTGCGTACATGGGAGATTTCAACACCCCTCCAGGCGTCGCCGCCAAAAGCGAAGATCCTGTGAACGCCGCCAAGTTTTTGCTGTATGAGGACCCTCTGGTGCCGCTGTTCGCCGCCGATACGGCGGGCATGTCCTTTTCCGGGTTTTATGCGGATCTTGCGCGTAAATATGAAAACTTCTCCAGTGACTCGCCGGAATTTGAGGCGCTGTACCGGTTTTATGAGCAGCTTGCCCTTTTGCTGGAGCTGAAATGCCGCTGGCGGGAGCAGGCACCCCGAGCGAAGGCCGGTACCGCTTCTGTGCTTGCGCAGCTGGCCGGAGCGTGCGCACGGCAGACCCTGTGCTGCAAGCGCGCCTGGGAGGCTTTGTGGGACTGCACGAACAATCCCTTCGGGTTTGAAGTTATCGACCTGCGCCTGTCCGGCCTTGCGGGGCGGTTCGATACCGCGGCGCGCCGGATGGAACGCTTTGCAGCGGGTGACGCCTCTGCGCTGGAGACGCTTTTCAGCCCGAAGCTGCGGTATCTTACAGATAGCGCCGGACATTTTTCCGGCTGCTATTCCTGGACCGAATGCATTTCTGCCTGCCGGATCTGAAAAGGAGGAGTATGATGGAACAACCGATCACCGCCGTTATCGGCGGACTGGGCGTAAGGGGCTATGAGGTGTACGCTTCCTACGCGCGCCGCAATCCCGACAAAATACGCATTGTAGCCGTTGCAGACCCGGACCCGGCCAAGCGCACAGCCGCGCGGGAGGCTTTCGGCCTTGCCGAAGAAAGCTGTTATGAAAGCATGGAAGCTCTGTTGGAAGCGCCGCGCCTGGGCGATGTGGCCGTCATTGCCACACAGGACCGCCAGCATGTCCGGCATGCTGTCCCGGCGATGGAAAAAGGGTATCACCTTCTGCTTGAAAAACCCGTCTCGCCCGATTTGCAGGAATGTCTTTCTTTGCGCGGTGCCGCTCACAGATACCAGCGCATCGTTGCAGTAGCTCATGTCCTGCGTTATACGCAGATATTTTCCACTGTCAAGCAGCTGCTGGATGCCAATGCTATCGGCCGCCTGATTCATATGGATCTGATTGAGAATGTGGCATACTGGCACTTCGCTCACAGCTATGTCCGTGGGAACTGGCGCCGGGCCGGGGAGGCAAGCCCCATGATCCTTGCAAAAAGCTGTCATGATCTGGATCTGCTGCGGTGGCTGGCCGGAGACACCTGCATTTCACTTTCCTCGGTAGGCGGGTTATCTGTTTTCTTTGCACAGAACGCGCCGAAAGGCGCAGCCCGGCGCTGTACAGAGTGTCGTGTCCGCGGCGATTGCCCCTATAATGCCGTGCAGATCTATATGGACAACGAAAAGACAGGCATTCTACACGGCAATACAGAGTGGCCCTGCTCGGTGCTGGACGTGCACCCCACACCGGAAAACGTCCGCCGAGCGCTGGAGCAGGGGCCATACGGACGCTGCGTATATGCGTGTGACAACGATGTAGCGGACCATCAGTGCGTGAGTATGGCTTTTGCCAACGGTGTTTGTGCCACTTTTACCGTCACGGCATTTACGGCCGATTGCCGCCGCAGCCTACGGGCGATGGGCTCGCTGGGCGAGTTGGAGATCGACATGCTGCGGAACTGCATTTTTCTGCACCCTTTCGGCAGACCTGTTCAGACCATCCGGTTGGACCCCGTCCGAGACAAATTCGCAGGACATGGCGGCGGCGACGACCGTCTGATGGACGCTTTTGTAGAGATGCTCCGCACGGAAGGCACCGAACCGCTCACTTCCATCGACGTTTCAATCGACAGCCACATCATGGCGCTGGCCGCGGAAGCCTCGCGGCTGCACGGTGGAAAAAACATCGTGCTTTCAGAATTTGCCGCGCAGGTATGACTCCGCACAGAATTCCTGTGATCCTGTATTTTACGAAAAATATCCATACACAAAAATAACGCGCCGAAATAGATCGGCGCGTTATTTTATTTTTGTCCGCCCGTTGCACTGTAAAAAATTATCGTACTGTCCGCACAGGCCGTAACGGCTGCCGTCAAGCGGACCAAGCTGTCGGCTGTCTGCTGCCCCCATACCCGATTTGCCGGACAGAAAAACAATCTGTATAATGGAAAGGGGTAATGAAAAATGTCAACCAAAGAACGAAAACACCCAGCGCCGCC
>NZ_JBMNUP010000061.1:0-9682 GCF_050946325.1 Agathobaculum sp. | reverse complement strand
GCCGTATAACCAGGAACCGGAATCTCCTGCACGGTATAGTCTACCGCGTCGCCGTCTTCATACTCAGCCAGGGCAGACCATGTGTATTGCCACCCATTGTCCGCCGTCAGCTCTGCGGATTTTTCAATCACGCCGTTCTTCAGCAGGTTGACCCAAATCTTCTCCGGACGGGTGCTGAACTTGTTCTCGCTGTCATTCCAGTTCTTAGTTACCGTTACTTCAGCGACATTATCCAGTGCACTCTCTGCGACAAAAACGCTGCCTTCGCCAAAGGAGAACATCTGGAAATCGTATCCTTCTCCAAGTTCTCCGGGCACTCCCTCGCTCAGCTCGACAGAGTGTTCATCACCCTCAGCATCCATGTAGCCGACTACCTTTGCCGTGTAGGCAGTATTCTTGTCCAGGCCGTTCCACATGGCTTCCCAATTGCCCGCCGATGTAATGGTAACCGCTTCGCCAACGGATTCATCCCCGTTATACAGCTGCACCTTGATTGCGGTCGGGCGGGTACCTGCGGCGTTGTTGTCGTCGTCCCACTCATACAGCATGGTGATGCTGCGCGTATCCGAATAGGTATTGGTGATATGGGTTTCACCAACCGCATCCCAATCATATGCAACCTTGAAATGCGGCATCAGTTCGCCGTCCGCACTGGGCACAGAAGTCTCCACCGCGTGATAGGTGATGAGATGACCGCCCTTGTACTTGTCCAAACCAGTCCAAGTGTAGGAATTTTCAGCACCGCTGTTATAGTCCAGCGTCTTCTCAGAGCCACCCACCTGTGTACCGTTTGCATACAGGACAACCGTTGCACCGGTCGGAGTCACCGCTGCACTCTCGTTTTCCCAAGTCTTGTTGACAGTATGGGTCGTAGTCTCCGGCATGTGCGTCAGCGTGATGGTGAATATGTCACCTTCCAACCGCTTCTCAACAGTATAGGTGCTGTCATCCTTCGCATCCGCATGCGCCTTTGCGCGAACAGTAACCTCGGTAATGCTATCCGCAGTAAAGGCATCCCCTACCCCGAACTTATCCGGTACGATATACGTCCATTCGGTGTTGCCGCCATTGGTGTTCACCAGAACACCTGCGTCATTCTTCAAATCAACCATATAGCTCTTATCATTCAGCGTAAAGCTCATATCGGTCGGGCGAATGCCGCAGACATTGCCGCCGTCCTGCCAAACGATGTTAACCGTAACCGTCTTCTGCTCGTAGTCAGGAATATTGTCACCATTCTCATCCAGCGCCCAGACCGCATACAGAACCGTGCTGCCGTTCACCATGTACTCAGAATCAACCGCCAGAATCGTCATCGCATTTTTCTGCGCCTCGGTGGTGACAATCGGGGTGATGCTCTCGTTCCAGCCGAGGAATACCATGCCCTCATAGGTCAAACCGCCCTGATTCAGCAGCGTTGCCGTATGATTTACCTGAGTATAGTCGGTAGTATCCACTGGCGCTATGCCGGATGCGCCGTTGCCGTTGTAGGTCAGCTTGAACTTATCCGGCGTATAGGTGTTGGTTACCGTGATTTCCTTAACCGTGCTTTCCTCCAACGTCACGCCGCCGCTGTACATTGGCGTATAGCCAGCCGGCACATTGTTTTCAGTTACGGTGTAGGTTACCGCCTTGCCGTTCACGCTCAGGGGCAGATTGTCCACGGTGACAGTCCAAGTATCCTTCTGCATAGTTACAATGCGCGAAATATTGTTCGTACCGCCCTCATACTCACCGACAACGGTAAAGGTCAGGCTGTCCGGACGCTTGTCCTGATAGCTTTCATCCGATTTCCAATCCTTTTTGATTGTCAGCGAGCCGCGGGAAACCGCTTCACTGTTCAGCGTGTTGACGATTGCGCCCTGCGTAGTGCCGTCCGCGGTGACATTGACATACTTTGTTGTTGCAACATAGTCTTTAAGCGCTGCATTTTCATATGCCGTATAGAGCAGCTGCTTACCTGCATTGTCCGTCTTGGGAACATTGTTCCATGTGTAAACCCAGACGTTGGGGTCATCCGGCTTCTGCTCAATCTTATCCGGCTGAATGCCAGCATTTTCATCGGTCTGCGAACCATCCGTCAGATACAGGCGGATATTCAGCGGGTCATTGCCAGATTCTTTCGAGTAGCTCTCCGGAATTGCCGGGCGCTTGCCCGAACCATCCGTATCCTGCCACTGCTTTTCTACGGTAATCGGTTCATAGAATTCCTGCGTGTAGGAATATGTGTTGATGATCTTCTTTTCGCCGTCACCGGTCAGCACGACTTCCATTCTGCTCGCCGTGTAATTCGGCACGTCGCTCTCGGTTACCTTATAGGTATACGCCCTGCCCTCCGAATCATACTTGTCCAGACCGGAATAGGTAATTGTATAAGCGTTGTCCGCAGCCGTTACAGACGGTATCGCATTCACGGTCTCCTCTGCACCCTGCGCCGCCGTGCGCGTCAGCGTCAGATAAGTCAGCGCATAGACGTATGTGCCGGGACGTTTACCTGCTGCGTTTTCGTTATCCGCCCACACCTTTTGGAAGGACAGCTGCAGCGGACCCGGGCGATAGAAAAGCGTGAATGCGCTGGAATCTGCCGTCATGCCTGTTTTGGTCACGGTATACGGCGAAGCCCCTGTCAGCGCCGCGCTGTAATCCAGCTGCACCTTGTCCATATACTCCGGCAGGCCGGCAATCGTCACGGTGTTGTCCGCAAACGTTGCCGTCACCCCATTTGGAGTTTCCGGCTGAACGGCTGTAATACCGCTATCGCCGACTGTCAGTTTAAAGGAATAGGTCTGCGTTTTTATGCCGTTTTCTCCCTCACCCTGCAGGGTGAGCGTCAGCTCGGCCGGACGCTGCTTGTCACGATTGTCCAGGTCGTCCCAGGTGATGTCCACCTGATACGCCAGCGTAGCCGGGGCATGCCGGTTCGTCAGCGTGATGGAACCGATTTTGCCCTCGGTATCCATCGTCACCGGATATACAGTCGTTCCGTTCAATGCCTTTACGCTGTCTTTATTTGTCAGCGTGTATCCCTTTACCGCGTCTTCGGAAACATAATACTTGATCTCCTTACCCTCAGAATACTTCGGCAGGCCCTCAAGCGTAACCGTATTCCCATCTCGTGTTGCAAACGAACGTACGGCGTTGATCGGATCGCTTTCGCTCACCTGCTGATACAGTACACCGCTGATATTCGCGGGGCGGATGCCGTCCTGATTGCTGCCGTCGTCCCACTCCTTTTTCACCGTAATGCTTACGGTTTCCGGCGTATGGGTGTTGGTGATCATCACAGTGTCGCCAGTCTTGCTGTACGCAGCCGTATAACCGCTATCCGCAAGGGACGTACCACCAACCCTGGTTTCCTCGGCGCTGTACGTTACAGGCTTTCCTCCGCTCGTCTTGGGCAGGTTTTCCCAAGTGACCGACGCGCCGTCCGTGGTATTAGAAATGGTCTTTTCGAGTGTTTCACTGCTCTCCAGCAGCCCAGTCACAGCCGAGTCGTTCAGTTTTTGTCCATCCACCGTTGCGGTCAGCTTGACCGTAACAGGTTTGCGTATGCCGTCCTGGTTTTCGTTATCATCCCAGTACTTTACAGCAGTCAAAGCAGTTTTGTCAACGCTCTTGTGGTTGGTCAACGTGATTGTGACTTTGGTATCCTCGAAGCCCTCTACACCGGTAAATTTATAGTCCTTGGTTGTGGTATAATCCTTCGCCAAGTCACCGGTTTCAATCACGTTATACGCAATCGTCGCGCCCTTGCCGCCCTTCACATAGTACGGCAAGCCGGACAGCGTTTTCGTCCAGCTATCTGTGCCAGTAATGGTGATTTTCGCTGCATTTTCATCCTTCTGTGCTACGCCCTTATCGTTCACAAGCTGTCCGTTGGCATAAAGCAGAACTTCAATGCTTTCTGGCTTATCCGAAATACCGCTGTCCCACTTTTTCTCAATGGTCAGGTCAACGGTTTCGGCTTCGCGGGTGAACTCGATCGCAAGGTTGGCATTTTCTTTCAGGCTTTCGCCTTGCCCGCCCTGCTGCGTGCGGAAGCAGAACCACCAAGTACCTCCATCTTTAATCAGCTTGCCATTCTCATGGTTGGGCGAAGCAGCGTTGAAAATATCAACCGTATAGCCGCGGCTGTCGTCCGGCTGACCCTCTGTTTCCGGTACAAATTGCAGCCAGTAGCGGTAATAGTTTCCGTCAGCTGAATACACCGGCAGATCTTGGAACAGCCGGCTCCAGAGGTTTTCATTATCCGCCTTTACATCAGACAGACCCAGTCTTACTTGCTGACCCTTCACCAGTTCTGCATTGGGTGCCGTGTTATCCGGCGCTGCCGGGTCTTTTCCGTTTACCACGTCGCGGTAAAGCTGCACGCTGATATTCTCGAAACGCTTGCCCGCAATATTGCTGTTATCGTTCCAGTGGATATCCAGCGTCAGGGTTTTGCCTTTCAGCGTGTACAGGCCGTTGTTGCCCAGATAAATGTATACCTGCTTGTTGGAGTCCATTGTGGACTGGCAAACATAGTTTACCGAACCCGCAACGGCAGTACCGGCAGCCTTTACCGTCTTATCGAACGCCTTTTCTGTCTGTGCCCAATAATACGGCATGATATACTTGCCGTCCACCTGCTCCGACTTGGGCATGAACGACAGATAGGTCTGCGACGGCTCGCTGAGCAGATAGGTACCCGCTGCCGCCGTGTTCATCAGCGCCGCGTCATAGCGGAAGCGAATCGGGGCAGATTCATAATAGGACGCGGTCTTCTGGCCATTCGCTTCCTTCACATTGAGCACGTTATACGCCATCAGATCGGGCGGAATGCTGACCTGCAACTGACGGCGGCCGTTTTGCAGCTTGCGCACCGTAACTTCCAGTTCGTTCAGCGCCGCCTTGTCGTATGCGTTGCTAGTTGCATCCAAGTCAGTCGTATCTGTATCAACCGTTACCGCGGTCGGACGGAGATAAAGGGTTTCGCCGCTGTTTACCAGCGTCTGCGCTTCCTGCCCCGATACCGATACGTACTCACCGCTCACTTTTTTGTGCGGTGCAAGCGTATAGGTGCGGGTTTTGCCCGCCTTCATTTCGTTTTCGACCGTGGTGTAGGTCGGCACTTCCAGCTTGAAATCACCGTTCAGACGCACCTGCTCTCCGAGCGTATCAAAGAAATTCATGTTGTTGCGCCCGCCCGTGGACTCGCCGACGTTCTCGCCGCCGGTAATGGAGGTAATCTCACCGACGATGGTGTTGAAGATATTCTCCAGATCCTGCTGGCTCATCTGGCCGACGAACGACTGGTCCGCATAGTCATAAGAAGCAAAGCCCATCTTCGCCGGGGTATTGAGATTGATCGCCGCGGACAACGTGCCGGGCGTGGTCGTATCGGTCCGCTTTTTCGGATCCAGCATAATCGCATTGTCCGTGCCGTCCTTCAGACTCAGGCCGATTGTGAAAAATTTGGCCTGCGTGTCTGTGCTATTCTGCTTGGCGCGGTAATTTGCCGTAATCTGTTCTTTCTGGTACGCTGCTGTGCAGATGGCATAGTACCAGTCCCGAACATCGTAGCGCGGCCGCGAGTCGCCGGACACATACTCTGGTGCAGCGCTTCCGTCGTCGCTGCTGCCCGTCTTGTAGTATTGCGTACTGTCGTTCGGCGCGCCATCTGTCAGCAGCACAACAACCGGAATCCGCTCCGAAGAACCCGCCGGAATGTCCGAATTTTTCAGCATATCTGCCGCTGCAAAAAAGCCGGACTGGGGATCGGTCGCGCTTGCATAGGATTTACTGTAGGTTGGATTTCCCACAGAGGTAAAGTTCAGGCTGCCGGAAAGGCTTTCCCAAAATCCCTCCGGCACTTTATGCCCTGTATAGGAAAAGAACGGGCTGCTGCCGCTTTTCTCATAGTGCTGCAGCGGAACCATCTGACTGGCACTGCCGGCAAATACGGCAACGCCCACCCGGTTGTTTTCATTTTTCATCAGCTCGTTCGCCGCACTGTTGAGCGCGTTAACCGTGGCGTACATGCGGGTATCCTCGGCATTCGTCTGATAGCTATCCGAATCGGAAGCCATGCCATATCCCATACTGTACGATACATCCACCACAAATACAACGTCCAGCGCCACTTCGTTTTTCGTGGTCGTGGTGGACGCAAAGGTCTGGCCCAGTGCGGACAGCGTCACATCAAATGTGCCGTTATCACCCGCTTCAACCGACTTATCCGCCCAAATCTTACCGTTCAGCGCCGAACTGCGGTTTTCGGTACCTACCGTATAAACGCCGTTCGCCGGATTGGCCTCATCCGTCACAACGAAGGCATTATGACTTGCCGTATCAGGCGTCACTGTATCCGCAGCCTGCTCTGCTACATAGCCGTTGATGGGCAGGTCGCTCCCGTCAACTGCCGCTGCCGCAGTTACCGGCGGCAGCATGCTTGCGCTTACCGCCGCCGCGCAAAGCATGCTGATGATCCGCTTTATTCTCTGTTTCATTCTGTTTCCTCCTTTTCGGGTATATCTATATCAACACTCATTCTCACAAGTGATTGTTTTCTCTCTGCCGTTTTGGACAAACTCTGTATTTTGTCTTACGAAAAATTTTAGAATGCATTGCACTGTTAAAAATTCACAAAAAAACTCCTGTGTTTTTTCACAGGAGCTACTTTTCTGCAGGGCAAACAGGCCGACGTCAACCGGTAAATTTCAGTCGGTCTTTTTTGCATATAAAAAAATTGAAAGATATTCTTGCCATCGGTTTTTCGGTGTGCTATTATTTATATAAGTAAAGGAATATGACATTTTAAACTCGTATTTGCCACTCTTTATTGGACAAAATACAGATTTTGTCTAACAAAGAAGGCGCAGCCGATTCAGCTGCTGCTCATGCTCTTCGCCTGTGGAAACAAGGTAAAGGCGCGTCGTTTCCATGCTGGAATGACCCAACACATCGGCCAGCTTGGCCACATCGCGGCATACCTTATAAAACGTCCGCGCGAACAAGTGCCGCAAATTGTGCGGAAAAACTTTGGAGGTTTGCACACCGGCCAGCTTGCAAACTGCTTTCATCTCTGCCCATATCTGTTTTCTGGACAACCCTGTTCCGTTTCTGGTGAGAAAAATTTCACCCGAAACGGTTTTTTGCTGTCTGGCAAAGCGAAGCAGCTTGCGGCAAAGGGCCCCCGGCAGCAATATCACCCGTATTTTCCCCTTCAGTGAAATCTCTGCCCGCCGCTGCCGCGCCGCCTCCACGGTGATATACTGCACTTCAGATACCCGAATGCCGGTAGCGCAGATTGTTTCCATCAGCAGCGCCAGCCGCTCTTTGCCGCAGGCAGCCGCCGCTTTCACCAAACACATATATTCCTGCCGCGTCAATTCTTTTTCCCTTCCGCGGAACAGATTGCGCTGCAGCCGCAGCAATCTGACTTTGCAGTCCTGCCAGCCCATGCAGTCAAAAAACCGGTTGACTGCCACCAGCATGGAATTCACTGTCACCGCAGCGTATCCCCGCCGCAGCAAATCCGTTCTCCACGCGGTCACAGCCTGCTTGTCCGCAGGCCGTGCATCCAGCCAACAGGCAAAGGCGTTGACATCCCGCCGGTATTTTTCAATCGTCCCCGGGCTGCACTCCGCCTGCTGCAGAAATTGTAAAAACTGCTCTACCTGTGTTTGGAAAATGTGTTTTTCTTTCATTTTTACCTCCATTCCCGCTATAGAATGTTAAAAAATATCATTATGCCGCATTTTCCAGAGAATATTCATCGCATCCGTCGTTTTTACATTTTTGCGTTCATACAAAAAACTGCCGCAGAACAAGCTGTTCTGCGGCAGTTTTATCATTCTTATAGCACCTTGGACAAAAAATCCTTCAAGCGCGGATGCTGTGGATTCGCAAAAAATTCCTTCGGTTCATTCTGCTCAACAATATTGCCCCCGTCCATAAACAGTACGCGGGTGGCAACCTCACGGGCAAAGCCCATTTCATGCGTGACCACAACCATGGTCATACCGTCATCTGCCAATTCCTTCATAATTTCCAGCACTTCGCCCACCATCTCAGGGTCAAGGGCTGATGTCGGCTCGTCAAACAGCATCACGTCCGGATTCATCGCGAGCGCGCGGGCAATTGCAATACGCTGCTGCTGTCCGCCGGAAAGCTGAATCGGATAGCTGTCCGCCTTATCCGGCAGGCCGACGCGCTCCAAAAGCTGCATCGCACGCTTATCCGCCTGCTCTTCGCTCATGGTTTTCAGCTTGAGCGGCGCAAGCTTGATGTTTTCCTTGACCGTCAGGTGCGGAAACAGATTGAACTGCTGAAACACCATGCCCATCTTCCGGCGCACGATATTGATATCCGTTTCACGGCTGGTGATATTTTGCCCCTCAAATACAATGCTGCCGCTTGTCGGCTCTTCCAGCAGATTCAGGCAGCGCAGAAAAGTTGACTTACCAGAACCGGACGGCCCGATGATAACAACTTTTTCGCCCTTTTCAATGCGTTCGTTTACGCCCTTCAGCACCTCATGGTCGCCAAACGACTTATGCAGATCTTTAACGACGATCACTTGCGCGCAGCCTCCCTTCCAGAATACCGAGCAGCTTGGTAAGAATCAGTACAATCACCAGGTAAATCAGCGCCAGGCAAATATAGGCTACCATGGTTTCATATGTGTTGGATACGATAATCTGCGCGCCCTTGGTCAGGTCGTTCAGGCCAATCGTCGTCACAATCGACGTTTCCTTTACCAGCGTAATCAGCTCATTGCCAAGCGCAGGCAAAATGTTCTTAATGGCCTGCGGAATAATGATGTACCACATGGTCTGTCCATAATTCAAACCGAGCGAACGGCCGGCTTCCATCTGCCCCGCATTGATGGACATAATGCCGGAGCGGACAATTTCTGCCACATATGCGCCCGAATTGATACCAAAGGTGACAATCGCACAGATCAGCGTTTCCTTCTGTCCGCGCGGCGTCATAATCACAAAGCTGGCAATCATCAGCTGCACCATCATCGGCGTACCGCGGATAACGGTCAGGTACAGTTTGCACAGCGCGTTTGCAATATTCAAAAAGATGTTCGGCCGCGCATTGGCACGTCTGGAATCATGCGCCGAACGAATCACAGCCGCCAGTACGCCAATCAAAACGCCAAGGAGCAGCGCCCCCAGCGTCGTCAGCGCAGTAATTTTCAAGCCATTTGCAAAGAACTTCCAGTTGTCATTCAATACGAATACGCGATACAGGGAGAAAAACAGTCCCTGTATGCCTTCCGGCATTGCTTGCAGCCAACCCGGCGCCTGTGCCAGCCATTCAGCCATCTGGCGATTCCTCCTTCTTTAACGCACGAATACAGGGGCGGAAAAACCGTCCCTGTATTCGAAAAAATCGTTTATGTGTCTACTCAGCCGTTCGAGGGAATATACTTTTCGATAATCTTGTCGATCGTACCGTCTTCCTTCAGCTCGCGGATTGCGGTGTTCACCTTGTCGAGCAGCTCGGTGTTCTCCTTGGCAATGCCGATTGCGTAATCCTCAACCGCAAACTCGGTCTCCAGAATCTTGAGGCCCTCGTTCTGTGCAACGTAGTTCTTTGCCGGCTCGTTATCGATAACCACGCAGTCGATCTGGCCGTTCTTCAGCGCTTCAACCGCAACCGGGCCGCTGGTAAACTTCTGCACGTTCTC
>NZ_JBMNUP010000060.1:0-9865 GCF_050946325.1 Agathobaculum sp. | reverse complement strand
TACCGAACGATGTTTGCCGCCCGTACACCCGATGCTGACGACAACGTTAGCCTTGCCCTCCGCCACATAGCGCGGCATCAGAAAATCCACCAGTTCATAAAGGCGCTTGAGCAGTGCATCCGCCTCACCGCCCTGGAACACATAATCGCGCACATCGGGGTCGGTGCCGTTTTTCTCGCGCAGGCTCATCTCATAATATGGATTGGGCAGAAAACGCACATCGAACACCAGGTCGGATTCATTTGGAATGCCGTATTTAAAACCAAACGACTGCACGATGACCTCGAACGCGCCGCCGTTATCCTTGCCTCCAAACAGCGTAATCAGGCGCTCGCGCAGCCCTGCGACGGACAGGCCGGTCGTATCCACTACAAAATCAGCCCGTGTTTGCAGCGCAGACAGCATCTGACGCTCTTTTTCTATCGCGGCCGTCATTGATATGCCCTTATCCATCAGCGGATGTTTGCGCCGCGTTTCCTTATACCGGCGAATCAGCGTCGGCGTGTCGGTATTCAAAAACAGGATGCGGTAATCGCAGCCCATATCGCGGATCGAATCGAGCGAATCAAACAGTTTCTGAAAATCGCCGCCCGCGCGCACATCGGTCACCAGCGCAACGCGCTCATAGCGCTCTGTGGCAGCCAGACAAATCTCTGCAAAGCGCGGAATCAGTGCAATGGGCAGATTATCGACGCAATAATACCCCAGATCCTCAAACGTCGCAACCGCGCGGCTCTTGCCTGCGCCCGACATGCCGGAAACAATCAAAAAATACATAGTTTCATCCCCTGACCGCTGCAATTTCTATCTGTCAAATGATGCGCACCTCGCACTCCAATGCAACGCCAAACCGTTCCTGTACCGTTTTCTGCACCAGCGCAATCAGGCGCAGCATATCCTCACACGTCGCGCCGCCGCGGTTGATCAGAAAGCCCGCATGTTTTTCCGAAACCTGCGCTGCGCCGACCGAAACGCCCTTCAGCCCCGCGTCCTCAATCAGCCGGCCTGCAAAGTACCCCTGCGGCCGTTTAAAAGTCGAGCCGGCAGAAGGATAGTTCAGCGGCTGCTTATCCCGTCTGCGCTGTGCCAGGTCCGTCATTTTATCCAAAATGGCGGCAGGGTCTCCGGGCGCAAGCTGCATGGTCGAGCGCACGACCGTCCAATCCGGATGATCGCGGAAAATGCTGCGGCGGTAATCAAAACCGTGCGCCGCACCCTCCAGCGTGTGCATCTCACCCTTGCCATCCAGATAGTCTGTTCTGCAAACAATGCCCGCCATCTGTCCGTCATAAGCGCCCGCGTTCATAAACACCGCACCGCCCACGCTGCCCGGGATACCTCCCGCGAACTCTACGCCGGTCAGTCCCGCGCGCTGCGCTTTACGCGCCACACGGCTGAGCAGCGCGCCTGCGCAGGCGGTCAGCGTACCGTCTTCCCCGGTGCGCACATCGTCCAGTTCGGCAGTGCAGATTACCGCCCCGCGAACACCCGTATCCCGCACCAGCATATTGGAGCCGTTGCCGAGCAGCAGGGTCGGCACTTCCATACCGCGCAGCACTGCAACCGCAGCAGATAGCTCCTGCGCTGTCCTGGGCAGCAGGAACAGGTCGGCCGGTCCGCCAATGGCAAAGGTTGTATGACGGCTCATGGGTTCGTTTTCCCATATCTCTATATCAGGCGCGGCGCTGCGCAGCGCCGCCTTACATGCATTCATAGTCTCCATAGACTCCTCCGAAACATCTTCAGGCAATATATCGTTATTATATCAAATGATACGGCAAAGTGCAAACAAAAGGCACCCCCGCAGGAGTGCCCGTTTGCTGCGTTTTTCCGCCTTTTTATTCCATTGCCTCGCCCAGCAGCAGCGAACCTTCCGACAAATCGTTCATCGCAGTCATCAGCTTATCGTTCGCATCCTCCGCTGCCTGCCGGAGCACATCGTCCTCTGTTTCACCGGCTGCCGCAAGAATAATATCCATATAATCTGCCATCGCCTGACAGCCCGAGCTGAGCTTTTCATGCGCCTCCGCATACGCTGCGGGCGGAACAAGCGCGGCAAAGTCCAGCATCGGCTGCTTGAGTTCGTCCACCAGGGCCTGCGCGGCCTGTTCGTCCGTGATTTCGTTTTCCTGCGCAGCCGTCTGCAGTTTATACATCTCAATATTCAGCGTATCCACTGCATCAATGTATTCCTGCTCGCTCAATGCGCCTTCAGCCTGCTGCGCCTTCTTTTCACCGCAGGCGCACAGTGTCAGCGTCAGCGCTGCCGCCATAATGGCAGCAAGCAGCCGCTTTGATCGTTGTAGCATATCCGTTTTCCTTTCTTCCGCCGCGCGGCAGTATGCGCATCAGTGGAACCATACTTCCTCATGCTCTCCGCGCCGCGGACGGTCCAGCAGCAGCCGAACTGCGTCCTGTACGGGAATTTCATGATACAGCAGGTCATACATCGCCTCGGTGATCGGCATGGATACCCCCTGCTGTTTTGCAAGGTGATAGCCGGCTTCGGTGGCATAATATCCTTCCACCGTCGCGCCAACCTCCGCCATGGCCTGCTGCGCGGTCTTGCCCTGTCCAATCAGGATGCCCGCCCGCCGATTGCGCGAATGCATCGAACAGCAGGTAACAATCAAATCGCCCACGCCGGAAAGGCCGGCAAACGTCTCTTTCTTTGCGCCCAGCGTAACGCCAAGCCGTGCAATCTCCGTCAGTCCGCGGGTCATAAAAGCGGCCTTGGAATTGTCCCCCAGCCCCAAGCCGTCCGATATGCCGGCACCGAGCGCGATGATGTTCTTAAACGCGCCGCCCAGCTCTGCACCGATAATATCCGACGAGGTGTATACGCGGAAATACACGTCGTTCATAAACGCTTCCTGCGTCAGTTCCGCCGCCGCACGGCATTCCGAAGCCGCCACAATCGCCGTTGGAATGCCGCGGGCAACTTCCTCCGCATGGGTAGGCCCTGTCAGCGCAACCACCGGATTCTTTCCGCCCATCGCGCGGCTGATCGTCTGCGAAAAGCGGCAGTATCCGTTTTTGGAATCCAGCCCCTTGCCCACATTGACAATCACCGTATCTGCCGGCACAATACCGGCAAGCTGTTCTGCGGTGGAAGCAACCGCAAAGGAGGGCACCGCCATCACAACCAGGTCGGCCCGCGCCGCGCCGGACATATCAGTAGTGATTGCAATGCCATCCGGAATTTTTACACCGGGCAGCAGTTTTTCGTTGGCCCGCTCGCGGCGCAGTAAACTGCACTCCTCCTCAAAAAAAGTCCAGGAGGTCACCTGATGTCCATTCTGATGCAGCAGGATAGCCAGTGCAATACCCCAGCCGCCGGTACCCAGTACAAATACGTTCATTTTTGGCTCCCTTCTCCGTCCGCAGCAGACTTTTCAATCGTCTTCTGGCTTTTAAACGAGAATTTATTTTCTTTCCCCTGTAAAATGCGGGCAATATTGGACCGGTGCATGAAAACCACCGCCGCCGCCATGCCAAATGCCATCGCCGTCAGCGTCGTATCACGGTAGAAGATAAAGGTTGTAATCGGAAAGCTGATTGCGCCAAGAATCGAACCGAGCGAAATCCACTTTGTCAAAATCACCGCGCCCATAAACAGCACAAGTGCCACCAGAAACACGCGCCAGTCAAACAGGGCCAGCATAACCGCGCCTACCAGTACGCCCTTGCCGCCGCGAAAACCAAAATACAACGGAAACATATGCCCAAGAATCACAAAAATACCTGCAACCAGCTTGCCAATCGGTCCCGCAAGCAGCATGCCGATGGAAACCGCCGCAGCGCCCTTGGCAATGTCCCCAAGCAGGACAAACAGCGTTTTCCCCGCGCCCATTGTGCGATAAGCGTTGGTCAAGCCGGCATTCCCGCTGCCATATTCCCGAATATCCTTGCCGAGTGTTACCTTGCATACAATAATGGCAAAGCTCAGTGAGCCAAGCAGATACGCGCTGACCGCAATGATTGCAAAATGCGCAACCGTCATATTGTCATCCCCCAGATGTGATAGTTTATTCCTTGTCTCCCCGCTGGCGCACGATCATGCGGACCGGTGTGCCCGTCAGGCCGAACACCTCGCGAATCTGGTTTTCCAGGTACCGCTGATAGGAAAAATGAAACAGACGCGCGTCATTGCAGAAGCAGACAAACGTCGGCGGGCAGGTCGACGCCTGCGTCATATAATAAATCTTCAGGCGGCGGCCCTTGTCCGTGGGCGGCTGCACGCGCGCAGTCGCCTCAGCCAGGATCGAGTTGAGCTGGCCGGTCGGGATACGCATATGATTCTGCGCATAGACCTCCTGGATCAGCGCAAACAGCTTATCCACACGCTGCCCCGTCTGCGCCGAAATAAACAGCACCGGCGCATAGGGCATATAGGCCAGCCCCTCACGCACACGAAGCGTATGCTCCTTCATCGTGCCGCCGTCCTTATCGACCAGGTCCCACTTATTGACTACAATGATGCAGGCTTTGCCTGCATTATGGGCCTCGCCGGCAACCTTGGTGTCCTGTTCGGTCACGCCCTCGGTCGCGTCAATCATGATGACGCAGACATCCGACCGCTCAATCGCCATCAGCGAACGCATCACCGAATACTTTTCAATCTTCTCATCCACCCTGCTCTTTCTGCGGATACCTGCCGTATCAATAAAGGTGAATTTGCCATAAGCATTGTCCAAATCGGCATCCACACTGTCGCGCGTCGTGCCGGCAACGTTGGAAACGATCACGCGCTCCTCCCCCAGCACACGGTTGAGCAGGCTTGATTTGCCCACATTGGGCTTACCGATCAGCGCCACACGGATGCGCTCCTCATCTTCCTCCGTCTCATCGGCAGGCGGAAAATGCTCATACGCCGCGTCCAGCAGCTCGCCTACGCCATATCCGTGCAGCGCGGAAATGCCATATGGCTCACCCAGGCCGAGATTATAAAACTCATAAAACTCTGCCGGAGGGTCGCCCGGCTTATCGCACTTATTGACAGCCAGCACCACCGGCTTGCCTGCGCGCAGCAGCATTGCAGCCACATCCTGATCGGCCGCAGTAATGCCCGTGCGCAAATCGGTAATCAGTATAATAACGTCTGCGTTGTCAATCGCCGTCTCCGCCTGATAACGCATGAACTGCAAAATCTCATTGTCATTTGAAGGCTCAATACCGCCCGTATCGACAACCATGAAATCACGGCCGCGCCAATCGCTGTCCGCATACAGGCGGTCGCGCGTCACACCCGGCGTGTCCTCCACAATCGAAAGGCGCTTGCCCGCCAGACGGTTGAACAACTGGCTTTTGCCGACGTTCGGACGGCCGACAATCGCCACAATCGGTTTTGGCATATCTGTATTCCTCCCTTTCCTGGGATTATTCTTCAAAAATTTTGGCCAGCAGGTCGGCTCCGTCAATCTCCACCGGTACCACGGCTACGCCGAGCGCCTCTTCCACCTGCTGCGGAGTATAGTCGTCCAAAAAAACATCTCCGCCGTCACGCAGCATATTGGCGGAAATCAGTACGCGCTCTCCAAGCGCCTGCCCGCGCAGCTGCGCAATCAAATCCTGCCCGGTAATCAGTCCGGCCACCGAAACGCGGTGTCCGAAAAAATCGTTGCGGATGGCGACAACCTTTCCTTTTAAATTATCGCATGCCGCGGCGGCTTCGTCAAGCAGCGCCGTCAGGGAAGGCGCCGCAGCCGTCCCCGTCGCAATCGTAAACGGTCTCGCCGTGCGGCCGGCATAATCGGGCAGCGCCAGACGAAATTCTTCCATGAACAGCGGCAGCATACCGATACCGTTTTCAAACTGCGTAAATTCCTCATAATAATCGGTATCCGGCAGCGGTCTCTCTGCCTTCAGATACAGCTCGTCCCCGCACCACACAAGGCGGGTGCCCAGTTCTCTTCTGCATGCTTCGGCAAACGGCTCAACAATGTCCAAAATAGCCTCCGCACAGGGCTTATCCGTCGGCTCCAACGGATAAAGCCCCTCTCTGTGGTCGGTCATGCCGAAAGGAACCACCGAAATTGTATTGACCGCCGGATAGAGCTTTTTCAGGTCGTGCAACGAACGCCTGAGCTCCTCCCCGTCGTTCAGTCCCTTGCAGACGACAAGCTGACAGTTCATCGAAATGCCGCCCTCGGCAAAGCGCTCCATAATCTTCAGTGACTCTCCCGCCCGCTTATTTTGCAGCATTTTAACGCGCAGCGCGGGGTTGGTCGTCTGCACCGAGATATTGACCGGCGATATATGCATCCGCAGAATACGCTCCACATCCGCCTCGGACAGATTGGTCATCGAAATATAGTTGCCCATCAGAAACGACATCCGCGCGTCGTCATCCTTGACATACAGCGTATCCCGCATGCCCCTGGGGAGCTGGTCAATAAAACAGAACACGCATTGATTCGAGCAGCGCTTCATCCCGTCCATCAGATAGTGCTCAAAATTCAGTCCGAGCGGTTCCCCTTCCCGCTTGCGTACGCGCACCTCGCGCACCGTCTGTCCATCCGCTTCCAGCACCTGCAATACAAGCCTTGCATCATAGCTGTAAAACTTGTAGTCCAGCACATCGCGAATGGCCGTCCCGTCAATCTGCAGCAGTGTTTCCCCTGCTTTCATCCCAGCGCGCGCCGCGGGGCTGCCCGCGTCAACGCTTACAATTTTGGACGCCATGAGACGGCCCCCTTTCTTCCTTAAAACGTGATATTACCCTGCCCCAAAACATGCCCAATAAACAGCACTGCACAAAAAAATGGAGAAAGCAGGCCGCCTTCCCCATTTTTTGTTCTGTTTTTAGCCTTACGCTTCCTTGACGGCTACAACCTCACGGCCGTTGTAATAACCGCAGGCCTTGCACATTCTGTGCGCCAGCTTCATCTCGCCGCACTTCGGGCACTTGGTCATGCCGGGCAAAGAGAGCTTCCAGTGGGAGTTACGGCGCTTGTCGCGGCGGGCTTTAGAAATTTTCCCCTTCGGTACTGCCATAGTGGATACACCTCCTACTCTATCGTCTGTGTTTGTTTGACAAAATCAGTTATCCCTGTCTGCGTCAGAGTCAAGCAGGGCGCGCAGCGCGGCAAAACGAGGGTCAATCTGCTTGCTCTCGCAGTCGCATGCGACCTCGTTGCGGTCTGCGCCGCAGTGCGGACAAAGGCCTTTACAATCCTCTCTGCACAGATACGTCATCTGCACCTGAAGAATCAGCGCGGGTACAAAAACGTCCGCCGTATCCACGCTATCGCCGGTCAGCACAAAAAGATCATCGTCCTCCTCCGCGTCAGGCTCGTCCGTCAAAACGGTATCAACCCTGGCAGATAAAGGTACGTCCAACGGTTTCAGACAGCGGGCGCAGGCGGTAGAATATACAGTCTGCACGGTGCCGGTCATGCGCAGCACACCGGATTCGCTTGTGATTTCCCCGTTAATCTGAACCGGATTCTGAAACGGTTTTGCGCCATAAAGCGTCTCCCCGCGCAGGTCCAGCGATTCGGAAAAGGGAACACGTCCAGCAGATAAACCGGCCAGCTTTTTTAAATCAATCTTCATGGTAACCTCACATGGTACTAAAACAGTATACTACACCAACATGCACTTTGTCAACCAGAAAATACAGCAAAAGCTGCTTATTCCCCGCGCCTGCGGGCAGGGAAAAAAGGCTCCGCCCCTTTTGAGGGGGCAGAGCCTTTCCGATCAACCAGCGATTAAACGCCTGCCGCGCCGAGCAGCCGCGGCACACAGAGAATAATATCCGGCACATAGGTGAGCAGGAACAGCACACCGAAGAGCAGAATACACCATGGCCAAACCTCTTTACAGTAATCCTCAAACGAGCATCCTGTGATCGAGGTGGAAACGAACATCATCGCGCCAAACGGAGGCGTAACGCCTGCGATGGTCAGGTTGATACACATAACGATACCGAAGTGAATCAGGTTAACGCCCAGAGACTGCGCCGCCGGTACAAGCAGCGGAGCCAGCAGGATCATTGCCGCGCCGCCCTCGAAGAACATACCGACAATAATCAGCAGTACGTTAACGAGCAGCAGGAACTGCCACTGCGTATGGCAGATGGACAGAATCGCCTCGGAAATGATCATCGGGATACGTTCCCAGGTCAGGAACTTACCAAACGCCAGGGAAGCGCAAATGATGAACATAATACCGGAAGTCGCTTCTACGGACTCGCGGATAATCGGGATCATCATCTTGGGCTTGATGGTGCGGTAAATCAGAGCACCAACGAGCAGCGCGTAAACGATGCACATAGCACCGGCTTCGGTGGGGGTGAACACGCCCATACGAAGACCCATAACCAGGCCGAAGGGCAGGAACAGCGCCCAGATGGACTGCTTCAGGTTCTGCGCAAATTCCTTTGCGGTACCAAAGCGCTCACGGGTTGCCTTATAGCCGCGCTTACGGGCCATGTAGCCGCCCATAACCATCTCAGCCGCCATGATCAGAGCGCCGGGCAGGTAGCCAGCATAGAACATGGAAGCGATGGAAACGCCGGACGCCGTAGCGTACAGAATCAGGCAGATTCCGGGAGGGATGATCGGGGTGATACAGGACGAAACAACGGTTACAACCGTAGAGAACGCATTGGAGTAACCCAAGCGGTTCATCTGCGGAACCAGCATCTTGGACTGCATCGCAGCGTCTGCGTTTGCAGAGCCAGACAAACCGCCCATCAGAGCGGAAAGAACGATGTTAACCTGTGCCAGACCGCCGGCAAACTTACCAACGATCAGTTCGCAGAGGTTCATCAAACGTTCGGTGATACCAGAGTAGTTAAAGATAACGCCGGCAGCCGTAAAGAACGGAATTGCCAGGTAAGTAAACGACGTTGTACCGGAAATCATGTTCTGAACTACCATGTCCGTAGTCATGGAGCCCGGGTTGAGCATGAAGTACATCAGAGTGGAGGTCGCCAGAGAGAAGGCAACCGGAATTTTCATAAAGAGCAGGACGAACAGAACAGCAATCGGAAGCCATACTGTAAATGCCATTGCTCATACCTCCTTACATAATCAAAATCGTGTGTTCAACTTAAGCGCGGTCCTCAAGCTTCGCCTCAGCAAATTCCTTGCCGGTGATGGACCAGTACAGGAAGCGAATCGTGTACAGGGTCATGACAAAGAACGCCAGGAAAGCCGGGAAATCCATAAAGGTATACGGAATACGGAGCGCCGCGGTCGGACGGATCCACGCTTCGATCGTAAGGATGCCTGCGTAGTAGGTAAAAATCGCATTTACAACCAGCAGAACGACGAAGTTGATGACATGGATGATGCGCTTGCCGCCCTTGGGCAGACGGTCAACGATAACGTCAATCGAAATCATCGCCTGGTTTTTGTACAGAGTGCAGATGCCGAGGAATACGGACCAGGAGAAGCCCAGGTACGAAACTTCCTCTGCCCATGCAAAAGATTTACCGAAAATGAATCGCGCAATTACGTTGACAATGATCGCCAGACACATAACCGCAAAAGCAACGCATGCGATATACATTTCCCAGTCATCAAGGAACTTCTTGATGCCTGTCTTTTCGTTTTTATCCACGAAATGTTTCACGCCTTTCTTTCATAAAGAGCCTTGCGAATGGAATAATGCTGTAACCATAATGGGAAGATACGGGCAAGCCGTACCCGCGCCGCCAAACCAGTTCCCCCGTTTCGACGGCGCGGAATACAACCCTCGCCCAACTAAATTTCAGTCAGCGAACTGTTGAATCAGAGAAAGCTTACGCAATCGCCTCGTTGATGCGATCGATCAGGCCTTCGCGCCACTCGGGGAACTGCTTCGGAACGTTCTCCATGGAGTAGTTGCGCCACTCTTCGATAGCAGCCTCATCCGG
>NZ_JBMNUP010000059.1:0-9943 GCF_050946325.1 Agathobaculum sp. | reverse complement strand
GGCGACGAGAAGAACGTTGTTTGGGTTAAGGGCGATGCAGATGGTTCCAACTTCGAACTGGCTGCTATCTTCGTTGATGTAAACAACGATATCGAGAACGCTCTGGGCAACTAATTCACCCTGAATTGCATGAAAAACCCCTGCTGCAATGCAGCAGGGGTTTTCCCTTTTTATTCAGCGGAATGCGATATAGGAATATAGATCCCCTTTTACGTTGATTGCAACTTTGGTGCAATCGGAAAGCTGAAAACCATTTTTTGAAACAGAGATGAATGTGATTCCTGCACTGGATACCGGCGCACCCTCTACCGCCAGCCCGCCGCAGACGTAATTGTAATAAGTCAGGTATCCGCTGCGCAGCAGCAGCACCGCTTTGGGTGAAAAGCCCAGTTCAATTGTGCGGTTTACGGCGCCGTCTCCGGTATACGTGCCGAAGTAGCATTCGCACTTCTGCGCAACAGTTTCCGCAAGGGTTTCCCGCGCGGCGGTTTCCGCAGCGAGGGCCGTTTGCTCGGCTTTGCCGTCCAGTTCGGCCGCCAGCTCGTGAGAGAGCATCTCACGGTCGATCGTGTCCCCGAAGGTGTCCACCACGATGCCCTCTACGCGGGCAGATAGGCGTTCGCCCTCGTCGCAGACGGCGTTATGCGCACGGCGCAGCTCCTCCGGACTGCTGTCAAACCGCTGCGCGGGCCTGCCGCAGCGCGCGGCGACGACGACGGGCAGGCCGAGCCGCCACGCGGCGAGGGGGTCCGCCGAGAGGAGCCGCCCCTATCAGGGCATCAGGCCGTGCGGCGGAGCCGCCCCCTCATCCAGCATATCCTCTTTTGTGTCTCCGGCTGGCCGCGGCGGCCGCCCTGAGAGCCCGTCCAGCACATCCAGTGACAACATTACGGCGAGATAGTTCCACGCGCGCGCATCCATCGCTACATCCATGAGCACGACGAGCCGTCCGCAGTTGCCAAACGCCTCTATGTGCTCATCCACGAGCGCTGTCATGCCGGTTACGCTTTGGTGCTTATCCACAAGCTTATACACAATATCTTGTTCGTCCATCTTGCATACTCCTATATCTTGTGCTATTATTATACCGTAGTATCCGATATTGTAGGAGGTGAGACCATGCCGAGGCCAACCCATGACGTTTTGGAGGGCCGGAGAGCCTACCGCAATCTGGTGGCGCGGGCGAGCGCCGATGCGCGGCAGCGCAGCAGCCCGCCCGCCGACTTTGTGCGGCTTGACTTGCTGCTGTTGCGGGCTGATGCGGAGGCTTTGAGTGAGCTTTGCGTGGAGGTTAACCGTGAGGCCGATAGACGGTTGACAAGAGCCGAGTGCGGTAGGCACCTGCTCACGCGCGCCATCCGGCTTGCGGGCTACGCCCGAGCTACTCCGTAGCCACTTGGCTCGCTCCGCTCGCATTAGTGATGTTACACAATAAGTCCTGTTTATGGGACAGATAGATTATGCGCTTGCTCCAATCCCGCCGCAGCGATACTTGATGCTTGAGGGAGTGCAGCGCCCGAGGCATGGACAGCCCCCCAGCGGAGGGCCATAAGAGATACGATAAGGCACCCTGCTTTGCAGGGTGCCTTATCATCTCTTATGCTTGTGCCGTCGGTCGTTTGGCCGTCGGCTATGGGCGCGTGTAATCATCCACGGGCGCGCGGCCCGTCCCGTGTCATACAACGCGCATGCCCGCCCCCCTGATGGGGGCCCGCACTCCTCCGCCCGCTTGGTACACCGGCGCGGGTCATCCGGCTGACGGCAGGCAGCCACATACCCGCCGAGCACAATCTCTGCATGGGCTGTGCCAGACCTCACCGTTAGAGCGCGTCCGCCCGTCTGCTACCCGAGCCGGAGACACTCACGGCGGGCCGCCCACGGTAGCCACGGGCGGATTTTTATGTACTTCGACGGTTTTTTATACTAAATCGAACAAATGTTCGAAAAGGCGCGAGAACCTTTTTCTGATGGCAGGCGGAAAACCTTTTTTTGCGGAGAAAATATAGAAATAGCAAAAAAATCGCTAAAAAAGGCAGAAAAACAAAAAATGCATCTTTGAAAAAAACAGGGAAATAATGGATAATCCGATTTTTTGATAACGAGGCATTGGTAAAAATTTTTGATGAATTTTCAGTAAAAATGCCCGGAACATGCTCTTTTGCTTGTGCCATACCGCAAAATGCGGTATACTGAATTTATGGATGAATATAAAGACAGAGGGATCAAAATGAAGCTCAAAACCAAACTGGCTGTTCTGGTCTGCAAGGCCTCGGGCGCGGTGCTGCGCAGGCTGGGCCGCGGCGGTACAAACCTGCCGGGCAAGCTCGCGCTCAAGATAGATAAAAATATTCTGGGCGAACTGTCGCGCGGCGTGAAAGTGACGGTTGTGACCGGCACCAATGGCAAAACCACCACTTCCCGCATGATTGAAAAGGCGTTTGAGGATGCAGGCCTGCAATATTTTGCGAATAAATCGGGTGCCAATCTGCTGACCGGCATCATCGCGGTGTTTGCGCAGCATTGCACGATGGGCGGCAAGTGCCGCTATACCCATGCCCTGATCGAATGCGACGAAGCCGCTTTCCGCACGGCAAGCAAATTCCTGCCGGTGGAGTGCCTGGTTGTGAATAATATTTTCCGCGATCAGCTCGACCGCTTTGGCGAGATCACCCATACGCTGAACGCGATTCGAGAGGGCATTACCCACATTCCGGATGCGACGGTCTGTCTGAATGCCGATTGCTCGCTGACCGCCTCGCTGGCCGGCAGCATGCCCAATAAGGTGGTCTGGTTCGGCGTGAATGTGCCCATCTATGAAAACACGGCGCACGAGCTTTCCGACGCGCCTTACTGTATCCGCTGCAAAACGGAATATGTGTATGATTATATGACATATGGGCATCTGGGCGGCTTCCGCTGCCCCAAATGCGGGTATTGCCGCCGCGAGCCCGATGTGGCCGTTACCAAAGTTGCCGCGGTGGGCGCGGATTCGTCCGATGTGGTGCTGTCCGTATTTGGACGTGCGCATGAGGTTCACATCAATCTGCCGGGTGGATATAATATTTACAACGCGGTGGCGGCAGCGGCGGTGTCGCATGTCGTCGGCATTGATGAGGAGATTGCCGTGGGCGCGCTGGCGGCGTTTGAATGCGGCTTTGGCCGTGCCGAGCAGTTCAAGCTGGGGGCCTGCCAGGCGCGTATGATGCTGGTCAAGAATCCGGCCGGCTTCAATCAGGTCATCAACCTGATTGCGCATGACGACGGCGTATGCAAGCTGGCCTTTCTGCTGAACGACCGGTTTGCCGACGGTACGGACATCAGCTGGATCTGGGACGTTGATTTTGAGACGCTGGCGGCCCAGCAGGCGCGCTTTACCCGTGTGCTGGTATCCGGTGTGCGGGCGGACGATATGGCGCTTCGCCTGAAATATGCCGGATTTCCGCTGGACCGGCTGGAAATTGTGCGCGAATACAATGCGCTGCTGGACGCGGTAGGCGCGGACGATACGCCGGCCTTCCTGATGCCGACGTACACGGCCATGTTCGATTTGCGGAATGAAATTGGCCGCCGCACCAACGTAAAGGCGTTTTATGAATAAGGAGGCGGGAAAAATGAAACTGGAACTCAATATCTGCCACCTGTATCCGGATATTCTCAATCTGTACGGCGATCGGGGCAATATCATCGCCATGCGCCGCCGGCTGGAAAGCCGCGGCATCGGCGTAACAGTTGACGAATGCTCGATCGGTCAGCCGATTGATATTGACAAATATGATATCTTTTTCATCGGCGGCGGACAGGATTTTGAACAGGAAGTGCTGCTGCGCGATCTTGCCGGCGGCAAGGGGCGCGATATCCGCACAGCGGTTGAGGAGGATAAGGTCTTTCTTGCCATCTGCGGCGGTTATCAGATGCTCGGCCAGTATTACAAGACCTGGGACGGGACGCAGCTGGATTTTATCGGCGCGATTGACGTGCATACCATCGGCGCAAAAGAGCGCCTGATCGGCAACTATATGTTCCAAACCACGCCGGAGAGCGGCGGAACGATGGTGGTCGGCTTTGAAAACCATTCGGGCAAGACCTATTTGGGAGAGAGCGTCGCGCCGCTTGGCATGGTGGTCTCGGGCTTTGGCAACAACGGGGAGGACCAGACGGAAGGGGCGCGGTATAAGAACGTCTTTGCCACCTATTCGCACGGTTCGTTGCTGCCCAAAAACCCTGTGCTGTGCGATTTTATTCTGAAAACCGCGCTGGAACGAAAGTATGGCGCCGTTGAGCCGCTGGAAATTCTGGATGATACGCTGGAAAACAGCGCGCATGACTATATGCAGCGCCGGCTGAGCAAGGCGTGACGGAAAAATATAAATGGAAAAGAGGTGCGCCTGGCGCGCCTCTTTTTTGTTGCCGGCGGTGCAGCTGAAAATATTTGCTGAATATCCTGCCATGCTGTAAAGGAACACTTAGAGGAGATTTTCGTCTGTATAATATGTAAACAGAAGCATAGAGCGGTAAGGGAGGCGGTCTGCATGAAAAAGAAAGTCATAATCGCCGCCGTGGCCATAGTATGTGCTGTGGCCGCAGGCCTGTTTGTTTTCAGGGGGCAAAGGCCTTACAGGGATTTAAAGGCATCGCATGTCGTTTCGGCGGCGGTCCGTCTGAGCCCGCCGGATCAGACGATTCCCATAGCAGAGGCAGATATGGAAGAACTGGTTTCGTATCTAAATGAGGTCGTTATCTATAATGAAGATCAATCCTATACGGAATATGCCGGCCAGGCCGCTATTTTCACACTGCAAATGGCAGATGGGACCCGGGAAGAAATCGCAGCGTACAATCCGTTTGTTGTGATCAACGGAACGGGATACCGGACCAAATATGAACCGTGCGAAAAACTGAACCGCTATGCAAACAAGCTGCTGAACAGAGCGAAATAAGCAGCGCCATCCAACAGAGCAGGGCTTGCAGGCCTCCCGCAGCGAGAATTTGACCGCAGGGTTTAAACGGAATATGCAGGCAAAAGGCTCCTGCCCAGGACGGGCGGGAGCCTTTTGTCTCCCACGCAGTCAGGCGGTATGCCGCCGGACCTGACGATACTTCGGGCACACAAAGGGAAGCGGCGCTGCTCTTTGTGCAGACGGCGCCGGTCCGGCCGCGCATGAAATAGAAAGACAACATTTGACAGGAAAACAGAGGAATATGATAGAATATAGCATATCTTACCATTTGAAGGGGGTTTTCACATGGAAAATCTGCGTATTTATGAAGAAGACGGCTATATTCATTTTATGATGCGGCCGGAGGAGCTGATGCGTCTGCGGTATTCGGAAGAGGCAAAGATGCTGTTTTCCGATTTTATGGACGGCTGGCTGGATCAGATGAAAACGCAGGTGCGTGAAAATACGATGGACGGCTATCGCTATGCCTTTGAAAAACATATCCGTCCGTTTTTCTCCGCGCGCGGCACCACACTGGCCAGCGCACGGCCGATGGATTTTCAGGACTTTGTCAACCTGAAGTTTGAGCAGGGGCTTTCGCCCACTTCCATCGCAAAGTTTCACTCCATCATGCACAAATGCCTGAAATATGCGGTTGCGCTGCAAATTATTCCGCTCAATCCGTCGGACAATGTGATGCTGCCCAAACGCTATAAATTTCATGGACAGGTATATGACCGCACGCAGATCAACGTGTTTCTGGCCGCCGCGCTGCATTCTCCGGCCGAGGCCGCTTTTGTGCTGGCCGCAACGTACGGCCTGCGGCGCAGCGAAGTGGCCGGCCTGCGCTGGAGCGCGATTGACCTGCGCGCGCGCACCATGGTCATCAACCATACTGCGGTGCAGTCGGGCGGCAGGGTCATCTATGCGGACAGCGTCAAAACCAGATCCAGCCACCGCACGCTGCCGCTGTCCGATTCCCTGCGGCGGTATCTGAGCGATCTGCGCCGCCGTCAGAATGAAAACCGAAAAAAATACGGCAAGAAATACAGCAAGACCGACTATGTGTGCTGCCATGAGGACGGCTCGCCGCTGCGGCCGGACTATATCTCCCGCGAGTTTGAGCGGGTTTGCCGCAGGGCGGCGCTGCCGCGCATCCGCTTTCATGACCTGCGGCATTCCGTTGCCACAATTCTTTTGCAGCAGGGATTTTCGCTCAAGCAGATACAGGAATGGCTGGGGCACGCCGATATTTCGACAACCGTCAACGTATACGCGCATGTGCCGTATGTGGAAAAGGTGTCCATTGCAAAGGGAGCGACGCCCGTTATTCTGCTGCACTGAGGCGAGGCAACGGAAAGTTGCCGGATAGTTGATAGCGCGGCGGGCGTTTTTATGCTAAAATGAAGGCAAAAGGAGGCGGGGCGTATGACGCTGGCGGAAAGAATCCGTACATACCGGCAGCAGGCAGGCCTGTCGCAGGACAAGCTGGCCGAGCAGGTCGGCGTCAGCCGGCAGGCCGTTACCAAGTGGGAGGCGGGGCAGACGGCTCCAAGCACGGAAAACCTGTTCCGCCTGGCCGAAGCGCTGGGGGTAACGGTCGGCCGCCTGACGGGGCGGGAGGAGCCGGCCCTGCCGGCGGCGGAAACGGTTGCCGCGCTGTACCGGCAGGAGCGCGAGCGGGACAATGCGGCGCGCAGCAGGGCCTGCAAAAGCCGTCTGCGGGATGCGCTGCTGACGGCGGCGGCATATCTGGCGTTTTTTCTGCTGTGCAAGGCGCTGCTCTGCGATTTTGACGGACACAGCCTGCTCGGCTGGCTGACGGACTGGCATTCGGACAGCTATCTGTTCGGGTGGCTGCTCAGCAGCCGCCTGTATTGGGCGGCAATGGCGGTATCCGTACTGGCTGCGGCATTCGGACGGCGGCGGCTGGCCGCGGCGACCCTGCTGGCCGCGATGCTCGGCATTCCGCTGGGCGAAAAGTTCGGCGTGTACGAAGCGGGCATTCCTTATGGGCACGGCCACTACGGCTGGGCGATTTGGGGCGGTCTGCTGCTGGTTTCCATCATTGCCGGGCTGTTTTGGGAACGGCGGAAAAAATAAGCTGCCGGCACGGCAGCCTGCCGCAGCAGCACAAAAAATCCTCCGTATGTTTCATACGGAGGATTTGCTGTTTTTACAGCGGCGTTTCCGGCAGGGGAGACGTCCTTATTTTTCCCGAAACGCAAACAGGCGCTGGCCCAGATAATTGAAACCCGTAAACAGACACATGCCGACGAACATGGATACATTATCCCGCACGGCCTGCGCAGCCCCTGCCAGCAGATGCAGGCACAGCGGCTGGGCGATGCCGTAGGCCAGCAGATAGCACACGGCAATGTTGAGCGCGAACCGCACAGCCGGTCCGGCCCCGCGTTCGCGGTTCTGGAAGGTAAAGCGCTTGTTCAGGAAAAAACTCAGAATGCTGGTCAGAATATAGTTGGCGGCGGAGGAAATCCAGTAAGAACAGCCGGCCAGGTTATACAGGCCGAACATGATCGCCATGCCGACCAGCGTGTTGACCACACCGACCAGCAGAAATTTCAAAAGTTTGGCGTCAACCAAATGGGTCAGTCTGTTCATTTGACGCCTTTCTCCGTTTCACGCACCAGATAAACCGGCCGCTTTTTGGTTTCCAGATAGGTTTTGGCAAGGTACTGCCCAAGAATGCCCATGCAGAAGAGCTGGATGCCGCCAAGAAACAGAATGATGCACATCATGCTGGGCCAGCCGCCGACCGCCTCGCCGAACAGCAGCGTTTTGGCAACGATGACAACAATATAAAGGAAAGCGATCACGCACAGCAAAAAGCCCAGCACAGAGGCGATGGCGAGCGGCGCGGTGGAAAACGCGGCGATGCCCTCCAGCGAGTAGAGAAACAGCTTCCAGAAGGACCACTTGGTTTCTCCGGCGGCGCGCTCCACGTTAACATAGGGCACCCATTTGGTCCGAAAACCGACCCAGCCGAAAATTCCCTTGGAAAAGCGGTTGTACTCGCGCATGGACAGAATGGCGTCCACCACAGAGCGGCGCATCAGGCGGTAATCGCGCGCGCCGTCCACAATATCGGCGTCTGAGATGCGGTTGATGATTTTGTAAAACATCCGCGCAAAAAAGGAGCGGATGGGCGGCTCGCCTTCGCGCGTGGTGCGGCGGGTGGCCGCGCAGTCGTACCCCTCTTCTGTGACGGCTTTGTATAATTCGGGCAGCAGCGCGGGCGGGTCCTGCAAATCGGCGTCCATCAGCGCGACAAAATCGCCCGTGGCGGCTTCCAGACCGGCCAGCATACCGGCTTCCTTGCCGAAATTGCGCGAGAAAGAGACAAACCGAACCCGCGCATCCGCAGCGGCAAACTGCCGCAGCAGGGGCAGCGTATCGTCCCTGGAGCCATCGTCAATAAAGATAAATTCAAATTGCGCATAGTTCATTTCGCCGGCTACGCGGGTGATTTCACGATAGAACAGCGGCAGCGCGTCCTGCTCGTTGTAGCAGGGCACAACGACAGAGATTTTAGGCATGCTGTTCCTCCTTTCCGGCATTCAGGCGGGCAAGGCCGAACGCCGCGGCCGTGAACACATAGAGCTGCGGCAGATAGGCGTAGCGCGGCTGCACCTCAATCAGCAGCAGCGCGCAGAAGGCGGCGAAAAAGACAAAAAACGGAAGATATGCCGCGGCAGGCCGGTGTTTCCAGGCGTCTTTTGGCCCGATGAGGCCGAATGCGGCCAGACCCAGCGCAAGCAGAAACAGGCCGCGGTCAAATTCGCGGACGGAGCGATACGCATCCTGTATGGCAGCCAGCCCAAACGGCTGCCCCGGACACTGCTGCGTGTGTTCAAACACCCAGTGCAGCGCGTCCGCGTTCCAGAGAAAGCGCACCTTGTTCACGGCGTGCCGCGCCAGCCGGATGGGACCGGCTTGCAGCCGTTCGGCAATCAGCGCGCGCTGCACCGCCTCCGTTTCGGCGGTTACCTGATGGTTTTCGTCCAGCGTCGGATAAATTTTCTCCCAATCCTGCTGGGAATATCCGCCGCAGGTGTTGTAATTGAGACCGGTGACAAATTTCCAGCCGGGGTCTCCGTTTTGTACGCCGTAATCGTTCAGCCCGCTTTTGCGCACGGCGGCGTCCGCCGCGGCATGCCCGGCAAAATATACCGCCAGCAGCGCCAGCATGCCGGCCAGCAGGCGCTTGACCGTTTGCGGCCGGCGCAGCCCCTCAAACACGGCCCATGCCAGCACGGCAGCCAGCAGGATGATGCCTTCGCTGCGCAGCAGGTTGCCGCATTGCAGCGCCAGTCCGGCAAGCGGGAAACGCCAGAAGCCCAGCCGCGCGCAGTCCTCGCAGACAAGCACCCACAGACCGAGCGCCAGAAAGAACGCCGAAGGAATCTGATTGGACAGCACGGTGTGCAGCGTCAGCGCAAAGGGGAACAGCGTCAGCAGCAGGGCGGCGGCCTGCGCGGCGCGCTCGTCCACCCACTGCCGCACCATGCGGTAGAGCAGGCAGACCGTGCCGGCGGCCAGCAAAGCGTTCAGCAGTTCCAGGCACATCGGGTCGTTCCACAGCCGCAGCCAAAAGGCCTGCCAGGCGACGAATACGCTCTGATAGGCCCAGAGCGAAAAATAAACGGTGTTCTGGAAGGAAAGATCGCCGGCGTTCAGGCCTTGCGCGGCTTCAAACATCAGCCGGAAATCGCTTTCAATCGGCGGGTGCAGCACCAGCGCGATGAAAACGCGCAGCGCAAAGCCGCCAAGCAGCAAAAGAAGCGTAAAACGCGGGAGCGGTCGGCGGCGGACAAGCAGCCAAACGCCTATCCCTGCAAGCAGCGCAAGCGCATAGCCGTCCAAACCCAGCACAGCGGCTGCCGCACAGACAAAACAAACGCAAAAAAGGGTACGAAACCCATGAAAAACCCTATCCATCAGTGATCCCGCCTTTCTGACCCATGGATAGTCTGTGAAAACATGAG
>NZ_JBMNUP010000058.1:0-10035 GCF_050946325.1 Agathobaculum sp. | reverse complement strand
GTGAACAAGGCGGATTCCGCTCCGATCTTCGACGTAGCGGACTACGGCATCTGCGGCGACCTGTTCAAGGTTGTTCCGCTCATGATCGACGCCATCAAGGCTGCCAAGGCTGCCAAGTAAGCGGTTATCCGTTAAAAGAAATAAGAAGGCATCTGTCCGAAAGGACAGATGCCTTTTTGATTTGCTGCCGGAGTGCGTATCAGACAGAAAAAGTGCTGCCGGAATATCCGGCAGCACTTTTATCCGGTTATTCTGTTTTCGTATCCGCAGGGGCGGCGCTGCCGGTGGGAGACAGTACGAGCTTATCGTCTGCGGTATCCAGCGTAACATGGTCGCCGGCCTTGATTTCACCCTTGAGCGAAGCCTCGGCCACAAGGTCCTCGACCTCGCTGGTAACGGCGCGGCGCAGCGGACGCGCACCGTATACGGGATCAAAACCAGCCTTGGCAAGATGCTTTTTGGCCGCTTCGGTCCAGGTCAATTCGATTTCCATGTCCTGCATGCGCGCGGCAACCTGGCGCAGCATACCGTCTGCAATCTGCGCAATCTCATCTTCGCTCAGACGGTTAAAGACGATAATATCGTCAATGCGGTTGAGGAATTCCGGACGGACAGCCGTTTTCAGCTCGCCCAGCACATCGTCCTTAATCTGTTCAAAGGTGCGCGCATCGTCGTCTGCGGCGCCGGCCGCAAAGCCGAGCGTCTTGCGCGCCTTGCCCGTGATTTTCTGCGCGCCGATGTTGGAGGTCATGATGATGATGGTATTCTTGAAGTCCACATGGCGGCCCTGGCCGTCAGTCAGCACACCGTCCTCCAGAATTTGCAGCAGGATGTTGAACACATCCGGATGCGCTTTTTCAATCTCATCGAACAGGACGACGGAATACGGATGACGGCGCACCTTTTCGGAAAGCTGGCCGCCCTCATCATAGCCAACATAACCCGGAGGCGAACCGATCATGCGGGAAACTGCGTGCTTCTCCATGTATTCCGACATATCAATGCGGATCATGGCGCTTTCATCGCCGAACATGGCTTCGGCCAGCGCCTTGGACAGCTCGGTTTTGCCCACGCCTGTGGGCCCCAGGAACAGGAACGAGCCAATCGGGCGCTTGGGGTCGCGCAGGCCTACACGGCTGCGGCGAATGGCCTTGGCAACCGCGGTGACGGCTTCGCTCTGCCCGATGACGCGCTGGTGCAGCGTATCCTCCAGGTGCAGCAGGCGTTCGCCTTCGTCTTCGGTCAGGCGCTGTACAGGAATACCCGTCCAGCCGGCGATGACTGCGGCAATATCGGCTTCGGTGACTTCGCCGTGCGCCTTGCTCTGCTGGTCGGACCATTCCTTTTTGCGGGCTTCCAGCGCATCGCGCTTGGATTTTTCCTCGTCGCGCAGCTTGGCTGCGTTTTCATAGTCCTGGCCCTTAACGGCCTCTTCCTTCTTGGCCGCAATGGCGGCGATTTCGTCCTCCAGCGCCTTGAGGTCGGGCGGCGTGGTCAAAGTGGACAGGCGCACACGCGAGCAGGCCTCGTCGATGACGTCAATGGCTTTATCCGGCAGGAAACGGCCGGTCACATAGCGGACGGACAGCTTGACTGCGGCGTCGATCGCGGCATCCGGAATCTTGATGCGGTGATGCGCTTCGTAGCGGTCGCGCAGACCCTTGAGGATTTCGACAGCATCCTCGGGGCTGGGCTCACCGATCTGCACGGGCTGGAAACGGCGTTCAAGGGCCGCGTCCTTCTCGATATTCTTGCGGTATTCGTCCAGCGTGGTCGCGCCGATGACCTGCACCTCGCCGCGGCTGAGCGCAGGCTTGAGGATATTGGCGGCATCGGCTGCGCCTTCGGCAGCGCCCGCGCCCATCAGCATGTGCATCTCGTCGATGAACAGGATGGTGTCCTTCTTAGCGGTCAGCTCTTCGATGACCTTTTTGATGCGCTCTTCAAATTCGCCGCGGTATTTGGTGCCGGCGATCATGCCGGTCAGGTCGAGCGAAATCACGCGCTTGCCCTTCAGCGTTTCGGGCACGTCGCCCGCAGCGATTTTCTGCGCCAGCCCTTCGACTACGGCAGTCTTGCCGACGCCGGGATCGCCAATCAGCGCGGGGTTGTTTTTGGTGCGGCGGGACAGGATCTGGATGACGCGCTGGATTTCATTCGCGCGGCCGATGACGGGGTCCAGCTTACCCTCGCGGGCAGCGGCGGTCAGATCGCGGCCGAACTGCTGCAAAGCCTCTCCGGCAGAGCCGCCCGATGTGCCGGCAGCGTCTGCGCCGCCGGCCTGCTGCGCTTCGCCCAGCACGGCGGACAGCTTTTCCGCCAGCGCCTGCGGCGTGAGTTTGAGGTTGGCCAGCGCGGTCAGTGCGACGTTTTCGCCCTCGCGCAGCAGGCCGAGCAGCAGATGCTCTGTGCCGACATAACCCGTGCCCATCTGGGCGGCCGACTGAATGGCCAGCTCGATGATGCGCTTGGTGCGCGGGGTCATGCCCTGCGGCGCGGAAGCGTCGGGCGTACCGCGGCCGGAAAGGGCTTCGATTTCCTTGACAAGCGCCTCATCGGTGACGCCTGCGGCCATAAGCGCTTTGGCGGCAGGGCCGCCGCCCTCGCGCAGCAAACCGAGCAGCAGGTGCTCAGAGCCAACATAGCTGTGACCGAACGACCCTGCGGCTTCCTGTGCCAGTGCTAACGCCTTGCGGGCGCGCTCGGTAAAACGGTTCTGGAAAAACATAAAATCAACTCCTTTGAGAAACGTTCAATAGATGAATGAAGAAGAAACGCGGCGCTGTGCGGGCCGCAGTTCTTCGTTTAAGCATAGGTCATCGTAATGTTCTGGGCGGCTTGCCGCAGCATTTGCGCACGCTTCTGGTCGCGCTCCTGCGGGGCGCCGGTCAGCATGGCCGGCCGCACGGCCTGCTCCAGCTGGTACAGCGCCTGCGGGTCTGCGCCGGTCAAAAAGCCCATTTGCAGGCCGATCAGCACGTCGGAAATGCAGGTGAGCGCCTCGCCGGTCTCCATCAGGAATGCGCTCTTCATCGTGCCGGCAGCGCGGCAGATCCGGTCGCGCAGCGCGGCTTCGTTCTGTGCGCGCACCTGCTCACGGGCCTTCTTTTCCGCGTCGATGACCGCAGTGGCGGTCTCCACCAGCCGGTCGGTCAAATCAGCGGCCGAGGCGCCGAGCGTGACCTGATTGGAGATCTGATAAAAGCCGCCGATGGCCTTGGAGCCCTCGCCATAGGCGCCGCGCACCGCACAGCCGCGGCTGCCGGCATAACCCGTAATCTGGTTGATCTGGCCGACGGCAGTCAGCATGGGCAAATGCAGCATAACGGACGCGCGCAGGCCGGTGCCGAGGTTGGTCGGGCAGGCGGTCAGGTAGCCCAGACGGGCGTCAAAGGCAAAGGGCAGTTCGTTTTCAATAAGCGCGGAAACGCGGTTGGCTGTGTCCAGACACTCCTTCGGACAGAGTCCGGTGCCGATCACCTGTAGCCGCAGGTGATCTTCTTCGCCCACCATGATGGATACGCCGCCGTCGCGGGAGACGATCAGCCAGCCGCCGTTCTGCGCCAGTTCGGGCGATATCAGATGCTCCTCAACCAGCTGGGAAGCTTCGGTTGAACGCGGGATGATCTGCTTCTTTTCAAATTCCGGCCCGATGGTCGGGTTGTTTTGCAGAGCGGCGAATACTTTTTCGGCAATTTCGCTGTGCTGCGCGGCAGTCAGCCGGAAGGGATACCCCTTGAGGTTGCGCGCAAGGCGTACGCGGCTGGATGCGGCAAGACCGGTGAAGCCGCCGTGAATTTCAAACATACTCATTTCTGCCCGCCCTCCAATCTGCGGATTTCGTCGCGCAGATGCGCGGCCTGCTCGTATTCTTCCTTTTCGATTGCCTCTTTGAGCTGTGTCTTGAGCGAGGCGACAGGATCGGCCGCCGGCTGTTCGGGAGCGGCCGGCGCCGCGCCGATGTGCTGGCTTGCACCGTGTATTTTCTGCACATAGGGATTTAAGATATCCGCAAAGGTGCTGTAGCAGTCCGGACAGCCGACGCGGCCTGTTTGGCGCAGTTCGCGCTCGGTCATGCCGCAGGTCGGGCATTTGCGCTCGGTGCCGAGCAGTGTGGCTGCCGGCGCGCCCAGCATGTCGTTCCACAGGCTGCCGAAGCCGCCGCCGAGGAAGGAGTGGAACGGGTCGCTCCAGAAGTGGTTCATCGACTGAAATGCGTTTTCAAACGCGCCGCCGAGGTGCTCTTTTTGCGCACACTCCGGACACAGATGCATTTCGCGTGTTACGCCGCCTATGGTTTCCTTATAATACATGGTTGCTTCATTTTTACCGCATTTTTCGCATTTCATAAGTCATTTCTCCTTTCAGAAAACTGCTTTACTGTATTTGGATGCTGTTTTTTTGTTGTATTGCCGTCCGCGCGGACGCTCAGACGGTGGCGATGCCCATAACGGCGCATCGGAAAATTGCTGCCCGCAGCCGGTCGCGGTCGCTCTTGGCGACTTCGCTCAGCGCGCCGTCTGCACAGGCAGAGAGAAGAAGCTGCCCTTCGCGCTGGGTCAGCAGTTCGGCAGAGACCAGCGCCCGCGTCAGACGTGCGGCGTCGTTCTGCGTCAACCTGCCGCCGACGCTGCGCGCCGCTTCCAGCAGGGTTTGCTGTTTGCTGTCCATCAGCCGCACAATGCGGATATAACCGCCGCCGCCGCGCTGACTTTCCACCAGATAACCGTGCTCGGGGGTGAAGCGCGTTTCAATAACATAATTGATCTGACTGGGCACACAGTCGAACTGATCGGCCAGCCGCTTGCGCTGCAGCTCGGCCACGCCGCCGCCCTCCGACAGCATTTCACCGATGAAATCTGCAATTAAGTCTGACATTTTCATGACCGAACACCTTCTTTCACTACAGGATACTTATCTGACTTTTCCTGACCTTTGATTTTTATTATACTCGGATGCGGAAAAAAAGCAAGAGAAAAATTTGACCATTTCTGACCTTTGAGGAGCGGCTAACGCGAATTGCATGGGAATATCTCGTGATATTGATTGAAATTGAAGTTTTTCTCGATTTTTTAAAAGTTTGAAATCATGGAAAAAGTTAACAATGGCTAACCGACGAGTTCTCTTGCTTTTTGCGATACTTGTGTTACAATGTAGATGTAAATAATTTGGAGGTGCAATACCATGGCATATGTAATTTCTGACGCTTGCATCAGCTGCGGTTCCTGCGCGGGCGAGTGCCCGGTTGGCGCGATCGCTGAGGGCGACGGCAAGTACGAGATCAACGCGGACGCCTGCATCGACTGCGGCACCTGCGCTGGTTCCTGCCCGATGGGCGCGATTTCCCAGGGCTAATCTGTACTTAGCAGAAAAGCGTATAAAAAACCTGTTCCAATTGGAACGGGTTTTTTATTTTTTGCGGCGGAAACGTGCGGATGAGGCAAAATAAACGAAAAACAGGTAATTTTTAACGAAATCGTAGCAATTTTTTTGTGGAAATATACTTGAAAAACCTGTAAATGGAGCGCTATAATAAGGTGCTTTCGGAAAAACGACTGTCTGAAAGAAGAGAAAGATAATCCGTGCAACAGGGAGGGGTCAGATATGGATTATACATTTCTTCTGGTGATGGCATTGATTATGCTGTCCACAAAGGTATTGGGGCTGGCGTCAGAGCGCGTACACATGCCGCAGGTAGTCGGCGCGCTGATCGCCGGCGTTATTTTGGGACCGAGCTGCCTTGGCTGGGTTGGGCAGACGGACTTCCTGCTCAAAGCATCCGAACTTGGCGTTATTATTCTGATGTTTTCCGCCGGCCTGGATACCGATTTGGACGAGCTGAAGTCAACAGGGCTTGCGTCTTTTGTGATTGCACTGATCGGCGTTATCGTTCCGCTGTTCGGCGGCATTGGCTGCTATCTGCTGTTTGACAACGACCCGTCCGACCCGCAGAACATGATGAAAGCGGCGTTCATTGGCGTTGTGCTGACCGCAACTTCGGTTTCCATCACGGTGGAAACGCTGCGTGAAATGGGTAAGCTGAAGAGCAAGGTAGGCACTGCAATTCTGGGCGCCGCCGTGATTGACGATATTCTCGGCATTGTGGTGCTGACTGTGCTGACCGGCTTTACCGATCCGGCCGTCAAACCGCTGATGGTGTTTGGACGCATCATTGCGTTCTTTGTTTTCCTTGGCGCGGTCGGGCTGATCGTACACCGCGTGTTTATCCGGATGGACATTGTGTGGAACAAACACCGCCGCCTGGCGATTTATTCGCTGGCGTTCTGTTTCCTGCTCAGCTTTGCGGCCGAACGGTTTTTCGGCATTGCGGATATTACGGGCGCGTATTTTGCAGGTTTGATTCTGTGTAATATCACCGACACGCGCGAATATGCGTCGCGCAAGCTGACAGTGCTCAGCTACATGATGTTTTCTCCCCTGTTTTTTGCATCCATCGGCATCAAAACCGAGCTGAACGGCCTGACGGGCGCGCTGGTGCTGTTTGCCGCGGTGCTGACGCTGGTGGCTATTCTGAGCAAGGTGATTGGCTGCGGATTGGGTGCGCGCCTGATGGGATTTACCAATTATGATTCGCTGTCCATCGGCCTTGGCATGGTGTCGCGCGGCGAGGTTGCGCTGATTGTTGCCCAGAAGGGGGAACAGGCAGGGCTGATTGACCCGCATATGTTCCCGCCGATTGTACTGGTTGTGATTGTGACGACGCTGATCACACCGATTCTGCTGAAATTTGGCATGAAACGCGAAACCCCGGCAAATACGGAATTTACCGGACCGGAAGCAGAACGGCTGCCCAAACTGGGTCCGCAGACAAGAGCATAGCGACAATACCTTCTCTTTATACCGAAAGCCCCGTGAAAATCTGCTGAAAAGTGGATTTTCACGGGGTTTTCCTTGCTGTATAAAGGCATTTGTGCTATACTACTACCGTATGACAATATTGGTTTTGGAGGGAAGCGAATGAAATTATCCAAAGCGCTGCCCGTTCTGGCGGTTGCCCTGTGCGTACCCGGCGCTGCATTGCGCGCGCTGCATCTGCTGAACGGCTTTGATATTGATACGGGGCTGCCCGCAGCAGGCGGACACTGGGTTTGGTACTGTGCGGTTTTCTTTGCCGCGTGCGCAGTGCTGTACGCTGTGGTTGCCCTGCCGCTGCGCAACCGGCGGAAACAGCCGTTTGAACAGCTTTTGGGGACCCAAAGCCCGATGTTCCGCATGGCGGCGGTTGCTGCGGGTCTGCTGCTGATGGTGGGCGGTGTGCTTTATCTGTATTTGACGGTTACTGCTGCGGAAGAGGGCACTGCGGCCTGGGCGCGTATGCTGGAAACGGTTTACGGCGTGTGTACGCCGCTGACCGGCGTGTGCTGCATTGCGCTGGCAAGCGCGCAGGGCAGGGAGATGACAGCGGCGGCGGCCAAGCTGACGCTGGTGCCGCTGCTTTGGAGCTGCCTGCATCTGCTGGTGGCTTACCGCATGACCTGCACAGACCCCAAGCTGCCTTCTTTTGCATTTGGGCTGGTGGCCGATGTGATGGTGGTTTTTGCGTTTTATCATCTGGCACGGCTGCTGTACAGCAAACCGCGGCCGGAATGGCTTGCATTTTTCAGCGCACTGGCGCTGACGATGTCGCTGTCCGATCTTGGGGGATACGGACTGGCGTGGCTGATGGGCGTGCGCACGGTGACCTGGCCTGCGGCAATGGTGCTGCGCAGCGGGATGTCTGCGGCGGCCTGCCTGCTGCTGCTGGCGGAATTGGGGGTGCTGTCTGCCGGCAGCGCGGAAGAGTAAAAAGGGAATGCACATAAGAAAGAGGAATGAGTAAAAAGATGGGAACGGCATTTTTACAGCAGCTTCGGCGGGAATTCAAGGGGTATAACGGGCAGAAGCTGACGAAGGATTTGATGGCAGGACTGACGGTTGCGGCGGTTGCCCTGCCGCTGGCGCTGGCGTTCGGCGTATCTGCGGGCGCATCGGCAGCCTGCGGCCTGGTTACGGCAATTGTGGCCGGCCTGATTATTTCGGCGCTGACGGGCGGCTATTACCAGATTTCCGGACCGACGGGCGCGATGGCGGCTATTCTGGTTTCGCTGATCAGCACCTATGGCATGCAGGGTATGTTTTTGGCCACGTTCATGGGCGGCGTTTTGCTGGTGATTGCGGCGGTGCTGCACCTGGGAAACCTGACGGCCTTTGTGCCCGCGCCGGTTATCACGGGCTTCACCTCGGGCATTGCGGTGATTATTGCACTGGGGCAGGTGGATAATTTCTTCGGTACGCATTCGGAAGGCGGCTCGGCAATTGCCAAGCTGCTCAGCTATGGGGAACTGGGGTTTGCGCCGGACGGCGCCACCACGCTGGTTGCGATGTTTGTTGTGCTGCTGATGGTGTTTTTTCCGAAAAAATGGAACGCCGTTGTGCCGGCCTCGCTGGTTGGCATTGTGATTGCCACGGCGGCGACGATGCTGCTTGGCCTGGATATTGCCACGGTGGGGGAAATTCCGAAAACGCTTTTGCTGCCCGACCGGCTTTCGCCCGCGCAGATCAACTGGTCGGATGCGCCTGCGCTGCTGGCGCCCGCGTTTTCGATTGCCGTGCTTAACATGCTGGAAAGCCTGCTGTGCGGCGCCTCGGCCGGCCGTGCAACCGGCGTTAAGCTGAACAATGACCAGGAATTGCTGGCGCAGGGCATCGGCAACATGGTGCTGCCGATGTTTGGCGGCATTCCGGCAACGGCGGCGCTGGCGCGTACTTCGGTTGCGGTGCGTTCGGGCGCACAGACCCGACTGACGGGTATTTTTCACGCTCTCGGCCTGCTGATTATGATGTTTGTGCTGGCGCCGGTTATCCGGTATGTGCCGCTGGCTGCGCTGGCCGGCGTGCTGATGGTGACTGCCTGGCGCATGAACGAGTGGGAATCCATTCGGTATATGTTCGGCCATCGTTTCAAAGGTGCGATCGCCAAGTTTGTGGTGACGATGATTTGCACGATTGTGTTTGATTTGACGGTTGCTATCGTTGTCGGCGTGGGTCTGGGATTGATTTTGATGGTAGCGCGGCTGAGCAAGCTGCAAATCAACTATGAGCGTGTTGATATGTCGCGCATAGGTGTAACGGATGAGGCGCTGTGCGAGCGGTATAAAAACGCCATGGTGGCCTATATTACGGGTCCGCTGATTTTTGCCAACATTGCGTCGATTGAACAGCTGGCAGAACGGCTGGGCGACTGCGATACGCTGCTGCTGTCCATGCGGGGCGTGCCGTATATTGATATTTCCGCCGCGCAGACGCTGATGCATGTGCTGCAGGCCATGCATGAAAAAGGCGTGGATTTGGCAATCTGCGGCCTGCCGGGCGGTTCGCTGGAGATGATGCGCCGTTCGGGCATTTATGAGATGGTGGGCGAGCAGGGCTTTTATTGGAGCGTGGAGCGCGCGTTGTTTGACTTGCGGCCGCACACGGGCGCGCAGAAAAAGGAGGAAGTATAATGCTGTTTATTTGCTACCCCAAGTGTACAACCTGTCAGAAAGCGCAGAAATGGCTGGATGAAAGACAGGTGTCGTATGAGCTGCGGGACATCAAGCAGGACAATCCGACCGAACAGGAGCTGCGCGCCTGGCACAAGGCAAGCGGCTTGCCGCTTAAGCGGTTTTTTAATACGAGCGGCTTGCAGTACAAGTCACTGGGCCTGAAGGATAAACTGCCGGAAATGACGGAGGACGAGCAGTTTGCGCTGCTTGCAACGGATGGCATGCTGGTGAAGCGCCCCATTCTGGTGGGCGAGGGATTTGCGCTTCCAGGCTTTAAAGAGGCGGAGTGGACCGCGGCGCTCGGCAAGTGATGGAGAAAAACCCGCGCGCGGAGGGATTTGCGCGCGGGTTTTCATCTGATTTTGCGCAGATGATATGCGAGAAATGTTTGACAAGGACATGCGGGTATGGTATAATTAATATTGCTTATCGGGCATGATATGGAGCGGTATCGAAGCGGTCATAACGAGGCGGTCTTGAAAACCGTTTG
>NZ_JBMNUP010000057.1:0-10044 GCF_050946325.1 Agathobaculum sp. | reverse complement strand
CGTTCGGCCCCGCGCTGAAACCCAGCGCAACGCCGTCTCCTCCAAGCGCCTTGACCGCGCGGGAAACGTTGATGCCTTTGCCGCCCGGCTCCACATGGGACGCAACCGCGCGGTTGAGCTTGCCCACCGCCAGCGGGTGCTCAATCAGCAGCGTTCGGTCGAGCGCAGCGTTGAGCGTTATTGTAATAATCATTGGACGCCCCCTCCTGCTCAGTGTTTTGTTCCCTTCTATTTTACCGAATTGCTTACGCAATGTAAAGCCTTTTGCAAAATTCCCCGCGCAGCCACGCTCATCCGGCCGAAGGCTTAAAATCCGTTTTCCTTCAGCTCCCGTACCAGGTGGATATAAAACCGGCGCGGCGCCAGCCCGGGCACATCACGCCGGAAGGCGTCCACAAGCTGCTGATGCGATACGCCGGCAAGCGTGCCGCGGTACACGCCCCATCTTGCGGAATCAGGCGTTACCAGCCCGTCGCTCTCCCCATGGAGCGGGTAAAACAGGCCGCGCGTCAGCATCATGGCGCCGTCCGTGCGCGCACTGCCCAGACAGGCTCCCCAGCTTTGATAATATACGCAGGCCGCATCCGGATTATGCCGGTTGAATGCGGCCAGATAAGCCGGCGTGAGCTGCTCGCCCGCGCGGAGCGAATCCGGCGCGGCGTCGCCGTGCCGTCTCCAGTACGCATCGTTCCCTTTGGCCCAAAGCGCCACGCCCTGCCGCGCATACAGCAGCGTTTCGGCCACGCGCGAACCGCGGTTGGGTGTGGACAGCATGCTCAGCGAGGCCACATACCGCCCCCATCCCATGCTGGAAATCAGATAGCGCGCTTCCAGCCCGCCCTTGGAGTGCGCAATGATGTTGACGCGGCGCGCGCCCGTCTGCTCCATCGCGCGGCGCACCGTGCATGCAAGCTGGGCAGCGCAGCTCTCAATACTGCCCCAGGCATCCTGCCCGCCGAGAAACACCTGCGCCCCGTGTGCGCGCAGCGCCGCAGGCACGCGGCCCCAGGGCTCATAACTGCCCCGTCCGCTGCCTTCGCGCACGGCAAGGCCATGCGCCAGCACAATGGGATATCTGGTCTTGCAGCTCCTTGTCAGCATTGCGCGCACACTCCTTTTTACTTGTGATATTTGCCGCCTGCGGCAATGTTCTGCGCACGGTAAAGCTGCTCCAGCACCATCACGCGCGCCAGATGATGCGGAAAGGTCATCGGCGACATGGACAGCCGGAGCTGCGCCCGCGCTTTGACGCTTTCCGCCAGCCCGCACGAGCCGCCGATGAGCAGGCACACTTTGCTGGTGCCCGTCACCGTCAGGCGGCTGAAATACGCGGCCAGCTGCTCAGAGGACATCGGCTTGCCCTCCACGCACAGCGCAATGACCGCCGCGCCCGCAGGAATTTTGTCCTGAATCAGCGCCGCCTCTTTTTGCAGCGCCGCGGCAATCTCTCCCGCAGAGGGCTGCTGCGGCAGGCGCTGCTCGGGCAGCTCGATGATTTCCAGCCGGCAATAGGCCGACAGGCGTTTTTCATATTCCTTTACTGCGTCAGCCCAGAATTTCTCCCCCAGTTTGCCAACGCAGATCAGCCGGACAGCGAGCATAGCGCTTCTTCCTCCTCCAGCCAGACGGGCTGCTGCATGCAGTCCCGCGGAGCTACGATCACCCTGCACGGCGGCAGGCCATGCAGCGCGTTCTGCGTCTGCTGCGCCGCCAGTTCGGGCATATTGTTCTTTTCGCTCAGGTGGGCCAGCACCACCGTGCGCATGCCGCTGCGCGCCAGCTCGGCGGCAAAGGCCGCGCAGTCCGGATTGGACAGATGCCCTTCCGGTCCCGCAACGCGCTGCTTGAGCACATAGGGATACGGCCCTGCCTGCAGCATATACGGATCGTGGTTGCTTTCCAGCACCACCGTATCGCATCCGCGCAGCAGCGCGGACGCCCCGCGCGGCACAAAGCCAAGATCGGTTGCAAAGCCAAACCGGCCGCCGCTGTGCTCCAATATGTAGCCCACGCTCTCCGCCGCGTCATGCGGCGTGGCGAACGGCGTAACCGTTATCTCTTCCACAGCGAAGGCATGCGCGCCGAATACGCGCAGCCGGCCGCGGCAGGCAGGCTCCTTCTGCGCCAGCGCTTCCGCCGTTCCCTGCGAGGCATAAACCGGCACGCTGCTCTTTTTCAGCAGCATGGGCAGGCCTTTGGCATGGTCGATGTGCTCATGCGTCAGCAGCACGGCAGACAGGCTGTTCACCGTCATGCCAAGCGCGGCCAGCGCCGTTGTAATCTTGCGCAGCGATACGCCCGCGTCAATCAGCACCGCCGTGCCGTCCGCCGCATACAGGCCGCAGTTTCCGGCCGACCCGCTGGCTATACTGTAATAAAACCGCCGTTTCATATCTTTTCCCTTCATTTTGCTTTGAAAAAGGGCGGAGGAGCATCCTCCCCCGCCTTTTCTTGCCGCCATCAGGAATGGCGTTCGTTACTCAAATCGTCCGGAATGTCCGAACGGTACATATCCGCGCCCAAGGCGACGAATTTCTCCACCAGCGTCTCATAGCCGCGCTCAATATTCTGCACCTGCTCCACTTCGGTTACGCCTTTGGCTGCCAGGCCGGCAATGACCATCGCCGCGCCTGCGCGCAGGTCATGCGCGCGCACCTGCGCGCCCTTGAGCTGCTCCACGCCCTCTACCACGGCAACCTTGCCCTCCACATGGATGTTGGCGCCCATACGCACCAGTTCGCCCGTATAGCGGTAACGGCTGTCCCACACGCCTTCGGTCACAATGCTGGTGCCTTCCGCCAGGCAGAGCGCAGTCGTCATCTGCGGCTGCATATCGGTCGGAAAGCCCGGGTAGGGCATCGTCTTTACATTTGCACGCTTGAGCTGTCCTTCCCGCCGGACGAGCACCGCGTCGTCAAACTCGGTAATCTCCACGTTCATTTCCCGCAGTTTGCCCGTAATGCACTCCAAATGCTTGGGGATAACGTTTTTCACCAGCACCGAGCCGCCGCAGGCCGCAACCGCCGCCATAAAGGTGCCTGCTTCGATCTGATCGGGAATGATGGAATAGCTGCCGCCGTGCAGGCGCTCCACGCCGCGGATTTTGATCACATCCGTGCCCGCGCCCTTTACATCCGCGCCCATAGCGTTCAAAAAGTTTGCCAAATCAACAATATGCGGCTCTTTGGCGCAGTTTTCCATAATGGTCTGCCCCTTGGCCAGCACGGCCGCCAGCATAATGTTCATCGTTGCGCCAACGGAAACCACGTCAAAGTAAATATGCGCACCGCGCAGGCCGCCCTCCGGCGCCTGCGCGCGGATGAAGCCGCCCTGCGGCAGCGTAACGGTTGCGCCCAGCGCCTCAAAGCCCTTGATATGCTGGTCAATCGGACGCACGCCGCCAAAATTGCAGCCGCCCGGCATGGCTACCTCCGCAAAGCCGTACTTGCCCAGCAGCGCGCCCAGCAGATAATAGGAAGCGCGCAGCTTTCGCTCCAGCTCATGCGGCTTGAGGCTGGGATGCTGGGTGTTTTCAATCTCCACCGTCGTCGAATTGATCAGGCGGATCTGCGCGCCCAGTTCGCGCATAATCTCCATCTGCAAGGTCACGTCAATGATCTTGGGCACATTTTCAATGCAGACCGGCCCATCAGCCAGCAGCGCCGCCGGAACAATGGCGACCGCCGCGTTTTTCGCGCCGGAAATGGTTACTTCGCCATTCAGGGTCTTGCCGCCGTTGATAACATATTTGGTCAATGCCTAACTACTCCTCACTCTCACTCTGCGGGCAGGATGCAGCCCGCCGTTCCACTTCAATACCGTATTCTATGAACACAGGCAGCCATTGGTGCGCCTGCGCAAAATCTCACAAATACATTTTACCACAATTTCTGATAAAGGAAAGTTTTTTTTCACTTTTCCGGTTCCACCGTTGTTTTTTTGGCACAATCCACCAAATATTCGCCCAAATCCGTCGTAATCTTCCAAGTCGGCATCAGCCGGAGGCGGCGGCTGCTGTCCACCGTCAAACGGTATCCGGCCGTCATCGAAAGCACGCGCGCCGGTTCTTCCGTCTGCTCTGCAAAGGCCAGCAGCGCGTCGGCAGCCGCACAGACCGTACCACTCTCCTGCGCGGTGGTATACGGCGTACCAAAACTCCACACGCCGGACAGGACCGCGCGTTCCTCCTCCAGCTCCAGCGTCAGCTGCCGGTTGTGTACGGGCATGCCGGCAACCGTGCCGGTCAGCACGGCCGATGCGGTCTCCGCCGTCAGCACGCTGTTTTCCTCCAGCAGCCCCCAGGCGGACAGCAGCCGCTGCGCGGTCTGCTCCATTTCCCGTGCATCGGCGGGCGTTTCCGTTTCGGTGCGGCATTCGCCCTGCACCGTGCCGTCCGTGCCCCAAACCAGCGCGCCCTTTTCGCTTTCAAACCGAACGGCGCCGTCTTCCAGCTCCGTCCGAACGGCGTCCTCTCCCAGCATGGACAGGGAAACCGCTTCTTCTTCCGCGCGGCTGCGGTCCAGCATCAGCTGCGGCAGCAGCCTGTCCCGCGGCAGAGAAAACGCCTCGTCCAGCGTCAGCCCGTGCGCCGCCGTCAGCGTGCGCAGGCTGTCCTCCAGCTGCTCATCCCGCTGCCGGCTCTGCCACAGCTTGACGCCCAGGCTGCTCAGCAGAAAAAGGTTGACCGCCAGCAAAATGACCAGCAGCGTATTTTTTACTTTGTCCCATTGCACGGCGGCGTCCCCTCCTTATCTTTCAAAAATAAAACCGGCTCGGAACAAACAGGTCCTCCTGTAGCCGATAGGCCGCGATCAACCCGCGCGCCTCGCCCTGCGCGCCGGCCGCCGCCTGCCGTGCCGGCATGACCATCCGCCGCGTCTGTTCCGCGCGGAAGCATTGCAGCTGAATCGCCGCAGAGGACAGCATGCCGTCCTCAAACACAAACGTGGCAAAATCGCTTTCCCCCAGTATGGGAACGCCGCCGTAGGTCTGCATAAATGCAACCGTTGTGCGGCTTCCGGCCTGCTGCACGGCATACAGTGAGGCATGCGTGTCGGTCTCCGCCGCAGTTAGCGCGCTGTCCAGTATCTGCCGCGCGCAGTCAATCTGCGCATCCAGCGCCCGCTGGCCGTCCGCTTCCCCCTGCTCATAGGCACGCACCGTGCCGTCCTCGCCCGAAGCTGCGTACTGCACCAATCCGGATGCATTGACGCGCAATGTGCTCACGCCGTCCACATAAACGCGGGCGCGGTCGCCCTGCTCGGAATAGGCGCGCGTGTACGGCGTGTAGCCAAACGCCGCCAACAGCGTTTCCAGGCCTGCGCCGCTCTGCGGCGCAAACAGCGCGGGCGCTTCTGCCCGCAGCAGGGGCAGCGATAACGCCTCTGCTTCAAACAGCAGCGTTTCCGGATAGACTGCATAGGCGCCGCCCGAAAACTTGCAGGCGGTTCCGTGAAAATTCTGCTGCGCCTGCGCAAGCGCGCTTTCTTCTATCGAAGCCGGAGCGGCATACAGCGTGCCGTCCGCCAGCCGGATGAACAGGGTGCCCGCTTCCGCCGCATAAACCAGTGTGCTGACCGGCAGGCTGCTGTCCCAGTTTCCGCCCATCCAGCCGGAAAGTACACCCAGCGGAATTGCGCCGTGATAACGCAGCAGCATGCAGGCGGCCCCGCCAAGGGCGGCCGTCAGTTCTTGCTCATCCGCCTCGCGCAGCGCGCCGCCGTCCAGCGCCTGCCCCCAGGCCGCGCGCACGGCTTCCATGCCGGCGTCCACTTCGGTCAGGCTGTATTGTATGCCGCAGAGCTGGCCGTCCACGGTCAGCGCCAGCTGCGCCGGACTGGCTGCCGCCACGCCGGAAGCGCGCAGCTCATAGCCGACCGCACCGCCCACCGCCCTGTCATACAGGCGGCGCAGCATGCTGTCCGCCGGCACCTGCGCCAGGCTCATGCCGGTCAGCCAGTTGGCCGCGCACAGCAGCCCCATCAGCAGCACCAGCAAAACCAGCAAAACATTTTTTGCGGCATTTTTCATGCTTTTCCGCTTGTCGCTCATAAGGAGGCCTCCCCACCGTCCTGCGTCCCGCCGGCCGGCAGGATGACGGTTACAACCGTGCCCTTGCCATATTCGCTGACAAGCGTGATTTTGCCATTGTGCTGTTCGACAATCTCCTTGGCGATGGCAAGACCCAGACCCGTGCCGCCGGCCTCGCGGCTTCTGGCCTTGTCCACGCGGTAAAACCGCTCAAACAGGCGCGGCACGTCCTCGCTCGGCACGCCGACGCCGTCATCCTCCACCGCAATGCGCACCGTACCCTCCGCCGTGCAGGCAGACAGATGGATATGCCCGCCCGCGGGCGTGTACTTGACCGCGTTGGACAGGATATTGACCATAACCTGCTCCAGCCGCGCACGGTCGCCCATAATTTGCGGCAGTTCCTCCGGAATATCCACAGCCAGCGTGTGTCCGCTGTTTTCGGCCGTCAGTTTCATTGCGCCCGCAACGTCGCGCAGCATATCTGCCAGCGGAAAATGCGTCATGCGCAGCTCCATGCGCCCGTAATCCAGCTTGGACAGCGTCAGCAAATCGGTTACAATGCGCGCCATGCGCTCCGATTCGCCCGAAATCACGCTGAGGAACTGTTTTTCGGTTTCCAGCGGCATATCGCCCGCCGCGTCCAGCAGCGTCTCCGTATACGAGCGGATGTTGGTCAGCGGGGTGCGCAGCTCATGCGATACGTTGGCGACAAACTCCCGCCGCGCATTGTCCAGCCGGCGCTGCTCTGTAATATCATGGATGACGGCGATGACGCCGCCCTCCCCGTCCAGCGCGCCGTAAGGCGCCAGCGTGACCGAAAGCACGCGCCCTGCGCGCGTAATCTCGCTGGTCAGGAACGTGCGCATGGCCGTTTCGTCCGAGCCCATCATATCCAAATCAGCGAACAGTTCGTCAAAGCTCAGTCCTTCCTCCATGCGCACGCCAAGCAGGTTTTCGGTTGCCGGATTCATATGGATGAGCCGCCCGTCGGTCGAAAAAGCGGCCACGCCGTCGGTCATGTGCAGAAACAGGGTGGAAAGCTTGTCCCGTTCGCCCTGCACCTCGCCGATGGTGTTTTTCAGCTGCCCCGCCATGTAATTGAACGAGCGCGTCAGCTCGCCGATTTCGTCGGCCGACTGTATGCCGAGCTGCTGGTCGTAATTGCCGGCCGCGATCGAACGCGCGCCCTCCGTTATGTGCTCGATCGGGGTCGTGATCGTTTTGCTCAGCAGGAAAGAAAGCAGGATGGCTGCCAGCAGGCCAAACATCATCGCCTGCATGACGATCTGGAAAAAGCGCCACGACAAATCGGAAATTTCCCGCTTATCGTCCGCAATGTAAACGATGAGATCCACTTTTCCGTCCCCATCCTTGTCCAGCGGGATGGCAACGTCCATAATGCTGTCCGAAACGGACGAGCGTGTGCCCGTGCTGCCGGCCATGGCCGCAACGATGTTGTCCGTCCGCGTCAGCGAACCGGCAAGCGTCTCGTTCGAGCCCTGCTGAAAACGGCCTTCGCCGTCCAGAATATAGTAATTCCGGTAATCGTCTATGCCAAGCGCGCTTTCATAGGATGATACGACCGTTTTGACACCGGCCGCGCCGGATTCGCCGGCCGTATCCTGCAAAGCGCTTATCATCGCAGGGTCAAAAACGCCCTGCACCTGCTCATAAAAGCTGTCCAGATAAAAAGTGCCGACGCTGTTGATCAAAAACGTGCCGACCACCGCCATAACGGATACGATCAGCAGCACCAGAATCAGCACCAGCTTCATATGCAATGAGCGAAACAAAACAACACCTCCGAGGGTTGGACCGCCGTCCGGCAGTTCCCGATCGGCCGCAGGACGGCCCGGGGCCGCGGCGGCCATACGCATGTATTACGCCTGTTCCTCACCGGCAAAATAGTAGCCCATGCCGCGCTTGGTCATAATATAGCGCGGGCTGGCCGGCCGGTCCTCCACTTTTTCGCGCAGGCGGCGGATGGCCACGTCCACGGCGCGCAGATCGCCGTAATATTCATAGCCCCACACCTGTTCCATCAGCTCCTCGCGCGAAAAAACGCGCCCGGGCGCTGCGGAAAGAAAGTGCAGAATATCAAATTCCCGCGCGGAAAGTTCGAGCGCACGGCCGTTTTTATAGGCCATTCCGTTCTCCGCAGAGACGCGCAGCCCTTCCCCGCTCTGCACGGGCGGGCGGGCCCGTTCCTCGCCGGATACCGTCCGGCGCATGTTGGCCTTAACGCGCGCCATCAGTTCGCGCATGGAAAAGGGCTTGGTGATATAGTCGTCCGCCCCCAGTTCCAGGCCCATGACCTTATCCGTCTCCTCTTCGCGGGCCGTCAGCATAATGATGGGCGTATCCTTCTGCTCCCGCACGCGGCGGCACACTTCAAACCCATCCACCCCGGGCAGCATCACATCCAGCAAAATCAGATCCGGCGCGTCGCCCAGCGCGCGGGCAAGGCCGTCTGTGCCGTCATAGGCCACCAGAGTATCATAGCCCTCGCGCTGCAGGTTGAACACCAGAATATCCGCAATTGCGCGTTCATCTTCCACCACGAGAATCCGTTTCTTATCCATATTTCCTCCTCCTGACCATCGGGCGGCAGGCACCGCAGCGCGCTGCCGCGCACACTCAGAGCAGGCCCTTGAGCCGCGCGCGGTACATGGCCGCAATCGTCTTTGCGTCCCGCAGCTCATTCCGCTCAATCATCGCCTCAACCGCGGCCGCAGGCAGGCGCACCACCTCAACAAATTCGTCCTCATCCGGCTGCATCTCGCCCTCCGTCAGCGCAAGCGCGGCGTACAGGTAGACCGTCTCCGTCAAAAAGCCGGGCGAAGGGTACACCACGCCCAGCGGCACGAGACGGCCGGCCGTGCAGCCCGTTTCCTCGCGCAGTTCGCGCGCGCCGCAGGCCGCCGCTTCTTCCGGTCCGTGGTCCATTTTGCCGGCAGGGATTTCCAGCAGCTCCGCGTCATAGGGATAGCGGAACTGCCGCACCAGAATGATATTGCCGTTTTGGTCAATGGGCAGCACGCCCACCCCGGGCACATGCTCGCACACCTCCCGCCTGGCGGTTTTGCCGTTGGGAAGCGCAACCTCATCCAGACGTGCTTTCATAATGCGTCCCTCAAAATAATATGCCGCAGAAAGCTGTTTTTCCCGCATATCCATCGCAATCACCTCGGTTACGGTGTGCCAAAACACCGCAGAATATATGCCGTTTCCGGCGGCACGGTTACAACAACGCCGTGTTCGTCGTGTTCTTCAAACGCATGCGTACTGATCATATCCACTGCAAACAGCGCGTCAATATGCGCGCATTCCGCATTGCGGCCGCGGTTGACCAGCACAACAATGCGCGATGTTCCGCTGCGCTCATACGCCAGAAGCGCGCTGGAGGAAGGCAGAAAACGCAGTTCGCCCCGTGTGAGCGTTTCGCTTTCCGCGCGCAGCTCGCACAGACGGCGGTAAAACGCCAGCATATCGCGGTCCTCCGCACCCCAGGGATAGGTCCGGCGGTTGAACGGGTCTTCAAAGCCCTGCCGTCCGGCCTCGTCCGCATAGTAAATCGTCGGCGAGCCCGGCATGGTGAACTGCATCACCGCGGCCAGTTTCAGCCGGCTGCGCGCCCGCGCCAGCCGCTCGGGCGGCAGCGTATAGTGCGCGCGGCCGTCGCGGTCCATATGCCATTCTTCGTCCGATACGCCAAGAATCGTCAGCGCACGCGCCGTATCGTGCGTGCCGATGATGTTCATCAGGTTGTAAAACACGTCCCGCGGGTAATTTTCCCGCAGCGTCTCCATCTGCTCGGCAAAATGCTCGGCCGTTCCGCCGTTCAGGAAGGCCAGAATCGCGTCCCGCAGCGGGTAATTCATCACCGAATCCAGCTCTCCGCCCTGAAAATACCGGCGGCGCTCGGAATAGGCAATCTTGTTGGAGGCGTCCTCCCATACCTCGCCAATAATGACCGCGTCCGGCTTTTCGCGCTTGGCCGCGGCATTCAGG
>NZ_JBMNUP010000056.1:0-10357 GCF_050946325.1 Agathobaculum sp. | reverse complement strand
CGTCACACTGCCCATCAGCAGTGAAGAAAGTACAACGCGGCAGATGAGTATTGCCAGCGCATCCCGCGGGCGCAGCCTTGTCAGCGCAAATAAGGTGATCACGTTCGCCAGGCCAAGCTTCACCCCCGGCACCGGCACCACCGCGTCCAGTGGGAATAATCGTTCCGCCAGTGACAGTACGATCGCCAGGGCGGTCAGCAATCCGCACATCGTCACTCTTTTCACCTGCATATCTCCTGCCCCTTTCACGATGACACTGCATCCACCCCGGGCGATTCACCCGACAGCTTCAGTACCACTTTATTGGGCAAGCAGACTGCCGCCTGTCCTGCGCGCGTCAGCACACCCGTGCGGACGCAAACCTGATCTCCGCAATCTGCCGCCTGCATGACGGCGGTTTTTCCTTTCAGAACAATCGTGTTGTGTCCATCCAGATCAATGATGCGATCCGTATCTTCTTCCAGCAAAACCCGCTCAACAAGTGCGCCTTGCTGCCAAACTTCCGCATAGAGCAGCGCGCCCCGTTCCCGCACCGCCAGTGCAGCTGTCAATACGGCCGCCAATAGGAACACCATACCGATGATGATGAAATCGCCCCATCTCATCCTACTGCGCATAGGTATATCCCTTTTTCTCTCCTACAAAATCAAATGTGCAAATCTCAGAAACCTGTTCGGATACATGCACTTCGTTCTGCGCGGTAATGAATACCGCGGCAACTTCATTTTCTTCGCAAAATGCCATACCATCTTCCAGCCCCATAACGAAAAGTGCGGTTGTCAGCGCATCTGCGCGGGTTGAATTTTCATCAATTACCGTGACGCTGCGCAGCCCGCTGTCCGCCGGATAGCCGGTACGCGGGTCAAAAATATGATGATACCGTTTTCCATCCTGCTCAAAATACCGCTCATAATCACCCGAGGTAACGACGGACAGATTCTGCACCTCAACCGTTGCAATATAATCGGAAGGATTGGCCGGATCCGCAATGCCGATCACCCAATTTTTTCCGTCATTCGTACCAACCGCATAAATATTTCCACCCAACATCAGCAAACCCGATGCACCTGCTTCCTGCAAAAGAGCCGCACATCGGTCGGCAGCATATCCCTTGGCAATGCCGCCAAGATCAAGCTGTGCCCCATTCAGCAAGCCAAAGGTATCCTCCCCCAACTGAGTCAGATTGTTGAAACCAACGGTCTCGAGCGCTGCATCAATCTCTGCCTGTTCCGGAACACAGGCCTCTTCTTTGCCAATGTTCCACAATTCACTCAATGGCGCTACCGTAGGGTCATATAGACCGTCTGTCAATTCCGCATATTCTATTGCGGAAAGCAGCAGTTCACGGGCCGCAGGCACTTCAGCCGCTGCACCCTCCGCATGGTTCAGGGCCCAAATCTCACTGTCCTCGCGTGTGCGGGAAAGCGCCTGCTCCAGAGTGTTAATCTCCTTTTCGCACTCGGCAATCAGGCCCTGCGCACGGTCTCCTGCCACAGTCAATGTCATAAAGGTATCCATTGCAAAAATATCTGTGCTGTACTGTCTGCTGACGCAGCCGCACAACATCAAAAGAGGCAGCAGCGCTGCGAGGAATCGTTTCATATCATATCTCCCATATCAAAAAAATCATACTAAATTATTATAATACAGATAAAATAAATACGCAAGTGGGCACGTTGGCTCTCCCTTTTTTACATTTGGGCTGATGGGGCTCTAACTCCGTCGATTTTACTAGGCATTGATACAAACAGATAAATATGATAAGGTAAATAAAACAATAAATTTGAATTGCTTAAAGGAGAATCCGCTTATGAATATATTAGTATTAAACGGTAGTCCACACGTTAATGGTAATACGATGGCAATGGTAAATGCTTTTGCGGATGGTGCAAGAGAAAAAAATCATGACATTCAGATCGTTCATGTTTACCGAAAGAAGATATCAGGATGTCTTGGCTGTGAATACTGTCATAATCAGCATTATGGAGTATGTGTACAAAAGGATGATATGCAGGAGTTATATGAAGCTTTGAATATGGCAGAGGTGCTGATTCTTGCATCACCAATCTACTTTCAAAATATCAGTGGTCCGCTCCAATCGGTAATCAGCAGGATTTACGCCTTGGGCAAGCCGCCAAAACTAAAAAATGCGGTATGCTTCTGAGTAGCCGTATCGATGGTATCTATGCAGGTATCACAGAAATCCATAGAACGACAGCAAGAATTATGGGGGTAGAAGATATTGGGGTTATCACTTCTGTTGGAGCTCAAAATTCGGTTCCTGAAAGAAGAAAGGAAATGATTGAATCTGGATTTGCATCTAAAAAGCTAAACGAAGATAGAATAAAAGAAAAACTTGATGAAATTAGGGAGTTTGGTAGAAAACTATAACAGACGAAGAATGTTATTAATTTCCGGTTTGTTGATTGGTTTCCGACTGCGAATATACATCCCTCCGTCATTTTGACGAAGGGATGTTATTTATATCCAAAATCAGTCCAAAGGGTAAAAGGGAGCGTTGGCTCTCCCTTTTTTACCCTTTAGACTGATGGGTTCTAACTCCGTCGATTTTGCCAAGCGTTGATACGAACAGACAAATATTATATTGATTGATGATCGTTACGAGATAGATATTTGTTTATGATGAAGGAACATGAAATTGCCGTCTATCGGGCCGTTCTGTTCCCGCAGAGAAGCCCCTCCCTTCGTGAAAGTGACGGAGGGAGGTTATTTCTTTTCTGAAGCAATTCTGTTCTAACTTTTGCCCCGTCTTCGGCTGTTAAAGAGCGGTCTGCAGGGCATCCTACCCCCTTAAAAAGCATGATGACGTGTGCCTTTGCCCTTTTCAGAAGCAAAAACACACGCCATTGTGTATTATAGAGTTTTTACAGACAAGTATTGACGGAATCCTCTGTCATAACACGCCGCACTTTCAGATTCCCTGCAAAGGCCTTGCTGTCAAACATAGAAAAGAATATCCGAATAAGTGGGATAAGGCCAATATTTCTTTCCTACCAGCATTTCCAGCGTATCAGCCGGCACACGCACAGCATCCATCAGCGGAATTACCGTGTCGCGATAGTAATGCGCAGTCTCTTCGGAATCAGTCATAGGCGCATGTTCTACAGCCGCATCCAATTCGGCGCACTTTCTGTACAGCGTTTCCACATTGTCCGAAACACGGGCCAGCAGTTCTGCCTCCATACCGCCTGCAATCCCTGCATCCTTCTTAGATTTCACCGTCTGCGCCAAATCATTTTCAAACGCAATACATGCGGGCAGGATTTGCTGACGAACCATGTCGCTCGCAGTCAGCGCTTCAATATGCAGCGTCTTGGCGTACTCTTCCAGGTTGGTCTCCATACGCGACTGCATCTCTACGCGGGTATAAACGCCGTGCTCCGCAAACAGCTTTACATTTTTTTCATCCATGTACAGCGGCAGCGCATCCACCGTGGATTTCAGGTTGAGCAGCCCCCGCTTTTCCGCTTCGGCAACCCATGCGTCATCATAGCCGTTTCCATTGAAAATGATACGCTTATGCGCCTTAATTTCCCGCTTTATCAAGCTTACCAGCGCTTCGCGGAAATCCTCTGCGCGCTCCAGCTCATCGGCAAACTGACGCAGTTCCTCCGCAACCGCAGTATTCAGCATGATATTCGGGCAGGCAATATTCAGCGAAGAACCCAGCGAACGGAATTCAAACTTATTGCCGGTAAATGCAAACGGAGAGGTTCTGTTTCGGTCGGTGGTATCCTTCGGAATCGGCGGCAAAGCGGAAACGCCAAGGTCCATCTTTGTCTTATTCATATCCGTATATGCCTCGCCCGACTCAATCGCATCCAGAATTGCCTGCAATTCATCGCCAATAAACATCGAAATAATGGCCGGAGGCGCTTCGTTCGCACCCAGGCGGTGATCGTTCCCCGCGGTAGCAACCGAAATGCGGAGCAGATCCTGATACTCGTCTACAGCCTTAACAACCGCCGTCAGGAACAGCAGAAACTGTGCATTTTCGGACGGAGTCTTCCCCGGCTCAAGCAGGTTCTCTCCTTCATCTGTCGAAATCGACCAGTTGTTGTGCTTACCAGAGCCGTTGACGCCTTCAAACGGCTTTTCATGCAGCAGGCAGATGAAGTTATGCTTCTGCGCAACGCGCTTCATTACCTCCATGGTGAGCTGGTTATGGTCGGTTGCAATATTCGTCGTAGTGAATACCGGTGCCATCTCGTGCTGGGCCGGCGCGACTTCGTTGTGTTTGGTCTTGGCAAAGATGCCGAGCTTCCACAGTTCTTCATCCAATTCCTGCATAAAAGCTGCAACACGCGGACGAATCGAACCAAAATAATGGTCCTCCATCTCCTGCCCCTTCGGCGGTTTGGCGCCAAACAGAGTGCGTCCGGTAAAGATCAGATCTTTGCGCTGCGCATAGTCCTTTTTATCAATCAGAAAATATTCCTGTTCCGGTCCCACCGTAGTGGTCACACGCTTAACGTCCTTGCCAAACAATTTCAGCACACGGCATGCCTGCTTGCTGATTGCATCCATCGAACGAAGCAGCGGGGTTTTCTTATCCAGGATTTCTCCCGTATAGGAGCAAAACGCAGTGGGAATATACAGCGAACCATCTTTTACAAAAGCATAACTCGTCGGGTCCCAGGCGGTGTACCCCCGCGCTTCAAAAGTCGCGCGCAGGCCGCCAGACGGGAAAGAGGATGCGTCCGGCTCGCCCTTGACCAGTTCCTTGCCGGAAAACTCCATCATAACGCCGCCTTCGTCAGTGGGCGAAATGAAAGAATCATGCTTCTCGGCAGTGATGCCGGTCATCGGCTGAAACCAGTGCGTATAATGGGTTGCGCCCTTGGAAACCGCCCAGTCCTTCATTGTGGTTGCCACAACAGCCGCCACGTCCGAATCAATAGCAGTGCCCTCTCTCATGGTCTTCTTCAGCTTTTTGTAAACATCTTTTGGAAGACGTTCCTTCATAACGGTTTCGTTAAAAACCATACTGCCGAAGAGCTCGGGAACATTCTTTGCTGTGCTCATGAACGCATCGCTCCTTACTTATGTTAATTTAATGATAACAAAACCAGTAAAACAAAACAGGCGCTGCGGGTCGTGTTCCCACAGCGCCTTTGCTGTTAACACCTTGCATTATAGCCATCCATCTTTTCTTTGTCAAGGCCAAACGGCATTCTTTTTTCTATATTTTGAACATTTATCGCAATATACTAAATTTGCAGCAGCAGACCGCTGGAATTTCTATACAGTTTGCAAAAACCATCAAAAACTCAGATTTTCCACTTGACAGGAACGTCCCTCCCACGCCAAAATAGAACACAAAACGGACAAAGACGTCCGCCTTCTTCCCTCTTTCCAACAGAAGCGCAGGCGAATACTTTCGGAATCGAACAGGTCCAAATATACCGGTGCTTGACCGCATTTGGGCACCTTACGGCGGTGAAGCAATGATCGTATCTTTCAATAAGGAAGGAAACTGATAATGGCTATTGCGTTTTTATATCCGCAAGTGCGACCGTTACATCGTCTGCCGTGCATGCGAGCGGCAATGTGCCCACGCAGTGCATTTTTATGATTCTGAATTTCAAAAAATGATGGCGGATGCGTCTAAGTGTGTTGCCTGCCACCGATGCGTTTCACTCCCCCATCTGCTGGGATAGAATTCTGATCAACGGCTCTCAGGTGACTCACCCGCCCATCGAGCCGCTGCGCGAGCCCATGGAGACCCGAACGTTTCTTGGCAAAAAGTCCGGCAGCATTGAACGCGGCGCTGACAGCAATCTGCTTCCCAATGAAGTTGTTTTGTATGATTGCGCTCAAAAACTGCAATGGAGACGCATAAATTTTTTTGTCTTTTTTTGAAATGTGTAGAGAAATTCCCACCAAATTATGATATACTAAATGGTGTATGAGTATGGGCGTTTTTTACGTCTGCTTATGCGCTATTTTTCATATATCTTTAAGGAGGGAAACTGCGTGAAGCTGTCCTTCACCAAGATGCACGGCTGTGGCAACAGCTACCTTTACTTCAACTGCTTTGAGCAGTCCGTGCCTAACCCCGAAGCACTTTCTATCCGTTTGAGCGATCTTCACTTCGGCGTTGGCAGCGACGGCATCATCCTGATCTCCCCTTCCGACAGGGCGGATGCACAAATGCGCATTTTCAATGCCGATGGGTCGGAGGGCAAAATGTGCGGCAACGGGATCCGCTGCGTAGGCAAATACTTGTATGACAACGGAATGGTCGGCAACCGCACAACCGTAACAGTTGATACGCTCTCCGGCGTAAAAACGCTTGAACTCACCGTTCAGGATGGTAAAATGCAGACCGCCCGTGTGGACATGGGGGCCGCCGTTCTTCTGCCGCAAAAGATCCCCGTTCTTTATGAGGGAAATTCTGCTGTTGATGTCCCAATTGTGGTGGACGAGCGGGTATATCACATGACCTGCGTTTCCATGGGCAATCCACACTGCGTTCTTTTCCTGAAAGAAGATATCGATGACCTCGATCTTGCACGTCTTGGTCCTAAGTTCGAGCATCATACGCTGTTTCCGGAGCGGATAAACACAGAATTTGTCAATGTTCTGCCGGACGGCAGCCTAAAAATGCGTGTATGGGAACGCGGCAGCGGAGAAACCTGGGCATGCGGCACAGGCGCGTGTGCCGTTGGCGTAGCCGCGGTGCTGAATGGACACGCAGACAAAAATTCGTGCATAACTGTGCATCTGCGCGGCGGCGACCTGACAGTACAATACACAGACGAAACCGTGTTTATGACAGGCACGGCAACCACTGTTTTCAAGGGGGAAATTGAGATATGACTAAGTACATCTTTGTGACCGGCGGTGTAGTTTCCGGTCTGGGAAAGGGCATTACAGCTGCCTCGCTGGGCCGATTGCTCAAAAGCCGTGGGCTGAAAATTGCAGCGCAGAAACTGGACCCTTACATTAATGTAGACCCGGGTACAATGAGCCCGTTCCAGCACGGCGAAGTTTATGTAACCGATGACGGCGCCGAAACAGACCTTGACCTTGGCCACTATGAGCGTTTTATTGACGAGGACCTGAATAAGTTCTCCAATCTGACGACGGGCAAGGTGTATTGGAATGTTCTAAACAAGGAACGTGCCGGCGAATACCTTGGCGAAACCGTACAGGTCATTCCGCATATTACCAACGAAATCAAGTCGTTCATCTATTCGGTGGGCAAAAAGACTTCTGCCGATGTCGTTATCACCGAAATCGGCGGCACAACCGGCGACATCGAGTCTCAACCTTTTCTGGAGGCTATCCGCCAGGTAGCTGTTGAGGTGGGCCGCCGCAACTGCCTGTTCATTCATGTAACGCTTGTGCCGTATATCTCCGGTTCAAATGAGCCAAAGTCCAAGCCCACTCAGCACTCTGTAAAGGAACTGCGTGGTCTCGGCATTTCTCCGGATATCATCGTTGCGCGCGTGGACCAGCCGATGACCGATGACATCAAGCATAAAATTGCGATGTTCTGCACGGTTTCCGAGGACTGCGTCATTGAAAACCGCACGCTGCCTGTGCTTTATCAGGCGCCTATGATGCTGGAGGAGAGTCATCTGTCCGATATCGTCTGCCGCGAACTGTCCATCGGTGCGCCCAAGGGGGATATGAGCGACTGGACTGCCATGCTCGAACGCATTGCCAGCCGCAAAGACCATGTTAAAATTGCGCTGGTCGGCAAATATGTCAAACTGCATGACGCGTATCTGTCTGTTGCCGAAGCGCTTCAGCACGGCGGCTATGAAACCGGATGCTTTGTTGATATTGATTGGGTTGACTCCGAAGAAATCAATGATTCGACTGCGGACAAGCTGCTTGGTGAGGCAGACGGCATCATTTTGCCCGGCGGCTTTGGTCCCCGCGGCATTGAAGGCATGATATGTGCCGCCAACTATGCCCGCACGCAGGGTATTCCCTATTTCGGCATTTGCCTGGGTATGCAAATCGCCGTTATGAGCTATGCGCGCAACGTGCTTGGCTATGAAGATGCCAACTCTTCCGAATTCGATCCCAACTCGTCCCACCCTGTCATCGACCTCATGGAGAGTCAGCAGGGCATCTCCAAAAAGGGCGGCACCATGCGGTTGGGCGCATATCCATGCAAGGTCCGTCCGGACAGCATCATGGCCGCTTCCTACGGTCAGGAAATGGTTTCCGAACGTCATCGCCATCGTTATGAATTTAATAACAACTTCCGCGAGGATATTGAACGCAACGGCATGCGCATCACCGGCACTTCGCCCACAGGCGAGCTGGTTGAAACCGTTGAAATCCCCACACATCCGTTCTATATTGGTGTGCAGTTCCATCCTGAATTCAAATCGCGTCCCAATCGTGCGCACCCCCTCTTCAAATCGTTCGTTGCAGCCTCTCTGAAAAGGAGTAAAGATCATGCAGATTAATTCCAATTTTGATAACATTGCACAAAGCTATCTTTTTTCTACCGTTGCAAAAAAGCAGCGCGAATTTCAGGCAGCCCATCCAGAAGCCGATGTCATCAAACTGTCCATTGGCGATGTAACCCGCCCGCTGGTTCCCGCAGTGATTGATGCGCTGCATGCCGCGGTTACAGACCAGTCCAAACAGGAAACCTTCCACGGCTACGGCGACGAGCAGGGCTATGGTTTTCTGCATGATGCCCTTCAAGGCTATTACCAGGGACATGGTGTCTCACTTGATACGGATGAAATCTTTATTTCGGACGGCGCGAAGAGTGATCTTGGCAACATTCTCGACTTGTTCAGCACGGATAATACGGTGCTTGTTCCGGACCCTGTTTATCCGGTTTATGTTGATACCAACGTCATGGCCGGCCGCAAAATTATTTTTATGGATGCCAATGAGGAAAACGGCTTTCTCCCGCTGCCGGATGCATCTGTAGCGTGCGATATCATCTATATTTGCTCGCCAAACAATCCCACCGGCGCTGCCTATGACCGTGCCGGCCTGCAGGCATGGGTGGATTATGCAAATGCGCAGCACGCAGTTATCCTGTATGATGCCGCTTATGAATGCTTCATTGAAGATGATACCCTGCCCCGCTCTATTTTTGAAATCGAGGGCACTAAGACCTGTGCGATCGAATTCTGCTCCTTCTCCAAAATGGCCGGCTTCACCGGTACGCGCTGCGGTTGGACCGTTGTGCCCAAAGCGCTGGCAGAGGGGAAAATGAATAAAATGTGGCTGCGCCGCCAGACCACAAAATTCAACGGTGTACCCTATATCGTACAGAAAGGTGCGGCTGCCTGCTTTACCGAAGAGGGACAGAAGCAGATTCAGCAAACACTTGGCTATTACAAACAAAATGCCCGCGTATTGGCTGAAACGCTTGATAGCCTTGGCATCTGGTACACCGGCGGAAAAAACAGCCCCTATCTGTGGCTCAAATGCCCGAACGGCATGGATAGCTGGACCTTTTTTGACTACCTGCTGGAGAATGCCTACATTGTCGGCACCCCAGGCGCCGGTTTCGGCAAAAACGGCGACGGATTTTTCCGGCTGACTGCATTCGGTGACCAGCAGCGCACACTGGAAGCTGCCGCACGGCTGAAAAAGCTGCTGGGCTAATCTTCCGCTGTCGTTCTGAATCTGCTTTTCAGACCGTTTGATATTCACTTGCCGCCAAACATCGTGTACGTCTTTTTATCCTGTGGGGGAATATTCTATGGGCGTTGTTTTCACAAAGAAATGTGTGCTATGCGGTGCCAATCTGTCCTCCTTTGAGGATGGAAAGTCCGCGATGCTTTGCGAAACCTGCGCTGCTGAAGTGCGCGAAAAATACCGTTGTTCCGGCCATGTCCGCATCTTTGGCGCAGAGGAAGCCAGCGCTGCGTTATATTATACCGGAACCGTCAAGGGAGCCATGCAGCGATTCAAATTTGAACACAAAAAGCATTATGCTGACTGGTTTGCAGCGCAGACCGCCCCTTTGCTGGCTGCTCATCTGGATGATTGGAAGCCTGATCTCATCACCTTTGCTCCGATTGGCCCACTGCATCTGTATCAGCGCGGTTATAACCAGTCCGAACTGATTGCGCGTTTCGTCGCGCGTCCCTTCGGCATTCCCTGTAAACCTACCCTCAAAAAGCGCCCCTTTTCCCGCAAGCAGTCCACGCGAACAAATGCAGAGGCACGGCGCATCAATGCCCGGCGTTCCTTTTTACCGCTTCCGGGGGTTGATCTGTCGGGCAAATCTGTGGTGTTTGTAGATGATATTATCACTACTGGTTCCACTGCCGCCGCTGCGGTTCGGCTGCTGCGCAATATGGGAGCCGCGAAAGTCTATGTGCTTGCATCCACCAAGGTT
>NZ_JBMNUP010000055.1:0-10519 GCF_050946325.1 Agathobaculum sp. | reverse complement strand
ATCTATTATGATCGTGGTGAAGAATATGGCTGCCATAAGCCGGGCTGCACCGTCGGCTGCGACTGCGACCGGTATATGGAGGTATGGAACAACGTATTCTCCCAGTTTGACAATGACGGAAACGGTAATTATACCGAATTGAAGCAAAAGAACATTGACACCGGCATGGGTCTGGAACGTCTGGCCTGCGTGGTGCAGGGCGTGGGTTCGCTGTTCGATGTCGATACGGTCCGCAACATCACCAATAAGGTTTCCGAGATCGCCGGCAAGCACTACGGCGAGAGCGATAAGACCGATGTTTCTCTGCGCGTGATTACCGACCATATTCGCTCGGCCACGTTTATGATTTGTGACGGTGTGCTGCCCTCCAACGAAGGACGCGGCTATGTGCTCCGCCGTCTGCTGCGCCGCGCCGCACGCCATGGCAAGCTGCTGGGTGTAAACGAGCCCTTCCTGTACAAGGTGTGCGATACGGTTATCCATGAAAACGAAGGCCATTATCCGGAGCTGCGTGAGCGGCAGGATTATATTGTGAAGGTCATCCGTGTGGAAGAAGAAAATTTTGCCCGCACGATTGACGGCGGTCTGCGTATTTTTAATGATATGCTGAACGGACACAAGGAAAAGGGCGAAAAAGTGTTCTCTGGCGCAGATGCATTCAAGCTTTATGACACCTATGGCTTCCCGATTGACCTGACCCTTGAAATGGTATAAGAGCAGGACATGACGCTGGATGAAAAAGAATTCCACAAGCAGATGGAAGAGCAGCGTCAGCGTGCGCGCAAGGCGCGTGAGGCGCTTGGCGATCTGGGCTGGGCCGGTGTTGAATTCGGCAAGGATGTGCCCGAAACCGTCTTTGATGGCTATGAACATGATACGCTGACCGATGCAAAGGTTGTTGCGCTGGTCGTGGAAAACGAGCAGGCGGAAGAAATGATGACCGGCGTAGAGGGCATCGTTGTGCTGGACAAAACCCCGTTTTATGCTGAGATGGGCGGTCAGGTAGCCGACCATGGTCAGATTGTGATAGATGGAGACAAGCCGTGCTGCTTTGAAGTTACAGATGTTCAGAAAAACAAGGGCGGCAAGTATATGCACTACGGCAAGGTCGTTCAGGGCGTACTCAAGCTGGGCGATGTGGTTCGCGCACAGATTGATACACAGCGCCGTGCGGCCGTTATGCGTGCGCATTCCGCTACCCATCTGCTGGATACCGCGCTGCGCAGCGTGCTGGGCGATCATGTGCATCAGGCCGGCTCGCTGGTTGAGCCGGATCGTCTGCGGTTTGACTTTACCCATTTCTCCGCGGTCACAGCGGAGGAGCTGATGCAGGTGGAAAACATTGTAAATGATGCGATTCTGTCCGGTTACTGTATCTCTACCGAAACGCTGCCGATCGAGGAAGCGAAAAAGCGCGGTGCCATTGCGCTGTTTGGCGAAAAGTACGGCGATACCGTTCGCGTTGTCGACATGGGCGAAGGGTTCTCCGTTGAGTTCTGCGGTGGTACGCACTTGGACAACACTGCCAAGGCCGGTATGTTCAAAATCATCGGCGAGGCGTCTGTAGCTGCTGGTGTGCGCCGCATTGAAGCACTTACTGGTAAAGCGGTACTGCAATTCCTCAACGATCGTCAGCACATCATTGCCGACACCGCTGCCGCACTGAAGACCTCGCCCAACGAGCTGCTCTCCAAGGTGGAGCAGACAATGGTTGAGATTCGTGACATGTCGAAGAAAATCGAAAAGCTCAACGGTAAACTTGCGTCGATGCAGATGGTCGATTTGTTCAACGTATCCCGTGATATTAAGGGTGTCAATGTTGTGGCTGCAAAGCTGGAGGATGTAACGCCTGAAATTCTGCGCTCCATGGGCGATGACATTAAGGAAAAGGCGCCCAATATGGTTGCTGTTCTGTCCGGTATTAACGGGGAAAAGATCAATCTCCTTTGTGTCTGCGGCGCAGAGGCTGTGAAGAAGGGCGCGCATGCAGGCAAGATTATCAAGGAAGTTGCTAAAATTGTTGGCGGCGGCGGCGGCGGACGCCCGGACAGCGCGACAGCCGGCGGTAAAAATATCGCCAAGCTGGAAGATGCGCTGGAAGCCGTTAACAATATTGTTGACGCGCTGCTTTAATTTGGCTATACTGTAAACAGAAAGGGGGCAGCTGCTGTGTCTGACTGTTTGTTTTGTAAAATCATCGCGGGCGAAATTCCGTCTAAAAAGGTCTATGAGGATGAATGGTGCTACGCCTTTTATGACATCGACCCGCAAGCGCCTACCCATTTCCTGGTGATCCCCAAACAGCACATTGCGTCTGTTGCCGCAGTTGATGCGGACAACAGCGCGATTGTAGCGCATTGTTTTGAAGCAATCGCCAAGATTGCTCGCGAACAAGGGCTGGATAGTTTCCGCGTTGTGTCCAACATTGGAGAACAGGCTGGCCAAAGTGTGTTTCATCTGCATTTTCATGTGCTTGCAGGTCGGGATATGACCTGGCCTCCGGGCTGATGGCGTTACCCAATTCTCCGCATACAAAATATCAAGCCGCGCAACAGCATCCTGTTGCGCGGCTTTTTATGAATGTATTCCTGACTTGCGCCCTGCGGCTTGGCTGTGCTATACTAATAATGGAATTTGTATGCGGTACGGTACCGCAAATCATCGGATGATGTGAAATTTTCAGAAGTGGCGGTAGTATTCATGCCACTTCTTTTTTCTGATACTATATTGCAGTTTGGCGAAGGAGGGAAGAAGAATGTTTGCGCGACCGCTGGTTTATCTGGTTCCGGCCGCGGCAGGTGCGCTGTATGCGGCGGTCTGCCTTGGAATTCCGGTTAATTTTCATATATGCCTGCTGCTTCTGTCTGTCTTTCTTGCCGGCGCTGGATTTGCGATTTTCCGAACCCGCCTGTTTACTGTGCTGAGCATGCTGGCAGCCGCTGCGTTGGCTCTTTCCGGTTTTGCTGCGTTCAACATGATAGTTGTGGACCCCATTCGCGATTTAGAAGGCCAAAGCCGTCTCATTACCGCAACAGTAATGCAGGATGCATCCGTTTATGAAAAAAACCAGCGCGCAGAACTCTCAATTGATCGTGCAGTCGGGCTGCCTCGTTCATTTTGTACCCTATGCTATTTGCCGCTTACCGATGAGCCGCTTCTCGCAGGAGACCGTGTGGCGGTTCAGGTGCAGTTTTATCTTCCCAGACAAACGGAAGGATTTGACCGTGCGTCTTATCAAGCGGCTGACGGCTGCTTTATTGCATCCTCCTACGCAAAAAACGAGGAAGGTGCGCCCAAAAAATTCTCTCTGCTTCCGACTGAGCGCCAAACACTTCGCTTTTTGCCGCAGCGTATTGCAAGATTTTGCAAGGAATCTGTCCGGAAGGCGCTGCCTGAGCGGCAGGCTGGTCTGTTAAATGCGCTTTTGCTTGGTGATAAGTCTGGTTTTGACCGAGATGACGCACTTTCTCTCCGCATCGCCGGGCTGAGCCATCTGGTTGCAGTATCCGGTTTGCATATTGGCTTTCTGGTAGCTTTTTGCTATTTGCTGTTTGGCCGAAAATACGGTACTGTGCTGTCCATACCAATGATTTTACTGTTTGTGCCTGTTGCAGGTGCAACGCCGTCTGTTATTCGCGCGGCAGTGATGTATTTGATTACGGCCGGTGCGTTCCTTTGCAGGCGGGAGGCCAACAGTCTGAATTCTCTTTTTGTTGCGTTGGCCCTGCTTTTGGTTATAAATCCGTATGCAATCGCAAGCCTGAGTTTGCAGCTTTCCTTCATGGCAACGCTTGGCCTGATTCTATTTTCTGGAAAAATGCAGCGTCGGTTATCCCGCCCCTTCCAGAAATGCGGCAGATTTTTCAGAAAAGTGGCTGCGATTGGCGCAGGGGCGATTTCCTGCTCGGTCTGTGCCATGTTGTTTACGATTCCCATTTTGCTGACCGCATTTGGATATGTTTCTGTTTTATCTGTGCTCAGCAACTTGCTGGTGACAGGCATCACCTCAATCTGTTTTATTGCCGGTTTCCTTCTTTGCCTGTGCGCCCGTTTTCTTCCGATAGCCGTGCCTGCGCTGGCAAAAGTGGAAGAGGTGCTGCTGGGTGCGATGATTGCTATCGCAGAATGGGTTGCAGGTTTGCCGTTTGGGCTTGTAAGCGGGCAGGACGGTTTTTTTGTGGCGGCTTTATTATCTGCCATGGGTGCGCTATGGCTTTGGTTGCTGATCGGAAAACGTGTAAAGTGGAAAATCATTCTGCCGGTGGTTTGTGTTGCTGTTGCTGCGCTTACCGCAGTGGGTGTTTACGATAAGAACAGTCACTACACGATTACTTTTTTGCCATGCGGAACCGGACAGGCAATTCTGGTATCCGATGCTGCGCAGCAGCATACCACGCTGGTTGACTGCGCGGGAGACGGCGGCTATCACGATGCCGCTGCCTCTGTGCAGGAATGGATGCGTTGGCATGGCGTGCGCAAGATAGACACACTGATATTAACCGCAGCGGATAAGGGACACGCCCGCGATCTGCCAGCGCTTTTCAACCATACGGCGGTCGAGTCCGTCTGGATGCCTGCGCAATGCCGGAAAACCAAACATAATACAGAAATTCTCGACCTGCTTGATCGCGCGCCAGCAACACCAGTCGAAGAAAAAACGGTTTTAAACACGGAAAGCGTTCCTGTCACAGCTTTTCCAATTACTGCGGGAAAATTAGGGGTACTGATTGGCAGGCAGGTATTGGTGCTGCACAGCCCAACACAAAAACAACTCTCCGCTTTTTGGCAAACGGGGGAGCAGTATACTGCACCAATCGTTGTGCTGGCGCAGCGAAATTTGGAAGATGATGCGCTGCTTCGCGAAACGCTTTGTCTGACGAAGGCCGAGAAACTGATCATACAAGCCGGCTCCAAAGAATTCTTGCCCGCATATGAAGGTATTCCAACACAAAGTCCATATTTGACCGGTGAGCTGTGCATACGCTATAAAAAGGAGGAAGCACAATGGCAGTAGAAAAAGGCAAGCCCGCCGGCCGGACAAGGCTGACGCGGGATCTAAAGGATGGTACGTTTTCCTCGCTCTATATTTTTTCCGGTGAGGAGACTTATCTCAAAGAATATTACCTGAATGAATTGAAAAAACAGGTCGTTGAGCCGGCATTTGCCGACTTTAATCTGATTGAATTTGAAGGCAAGGGGCTGACGCCCGAACAGCTCAGCGAAGCAATTGACAGTTACCCAGCGATGGCAGAAAAAAAACTGATTATCGTGCGGGATTTTGATTTGTTTAAACCGCCTGCCGCCTTTGCGGATGTTTTGTTGGAACAGCTTTCTGATTTGCCGGAATATGTATGCTTGGTGTTCTATTATGATATTCTGGAGGGTAAGCCGGATAAACGTACAAAGCTGTATAAAGCGCTCGAAAAAAATGCGTGTTTTGTTGAGTTTTCCCATTTGGAAGAACGTGAACTGGTCGCGTGGATTGAGCGCCAGGTGCGGGCATTGGGATGCACAATTACGCCGGATAATGCCGCATATATGATTTTTCTGTGCGGTAATTCGATGACCAACCTTTCAGGAGAAATCGAAAAGGCCGCCAGCCATAGCACAACAGGAGAAATCCAGAAATATAACATTGATTCCGTATGCTCGCCCGTACTTGACGCTGTGGTATTCGATTTGACAGATGCAATCACAGCAGGAAAGTTTGACAGAGCGGTTGCGTTGGTTGGAGAATTAATTGCGCAAAAAAATAATGAAGTGATGATTTTCACCACGATTACACGCCATATTCAGCGGCTTTACGCTGCCAAACTATGCGATACCGCAAGGGGAGGGGAGAAAGTGTTGATGGAAATGATCGGTTCAAAATCACCTTATTATGCCCGGCAGATTCAAAATGCGGCGCGGCGGGTTTCGTTGGAGTGGCTCCGAATTGCTGCTTCTGAATGCGCCAAAACCGACACGGCGCTGAAAAGCAGCGCTGCGGACAAGCAAAAGCAAATCGAGTTATGTCTGCTCACGCTGGCCTCTGCGCTGAAGGAGGGCAGAAAATGATCCGTATCCGCGAAGCTATTTTAGTGGAAGGCCGCTATGATATCAATACCGTGAAGCAAGTGGTCGATACAGTTGTGCTGGAAACCGGCGGTTTTCGTATTTTTAACGACCGTGACCAGCTCAAGCTGATTCGCCGTATTGCGCAGAGCCGCGGTCTGATTATTCTGACTGACAGCGACGGCGCCGGCTTTGTTATCCGAAACTACCTGAAGGGAGCGCTGCCGGCCGATCGTATAAAACAGGCATATATTCCTGATGTTGCAGGAAAAGAGCGGCGCAAAAGCCATGCCTCCAAAGAAGGAAAGCTGGGGGTAGAGGGCATGTCTCCTGCTATTATTGAGCAGGCATTAAGACGTGCAGGAGCGACGATTCTTTCTTCTCAGCCTGCTGACAGATGTGCAGATGATCGCCCCATTACAAAAGCGGATTTTTATACATGGGGGCTTTCGGGAGGGGCGGGAAGTGCTGCGCGTCGGCAGCAATTGCTGCATATGCTTTCTTTACCTGAGCACATGACCGCCAATGCCTTGCTGGAATTCATCAATGCTGTTGGCACACGCGAAGAGATTGCGGCTGCTTTGCAACAATTTTCAGATAACCATTGACAAGATCCTTTTGCCGCACTATAATGAAGATAACAACTTAATCAGTTCTGTTTCAGGGCGGAGTGAAAGTCTCCACCGGCAGTATACGGGCGCTGTTCCCGATAGTCTGCGAGCCGCAAGGCATGATGGGTGTGAATCCCAACCGACGGTTATAGTCCGGATGGAAGAAACAGGTGTATTTCGGTACGTCTGCGCGCCCTTGGATATTTATATCCAAGGGCTTTTTTTACCCAATCAAACAGAACTCCTTATTTCACAAAGGAGACGACAAACATGACAAAAGCAAGCAAAATTACCTACACTGCGATTTTCGCAGCAATCGCAACCGTACTGATGTACTTTGAATTTCCGCTGCCGCTGATGCCCCCGTTTTTAAAGGTGGATCTTTCCGGTGCAGTTGTGCTGATTGGGGCGTTTATCTTTGGCATTGGCCCTGCCATTACAATGGTTTTGATTAAGGACCTGATTCACCTGACGCAAACACAAACCGGCGGCTCGGGCGAACTGGCAGATTTTCTGATGCTGTCCACACTAATCATCATTGCTGTTCTTGTTTATCATGCGCATAAGAGCCGCAAAATGGCAGTTGTCGGCTGTCTGCTGGGTACTGTTGCAATGGCGGGCATGGCGATGCTGACCAACTATTTTTTGATTATTCCGTTCTATGCGGCTGTCGGTATGCCGATAGAAACGATATTGGCCGTTTGCGCAGAAGTCAATCCTTCGATTAACGGCATGGCGGCCTACCTGTTAGTCGGAGTATTGCCATTCAACCTGATTAAGGGCTCTATCTTAACGCTTATCACGATGGTTGCCTACAAAAAGTTGAGTGTTTTTATCAAATCCAAGCAAATGACAGTTCATGCAGCGCAGAAAGCAGGATAACGTGCGAATAAAAGGACGCAGGCGGCTATATTTACCGCCTGCGCTTTTTTACAGAGGGGATTTTATCGTTATGGGCAGCAAAAAACGTCTTGGCGCTGCAATACTGCTTGGCAGTATCGGCATCGGTATTGCCGGCTTACAGTGCGGACTTGAAACAAGATACTATACAATAGAAAGCACCAAAATAGAGGCAGGGCAGGAAATACGCCTGGTGATGCTGTCCGATCTGCACAGTTATTGTTATGGAGCAGATCAACAGCCGTTGATCCGGCGTATTCAGCAGGCAAATCCTGATTTGATTCTTTTGTGCGGCGATATGGTAGATGACAAAGCGCCTTGGGAAGGCGCACAGCGTTTGTTCGCGCAAATTACAGCTCTTGCGCCGTGTTACTATGTTTCCGGCAATCACGAATACTGGTCCGACGAACCAGAGGCCATCTTTGACATGATTCGTGCGTATGGCATAAACATTTTGCAGAATGAGCAGCATGAAATCACGATAACCGGCGTGCGCTGCACTGTCAGTGGACTGGAAGATCCTGCATGCTATGGCAGCCGAACACCGCGCGCCTACGGGAGCGGGGATGCGTATCTGAATACCTTATCCTCAATCAGCAAGCTGCCGGATGAGACCGTTCATATTTTGCTTGCGCATCGGCCGGAGTATATGGAAAGTTACGCCTTGTATCCCTTTGATTTAGTTCTTTGTGGGCACGCGCATGGCGGTCAATGGCGCATCCCGTATCTTTTAAACGGCCTCATCGCCCCGAATCAAGGTTTGTTTCCGAAATATGCCGGCGGAGAATATCATATCAACAGCATGACAGGAATTGTAGGCCGCGGTCTGCTGCGTGACTGGAAACCGCGTTTTTTTAATCCTCCTGAGGTTGTCGTTATCGATCTGAAATGCCGGACAGAGGGAAAGGTGCATCCGCAGCAGCAAAAATAAAAGCCAGCAGAGCAGCAACGCTCTGCTGGCTTTTTAGCAAGATTTGCATTGATATAGAACAGTCCACTCAAGAATCGCTATCTTCCTCATCAGAATTATTTTCTTCCGAATCCGCTTCAGGATCTTCAGAGGGGTCTTCATTATCCTCATATTCGGTACTCGATTCTGCTCGTTCAGGCTGTTTATTTGCTGGTATTGCAGCATCTTCCTGTTCATCCGAATCATCGGATTGCTCGGGTGTTTCTGACTGCTCGTTATCTTCTATATCATTGTCATCTTCGTCGTTGTTCTTTTCATCGGTTAAACTTTCTTTGTACTCCTCTATTTTCTCATGCAAATCCTCATCCATCCATTCGGCCTTCTCCTGAACAAGCTGTTCAATTTCTGCTATGGGTAAATCAGCCAGAATATCTTCCAATTCATCATCATCCATTTGCTCCAAAAGATATTTGCCTAAAGAAACGGATTGATTTTTAGCTGCATGGATATCGTCTGTTTTTCCCTGCAGATATACCGCCGGTGCTCTGCTGAACAGTGCCTGTATTGTTTGCGCAACTTTATCATTCTTATCGTCAACGCGATGATCTAAAAGGGCATATCCGATTAGAACATCTTCGGAACCACATAGATTGGATATTTCTATTTTAGCATCTTTTATGTTTTTGCCCTTCAAAACAGAAAGTGCTTCTGCCGAAACAGAACCATCGGGCGAATCCGCACGGAGAATACGTCCATACCTGTCAAGCTCAATTTGAATACAGGATGGACCGTCGAAAGAAGCCATCGCATATGCATTGAATGACATTTGCGGCAGCAACATCGTTATTACAATGGCCAGCATAGCAACTACACCGAGCAGACGGGTCCGCGTCTTCGCAGGCCTCTTACGGCTCGCTGATAACCCCTCTCGTTCTTGAGATTCATGGCTGGGAAAAGGAACGACCGCAGCCATTGGTTTATCCTGCATCACATCTTCCGGAAGAACATAGATTTTGTCTCCCACAAAGACGCCGTTTTTGCGTTGAATTCGGATGATGCCGCCGCCTTCTTCCATTGCAAGAGCATAATCATCCTTCAGTTCCAAAACAATGACCTTTTTAATCACGGGTACACCTCCCGCCTTTAACCCAATGCAGCAGTATGGAAAAGTTCTTGAAAAAAATCAACATGGCGGCAAGAATAAACTGCCGGCTTCCTTTTACAATTTTTTCTGTGACATCACAAAATCTGGAAACCCGACGCACCGGTAGTTTTTTCTTCCGATATGTCTCACGAACAATTTCAGGAGATTCGCTGGCCCTCTCGGCTATATCAATTGCACGTTCCCGCGTATCTTGATGCTTTGGTGCACAGTCGGCCAACACTTCCAAATCAAGAGAAAATATGGCAAGTTCTTCTTGGAAAAGATGGATTTCCTGCAAAAGATCTGCTTTCTCATCCCTTTCTGGAGCTGAGAAATCCTGCCCGTTTTCGTGCAGCGCCTCCAGTGAGACCTCGTTTGCATGACGATTTTCCCGAGCAAAATAAGTGCGCAGACGACTTTGAATGACAAGTTTAGCGAACGATAAAAATGCACCCCGTTCCGGTTGATATCGCTCAACCGCCTCTGCAAAAGCGGATAGCGCAATGCTAAATTCGTCATCGTGCTCCACAGATACATAGCGCCCCGTGATTTCGCTGACCGTGCGGATTAGAAATGCCTTATATTGTTCTATCAGTTCTTCCAAACGATCTATGGAAATCACTTCACCGATAGACAATGACACCGCCCTCCTTTACAGGTTACTGATGTCATTATAGCAAATTTCGCTGGCGTTGGAAAGTTTTCTATTCATTATTGTCCGGCAAGCAGGTTAATGCTGTCTACGCCACCCAGAGAAAACAGGTTTTGAATCAGCGGATTACTTCTGTTTAGTTCACTTCGCATAAAGAATGACAAGTTCAAACTTCGATGTAACCGACGAAATTGTAGTAGATGTGGATGTCCCGTTCCTCATGGTCGTCCACCGTATATTTCTCGCTG
>NZ_JBMNUP010000054.1:0-10622 GCF_050946325.1 Agathobaculum sp. | reverse complement strand
GAATATATGGTATAATATGAGCAGAACTTTTGAAGGGAAGGGCGGAAAAGAAAAATGGCAATGGAACTGAAACTGACTGGCCTGCGGGGGTTTGTGGGCGAGGAAGAACTGGCCAATATGGCTGCGCAGGTGAAAACGGCGCAGGACACGCTGCACGCAGGCACGGGGGCGGGCAACGACTTTCTTGGCTGGGTGGATTTGCCGGAAAATTACGATAAGGCTGAATTTGCGCGTATCAAGGCAGCGGCGAAGAAAATTCAGAATACCTGCGATGTGCTGGTAGTGATTGGAATTGGCGGCTCTTATCTTGGCGCGCGGGCGGCGGTTGAGTTTATCGGCGGCCAGATGTATAACGGCGTGCGTCCGGAGGGGATTCCGGAAGTTTACTTTGTCGGCAGCAATATCTCGTCTTCCTATCTGAATGACGTCATCAAAATTATCGGAAATCGTGATTTCTGCGTCAACGTTATCTCCAAATCGGGCACCACGACCGAGCCGGCGATTGCGTTCCGTATTTTCAAAAAGCTGTGTGAAGAAAAATATGGCAGGGAAGGCGCGAAAGAGCGTATTTTCGCCACGACGGACAAGGCGCGCGGCGCGCTTAAAAAACTGGCGGATGACGAAGGGTATGAAACCTTTGTTGTGCCGGATGATGTCGGCGGCCGTTTTTCCGTGCTGACAGCGGTTGGCCTGCTGCCGATGGCGGCGGCCGGCGTGGATATTGACGCGGCGATGGCCGGCGCGGCTGCGGCGCGCAAGGCGTTTGCTGAAGGAGTGGACCACGACTGCGCCAAGTATGCTGCGCTGCGCAACATCCTGTACCGCAAGGGCAAGAGCATGGAGATTCTGGTTAACTATGAGCCGGCGCTGGTTATGCTGGGCGAGTGGTTCAAGCAGCTCTTTGACGAATCGGAGGGCAAGGACCACAAGGGGATTTTTGCCACTTCCGCAAATTTCTCGACCGATTTGCATTCTATCGGCCAGTTTATCCAGGACGGCACCCGCTCGATGTTTGAGACAGTTATCTGGGTAAAGGAGCCGCGCTCGGAGAGCGTTATTGAAGAAACGGCCGAAGATATCGACGGCCTGAATTATCTGGCAGGCCGGAGCGTACAGTTTGTAAACTCCAAGGCGTACCAGGGTACATTGATGGCGCATATGGACGGCGGTACGCCGAATATCATCATTGAAATTGACAGGGCAGATGCCTGGCACTTTGGCTACCTGGTTTATTTCTTTGAGAAAGCCTGCGGTATTTCGGGCTATCTGCTGGGCGTGAACCCGTTCAACCAGCCGGGCGTGGAGGCATATAAGAAAAATATGTTTGCGCTGCTCGGAAAGCCGGGCTATGAGGAGCGCCGTAAGGAGCTGGAGGCACGGCTATAAGCCAAGCATGCAAGACGCGCAGAAAGGGGCGGATGAGACCGCCCCTTTTGCGTTTTTCGGCCGAAAATATGGCAGTATACCGCGGGAAGAGAAAAACAGCGGCTGCTTTGTCGCTGCGGTTTTGGAAAGGATGATAATATGAAAAAGATTTATCTGGCAGGTTTTGATGTGTTTGCGCCGGATGCGGTGCAGCGCGGCGCAAAAATGAAGCTGATGTGCGCGGAAAAAGGTTTTGTGGGTCTGTACCCTCTGGATAATGAAGCGGATAACGCGGCCGATATTTTCACAGGCAACTGTGCGCTGATTGATGAGGCGGATCTTGTGCTGGCCAATCTGAATGTGTTCCGCGGAGCGGAGCCGGACAGCGGAACCTGCTTTGAGGTGGGCTATGCGTTTGCGAAGGGAAAAACCGTGTATGGATATGTTTCCGACGCGCGCACCTTGAGGGAAAAATTGGGAGAAAAGGATGAAAACGGGTTTGCTGTAGAGAATTTTGGATTGCCGCTCAATTTGATGCTGTGCGGCGCAGCGCGGATTGTTGCGGGTGATTTTGCAGCGGCGCTGTCGGCATGTGCGCAGGATGGTGTATAACGGCAGATAAACCAGACAAGCTAAGTTCTGGTGATGATCATGAAAAAACAAACAGCGGGACTTTTTTTGCTGGGTGCGGCGGGATATTCGGCGCTGGAAATTCTCTGGCGGGGATATACGCACTGGACGATGTCGCTGACAGGCGGCGCAGTTATGGTTGGCTTGTGCAAACTGCGCGGCAGGGTATGCGGGGAAGGCGCTGCGGCGCGCTGCCTGTACGGGGCGGCCTGCATTACGGCGGCGGAATATGTTGTGGGCTGCACGGTGAACCGGATTTATCATATGAATGTCTGGGACTATTCGGGCGAAAAGGGCAACCTGCACGGACAGATCTGTCCAAAATACACGGCGCTGTGGGCGCTGTTGTCCGCGCCGATCATGCTGCCGAAATAATGCTTGCAAATGGGGGCGTATCGGCGTATAATGGCGTTGGCATAATGCCGGAAAAGGAGATACGATAATGCTGATTGCAGTGAATGCAGGAAACAGCCGGATCTTATTGGGCGGTTATGAGGAGGACGCGCAGGTTTTTGCCGCCTCCATCGCAACAGAACCCAGAAAGATACAGGATGATTATGCCTGCAAGCTGCAGCAGGTGTTCGGTTTGTATGGTGTGGATGCGGCGCGTATCCGCGGCGCGGTGATCGGCTCGGTTGTGCCGGGGTTGGCCGCTGAGCTGGAAGGTGCGCTGCGGCTGCTCGGTGTGACCGATGTGATCGAAGTGTCCAGCGGCATCCGCACAGGGCTGAATATCCGCTCGGAACAGCCGCGGCAGATCGGCTCGGACCGTGTGGCGGCGGCGGTGGCGGCCCGTGCAAAGGGCAGGCTGCCGTGCGTAGCAGTCAGCTTGGGAACAGCAACCACGTTTACCGTGCTGGATGCATCCGGCGCGTTGGTCGGCTCGGCGATTACAGCCGGGGTACAGCTTGGTGTGGACGCACTGCGTGAGCAGGCGGCACAATTGCCGGCGGTGGCGATCGATGCGGCGGACGAGGGCGTCCTGGCGCGCAACACGGCGGATGCGATGCGCGTGGGCGCTGTGTACGGCGCTGCCGCGCAGGTGGACGGTATGATTGAACGTTATGCCGGGGCGCTGGGACAGCATCCGTATACGGTGATAACAGGCGCGCTGGCGCCGCTTGTGATGCCGTATCTGCGCGTACCGTATGAATACGATTCACGGCTGGTGCTGGATGGACTGCACCTGATCTGGAAGCGGAATCGTTCCTGAATCCGTCATTGGCGCAAAAATGCCCTGTACCCGACGAAGAGGGCGGGACGGGAGCGGGAGGAAAACAAAATGAAGAAAAAAGCAAATAACATCCGGTTTATGACGCAGCTTGCGCTGCTCACGGCAATCACCCTTGTGCTGGCGTATACACCGCTGGGATACCTGCGGATTGGGCCGTTCAACGCATCCTTTTTGTCCGTGCCGGTATGTATCGGCGCGATTGTGATGGGGCCGGGCGCGGGCGCGTTTCTCGGCATGGTATTTGGCCTGACAAGCTTTGGCAACGCGCTGACCGGCGGCTCTTCGATGGGCATTGCGCTGCTCAGCGTCAGTCCGGTGGGCTATTTTGTGCAGGCGGTTGTCGGCCGTGTGCTGATGGGTTTGTGCGTAGGTTTGATCTTCCGCGCGCTGCGGCGTGTGGATAAGCGCGGCTGGTTCAGTTATGCGGTGGGCGCGGTCAGCGCGCCGCTGCTCAATACCGTGTTTTACATGGGGCTGATGGTGCTGCTGTTCTACAACTGCGAGTATGTGCAGACCAAGGTTGTCGAACTGGGCGTGGTCAACCCGATCATGTTCGTGCTGGCGATCGTCGGCGTGCAGGGCCTGGTTGAGGTATTGGTTTGCGGCACCGTGGGCTGCGTGGTCAGCAAGGCAATCGATACGGCGTTCGGCAAGCGGAAGGCTCCTTTGGCGGCAGAGCAGCCGGCGGCAAAATAAAAATATGAAAAAGAGGCGGTTTTCTCCAGTTTTGTGGGAAAACCGCTGTTTTTTTGCCGGAGAAGAACTTTCCATGGCCAAAGTTTTTTCGCTTAGCCAAAAATCATAAGCGAATAGCAAAGGTTCACAGGCTTTTTTCACCTGATTGGAGGAACAGTAACCAAGGAGGTGAAAAAATGCAGCAAAGTAAAGCAAAAAGACTTTTGTTATCCCTGATGCTGGCGTTTAGCATGCTGGTATCTGCACAGGCTGCGAATAGCACGTCGCTGATTCCGATTGGCCACACTGTCGGCATTAAAATGAATGCCGAAGGCGTGCTGGTTGTGCGGCTGAATGATGTGCAGACGCCGGACGGACCGGTCTGTCCGGCGAGGGAAGCCGGTTTGGCGGAAGGAGACGTGATTGTCAGCATAAACGGAACGGAGGTAGACTCCAATGACAGTCTGCAAAAGCAGATTGCGCTGTCGGCCGGCCAGCCTGTGACGCTTGCCATTCTCCGGAACGGCAGCAGCCAGTCGCTGACCGCTGTGCCGCGCGTGGATGAAAAGGGCGTCTACCGCATTGGCGTGCTGGCGCGGGACAGTATGGCCGGTATCGGCACCCTGACTTATGTTGACCCGGAAACCGGCGCTTACGGTTCGCTGGGGCATGGCATCTGCGACAGTGAGACCGGCGTACTGCTGCCGCTGCGGGAAGGCAGCCTGCTGTACTCTGTGGTCGGCTCGGTTCAGCGCGGTAAGGTGGGTGAACCGGGCGCCTTGCAGGGAGAATTTACCGCGGACACCAGTTTGGGTACGGTGAAAGAAAATACGGAAAGCGGTATTTTCGGCACACTGACCGACACCGCGCTTTATGAGTCTCTCGAGGCGGTTCCGGTCGCCTCGGCGGACGAAATTGAACTTGGCGATGCGGAAATTATTTCCAATGTTGAGGGAGATACCGTACAGAGGTATTCTGTGCAAATTGTCAAGATTTATCCGGAAGATGATGAGTACGGGCGGGGCATGATGCTGCGCGTGACCGACCGCGCGCTTCTGGAAAAGACCGGCGGCATTGTGCAGGGCATGAGCGGCAGCCCTGTGCTGCAAAACGGGAAACTGATTGGCGCGGTGACCCATGTGCTGGTCAATGACCCGACCTGCGGTTATGCAATCTGCATTGAAAAAATGCTGAACGCGGCAGGATAAAACAAAACAGGCGATGCAGTGAGAATCTCGCTGCATCGCCTGCTTTTTCCATACTGATAAATTTTGCGTACGCCTGTCAGGGACGGCGGTTTGGGTTATTCTTTCGTTTTCTGCGGTAAAACGAAAATAAAAATCAGGGAGCTGACCAAGAGGAGCGCCGGATAGAACAAGTTTGGCATGATATCGAAAGCGGAAATCTCATGCCCCAGTTCAGTGGCTGCGGAAATGGCAACGAGCATCTGCGCGCCGTATGGAATCACCCCTTGTGAAATACAGGAAAATGTATCCAGAAGAGACGCGGCTTTACGGGGGCTGATGTCATATTCCTTGGACATTTCTCTGGCGATCGGGTTTGCCATTACAATGGCAACCGTGTTGTTTGCGGTTGCAATATCCATGGCACCAACTAAGAGGCCCATACCGAGCTGTCCGCTGCGCTTGCCCTTGAAAATGCGGCGAATGGCCGATAACAGCGCTTCAAAGCCGCCGTATTCACGAATGAGCGAACACATTGCGGCCACCAGAATGGCCACCATGGATGTTTCAAACATTCCGGCCGCACCGGAGCCCATGTTCGCCAGAAGCTCGGTTGCCGCTGTTTGACCTGTTCCAAGCATGATGAAAGAGCCGGAAGCAATACCAATCAAAAGGACAACGAAAACATTGATGCCGCAAATGCCGCCGATCAGCACGAGCACATAGGGGATGATTTGAATTAAATTATAGGGTTTCACCAGAGAGCCATTTAATTCGGTGCGGAAAGACAACACAAGAATGAGCACTAAAGTAGCCAGCGCAGCGGGCAGAGCAATGGCAAAGTTTTCGCGGAACTTGTCCTTCATGGCGCAGCCCTGTCCGTTGCAGGCGGCAATGGTTGTATCGGAGATGAAAGAAAGGTTGTCTCCGAACATGGCGCCGCCCATGACGGCGCCGATGCATAATGGCACATCAAAGCCGGATGCGGAAGAAACGGCAAGGGCGATTGGCGTAAGTAAAGTGATGGTGCCTACAGAAGTACCCATCGCTGTGGATACAAAGCAAGCCACAATAAAGAGTACAGCGACGGCGAAGCGCGCCGGAATTAAGCCGAGCATGAAAAATGCAACGCTTTCCGCGCTGCTTCTGCCCACAACGCCGACAAAGGCGCCGGCGGTCAAAAAGATCAGCAGCATGGTAATAATATTCTTGTCTGCAAGCCCTTTTGCCATTAACTCTAATTTTTCTTCAAATTTCACACTTCGATTTTGCAGGCAGGCCACTAAAATTGCTGCAAGAAATGCGATAACGATGGGGATGTTGTAAAATCCCATCGGGATTTTCATTACATACTCAAACACGATTCCCAGGCCAAGATACAGCACCAGGAACACACCGATTGGCAGTAATGCAATGGGGTTGCTTTTTTTCATTTCTACTTCCTCGTTTTTCCTTTATTTCGCGTGAACCACGTTACTTACTACTATACAGCACTTTTTCCAAATAAACAACTTGAATGAGCAGAGAAGCGGGAAAACGCATGAAAAATTTTTTGCTGGCTGCTGCATCGTTCTGATATTTGTCTGTGCAGACGGCTTTCTTCACGCGCCGGAATGCCTGCGCCGCAAAACAGGAAGCGGGGAGCCCTGCATCTTGGCGAATGATGCGGTTTGCGGCTGTGCAGCCATATGGAAAAATGCGTGATGAAATGACAAAATGACCGGTGCTGTGTCGGTTAATGACGTTTTTTGAGGAAAAATATGAAAAACAGACGAGGGAAAAAAGGTTTTTCTCTGGTAAAAGACTTGAAAAAATTGGAAGCATATGGTAAATTAATGTCAGTTGAACAAGACAAAACTGGTGAAAGCGGGTATAGACAACATGGAACAGAAAATTCGAGTATTGCTTGCGGACAGTGACGGTGAATTTTGTGCACGCATGGCCGAAGCAGTGGAAAATGCGGCGGATATGGAACTTGTCGGCATCGCGGAGGACGGTGCGAAAGCGCTTGCGGCGGTGGGAGAACTGAACCCTGACTTGCTTATCGTAGACCTGGTGCTGCCGGTGATGGACGGTGTGATGGTGCTCAGCCGGCTGCGCGCGCAGGAAAAGATGCCTGCGGCTACTGTGGTGCTTTCGGCCTTTGCCAGTCCGCAGGTTGGCATGGAATGCACTGCGCTTGGAGTGGATATGTTTTTGCGCAAGCCAATGGATGCCGAAATGGTGTGCGAACGGATTGAGATGTGGCGCAGCGGCCGGAAGCAGGCGGAAAAGCAGGAGGAAGATATGGCGCTTGAGGTGCGCGTGACCGAAGTGATTCATCAGGTGGGCGTACCGGCGCATATCAAGGGCTATCAGTACCTGCGCGAAGCGATTATGATGACGGTGGAGGATATGGACGCCGTCAGCGCCATCACCAAGGTGCTGTATCCGTCGATTGCGAAAAAGTTCAAGACAACCTCGTCGCGCGTGGAACGCGCGATTCGCCATGCGATCGAGGTCGCATGGGACCGCGGCGATATCGAGACGCTGCAAAGCTATTTCGGTTACACGGTGTCGGGCGTCAAGGGAAAGCCGACCAATTCCGAGTTTATTTCAATGATTGCTGACCGTCTGCGCCTGCAGATGCGGTTTGGGACCTGAAAACAGGGACAGAGGGACAGGGCAAATGCCCTGTCCCTTATTTTGTCTGGAAATCCGGCGGGCAATAGGCTATAATATACTCAAAGAAATTTTCGGAATAATGAGGTCTGTATTCATGAAGATCATGGTGATAGACGGCAACAGCATCCTGAACCGCGCATTTTATGGTGTGCGCCAGCTTTCCAACCACGAAGGTATGCCGACCAACGCGGTATATGGTTTTTTGGCAACGCTGTTCAAGTTGCAGGATGAGGAGCAGCCGGACCGCACGGTTGTTTGCTTTGACGTGCGTGAAAAAACCTTCCGTCATTTGAAATTTGATACCTATAAGGCAACGCGCAAGGGCATGCCGGAGGAACTGGCCGTTCAGCTTCCGCTCGTCAAGGAAGTGCTGGACGCAATGGGGCTGGTGCGCTGCGAACTGGCAGGCTATGAGGCAGACGACCTGATCGGTACGATCAGCCGTCGGGCGAATGAGCAGGGGGATGCGTGCGTGGTGGTCACCGGTGACCGGGACAGCTTGCAGCTGATCGGCGGCGGCACGGTCGTACGGCTGGTCACCACACGGATGGGGCAGACGCTGTATGAGACTTATGATGAGGCGGCGTTCCGTGAAAAATACGGTTTTGACCCGATTCGGCTGATCGATTTGAAAGCGCTGATGGGGGATTCCTCGGATAATATCCCGGGCGTGCCCGGCGTGGGGGAAAAAACCGCGATGCAGCTGCTGCATGATTTCGGCTCGCTGGACGGCGTATATGCCAATCTGGAGGACGCGCGCATTAAAAAGGGCGCACGCACCAAGCTGGAAGCCGGTGAGCAGTCCGCGCGGGACAGCTACTGGCTGGCGACCATCGACCGCGATGCACCGCTGCCGCTCGATATCGCGTCGCTTCCTGCGGCGCAGCCGGATGAGGCGGCGCTGTATGAGCTGCTGACGCGGCTGGAGTTCAAAAATTTCATCAAGCGTCTGGGACTGAGCGGAGCGCTGGCAGCGCCCAAGCTGCCCGCTGTCGGCGCGCAGCGGATCGGTACGGCGGCGGAAGCGTTCGCCCTGCTCGATGCCCTGACCGAAGCCGGCCGCGTATATGCGCTGGCACCGGAAACGCTGGGCGCACTGTGCCTGCTGGAGGGCGATACGGCGCAGGTGCTGTTTGCGGATGATTTCGCGCAGGAGGATTGGGACGCAATTTTGCGCCGTCTGTTCGGCGGTGAGCTGGAGCTTGTGCTGCACGATGCCAAGCCGGTTGTTGCAGCGCTGCTGGCGCGCGGAATTGAGGCGAAGGGGATACGGTTTGACACCTGTCTGGCGGCGTACCTGATCGACCCGACCCAGTCCGGCTATGACCTGCCGCGCGTGGCGCTGGCATACTGCAATACCGAGCTGCCGGCGCTGGATCTGGATGACCCCGCAGCGGTTTCCCCGCTGGGCGGACAGGAGCAGACCATGCAGGCCTGTGCGCAGCATGTAAGCGCGGTGCGCGCGGTCTGTCAGGAGACGGCCGAAACGCTCGAAGAGCTGGGGATGCGCAAGCTGTATTATGAGATCGAGCTGCCGCTGATGCATATTCTGGCGGAGATGGAAACGCTGGGCTGCGCGGTCGCACCGGAGGAACTGCGCGCATTTGGGGATAAGCTGGATGTGCGCATTCATGATCTGACCGGACAGATCTATCAGGATGCAGGAGAGGAATTCAATATCAACAGCCCCAGGCAGCTTGGGGAAGTGCTGTTTGAAAAGCTGGGACTGCCCGCCCCCAAAAAGACAAAGACCGGTTACTCCACCAATGTGGATGTGCTGGAGCGCATTGCGGAGGATCATCCGATCGTGCCGCGGATTTTGGAATACCGCAAGCTGACCAAGCTGAAAAGCACCTATGTGGAGGGGCTTTTGAAGGTTATCAGTCCGAAGGACGGGCGGATTCACACGCATTTTCAGCAGACCGTTACCGCGACCGGACGGCTGTCCTCGACCGATCCCAACCTGCAGAACATTCCGGTGCGGACCGAGCTGGGGCGTGAGCTGCGCCGCATGTTTGTGGCGCCGGATGCGGATCATGTGCTGATTGATGCGGATTATTCGCAGATCGAGCTGCGCGTACTGGCGCATATTTCGCAGGATGCGCATATGATCGAGGCGTTCCGCACCGGACAGGATATCCATGCGGCAACTGCGGCTAAAGTGTATCATGTGCCTCTCGAAGAGGTCACGCCGCAGATGCGCTCCTCGTGCAAGGCGGTCAATTTCGGCATTGTATACGGCATTTCGGATTTTTCGCTCGCGCAGGATATCGGTGTGACGCGCAAGGAGGCCGCCGAGTTTATCCGCACCTATCTGGCGACTTATCCGGGTGTGGCGAAGTATATGGAGGATATCAAGCAGAACGCGAAGGAAAACGGCTATGTGACTACTCTGTTCGGCCGGCGCCGTGCGCTGCCCGAGCTGCAGAGCAGGAATTTCAATATCCGTTCGTTTGGCGAGCGGGTGGCGATGAATACGCCGATTCAGGGAACCGCGGCGGATATCATTAAGATCGCCATGGTGCGTGTGCGTGACCGGCTCATACGGGAAGGGATGCAAAGCCGACTGATTTTGCAGGTACACGATGAGCTGATTCTGGAAGCACCGCGCGAGGAGCAGCAGACGGCGATGCAGCTGCTCAAAGAAGAAATGGAGGCGGCGTTCCCCATGGACGCACCGCTGATGGCGGAGGCTAAGGCCGGACACAGCTGGTATGATGCAAAGTAACCGTTTATGGACTGCGCCAAATCGTGCCACAAGGAAACTATCGCAAGGAGCGTTATCATAGTATGATGGACAAGATCGTTTTTATCTGCACAGGAAACACCTGCCGCTCGCCTATGGCCGAGGGGCTATTCCGTGCGCGGGG
>NZ_JBMNUP010000053.1:0-10657 GCF_050946325.1 Agathobaculum sp. | reverse complement strand
AGGCAGGTTGGCGGTTATCCGATGATGACCGCGAACAATCCGGTCTTTCTGCTGACGGGGAGGGGCGGCCATGAAGCGTAACGCGCCCCGCCTGCTGCTGGGCGGCACCGGCTCAGGCTGCGGCAAAACCACGGTAACGCTGGCTCTGCTGCGGGCGTGGCAGCGGCAGGGGATACCGCTGGCGGCATTCAAGTGCGGACCGGATTATATTGACCCGATGTTTCATACCGCTGTACTTGGCGTGCCCAGCCGTAATCTGGACTTGTACTTTATGGAAGAAACGCAGGTGTGCGCCGCTCTGGCACGGCGGATACCGCCCGACGGCCTGGGCGTGGTCGAGGGGGCGATGGGCTTCTATGACGGCGTTTCCGGCACGACGGATACTGCGTCCGCTGCGCATCTGGCGCGGACGGCAGGCATCCCTGCCGTGCTGGTCGTGCGCCCCAAAGGGCAGTCGCTTTCGCTGGCGGCAGAACTGCACGGCTTTCGCACCTTTGCGGAAAATACGCTCGCAGGCGTGATTTTGAACGGCGTTTCCGCTGCGATGTATCCGTTTTACCGGACGATTGCAGAGCGGTCCGGACTGCGGGTGTACGGTTTTTTGCCGCCTGTGGCGGAGGCCGCCATTCCGGACCGGCATCTGGGGCTGGTGACGGCGGCGGAGATCAAAGACCTGCAATACCGGCTTGACCGGCTGGCAGACGCCGCAGAGCAGGGGCTGGACCTTGCTGGTCTGGCTGCGCTGGCGCGGACGGCGCCGCCGCTGGAGGAGCATCCGGAACAGATACTGCCGCTGGTGTCGCCGCCGGTGCGCATCGCGGTTGCGCAGGACAGCGCGTTTTGCTTTTACTATGCGGATAATCTGGAACGGCTATCGGCGCTTGGCGCGGAGCTGGTTCGGTTTTCTCCGCTGGAGGATGCGTCTCTTCCGGAGGGCGTGGACGGCCTGTATCTCGGCGGCGGCTATCCGGAATTGTATGCGGAGCGGCTTGCTGCCAATGTTTCCATGCGGGAAAGCGTGCGCGGCGCGATAGCGCGCGGCCTGCCGGCCATTGCGGAGTGCGGCGGCTTTCAGTATCTGCACCGGACGCTGAACGGATTTCCCATGGCGGGCGCGCTGCCGCTGGACGCGCACATCAGCGACCGGCTGCAGCCCTTTGGCTATGTGGAGCTGACCGCCGCGCGGGACAATCTGCTTTGCCGGAAAGGGGAGCGCATCCGCGCGCATGAATTTCATTACGGTGTGTCAAGCGACGCGGGAGACGGTTTTACCGCCTGCAAACCGAACGGGCGGACGTGGCCGTGCGCGCATGTGACGGATACGCTGTATGCAGGGTATCCGCACCTGTATTTTGGCGCCAATCCGGATTTTGCAGAAAATTTTGTGCAGAAATGCGCTGCATGGAGGGGAAAACATGACACTTGAACAGACAATTGCCTCTGTGCGTCCGCTGTGCGGGGCCAGTATGCAGGCAACGCGCGAGCGGTTTTCCGCAATCGCCATGCCGATCGGCAGTCTGGGGCTTTTGCAGGAGGCCGTGGTGCAGCTTGCGGGCATCCGGCGCACGCCGCGCCCGTCCATCGCCAAACGCGCCTGCGTGGTGTTCTGCGCGGATAACGGGGTTGTTGCGCAGGGGGTGACCCAGTGCGGGCAGGAGGTCACCGCAGCGGTGGCGGAAAATATGGACAAAGGCCTGTCCACGGTATGCTTAATGGCGCAGCACATCGGTATGACGGTTTTTCCGGTCGATATCGGCGTAGCGCGTCCGGTGTGCGGCAGCAGGATTTTGCAGAAGAATATCCGCCGCGGCACGGCGGATATGACGCGCGAGGCCGCTATGACGCGGCAGGAGGCTGTCCGCGCGGTGGAAACCGGCATTGCCCTTGCCGCAGACTGCGTAAAGCAGGGATATACCCTGCTTTGCGGCGGTGAAATGGGCATCGGCAACACAACGACGAGCGCCGCCGTTACGGCCGCGCTGACCGGTGCCGATGCGCGCACTGTAACCGGACGGGGGGCGGGCTTGTCCACCGAAGGGCTGGCGCGCAAGGTACACGCGGTGGAAACCGCGCTGGCGCTGCACCGGCCGGACGGGGAGGATGCGCTGGATGTGCTGCACAAGGTCGGCGGGCTGGATATTGCAGGACTGTGCGGCCTGTATCTGGGTGCGGCGGCCTGCGGCGTACCTGCGGTGCTTGATGGTGTGATTTCCTGCGCGGCGGCGCTGCTGGCGGTACGGCTGTGCCCTGCGGCGGCGGATTATCTGCTTGCGGCGCACTGTCCGGCTGAACCGGCGGGCGCGCTGCTGCTGAAAGCGCTGGGGAAGCAGCCGTTTCTTACCGCGGGGATGCGGCTGGGCGAGGGAACCGGCGCGGTGGCGGGCGTCAGCCTGCTCGATCTGACGCTGGCCGCCTACGATGGGATGCCGCGGTTTGACGAAGTGGGAATTGAAGCCTATCAGCCGCAGCGGTAGCAGAAAACAACAGGAAGGGGCGTATTCATGCTGATTTTAGTCACAGGCGGGGCTGCAAGCGGAAAATCCGAGCACGCGGAGCGGCTTTTGTGCGAACATGCCGCGCGCTCCCGCCTGTATCTGGCAACCATGCAGCCCTTTGGCGCGGCGGCGCAGGCGCGGATCGCGCGGCACCGCGCGCTGCGGGCGGGCAAAGGCTTTGACACGGTGGAGCGCCCGCTCGGTCTGCGTGAATTGGCCCTGCCGCACCGGTATGACGGGATATTGCTCGAAGATTTGGGCAATCTGCTTGCCAACGAGCTGTTTGCGCCCGAAGGGGCAAAAGACGCGGCGTTCGGCAGCATCCTTGCAGGCATTGCACATCTGCAAGACTGCTGCGAAACGCTGGTGATCGTCTCAAATGAGATTTTTGCGGACGACCTGCCGTATGCGCCGGAAACCGTCGGCTATGCGGCACTGCTTGGCCGGCTGCATACCGCGCTGGCCGGGCGGGCGGATGCGGTATATGAATCGGTTTGCGGTATTCTGCTGCCGGTAAAGGAGGAACACCCGATATGAAAAGCATTTGGAGCGGACTGCTGGTCGCGTTTTCCCTGTATTCGGCCATTCCCGTGCCGCAGGTGCAGTGGGAGAAGAAAACCATGCGCTGGGCGCTTTCCTTTCTGCCGCTCGTCGGTGTGCTGATCGGCGGGGCGGAGTGGCTGTGGTACGGTTTTTGCGCGCATTTCGGCGCGGCGGAGCTGTTTTACGCGGTCGGCGCGGCACTGCTTCCCTTGATGGTATCGGGCGGCATCCATCTGGACGGGCTGTGCGATACCTGCGACGCGCTGTGCTCCTTTGGCGACAGGGAAAAGCGCCTTGCGATTTTGAAGGACCCGCATGTCGGTGCGTTTGGGCCGATGTGGCTGACGGCGTTTCTGCTGGCGGAAGCGGCATGCTTTGCGCAGCTTTACAAAACGCCGGCATTGCTGCCGCTGGCCTGCGCGGGCTTTGCCGCGGCGCGGACGCTGGGCGGCTGCAAAATTGTGCTGTCCCCCTGCGCGAAGGACACCGGACTTGCGCATATTTTTGCGGAAAACAGCGATAAAAAAGTGGTGGCCGCCACGCTGATGGTAGAATTTGTGCTGGTAATCACGCTGGCGGGTCTGTTGGTATTTGCGGTGCCGCTGGGCGTGCGGACGGCAAAAATCTGGACCGTTCTGCTGCTTGTGTGGTACGGCCTGCACGAAAAGATGAGCCGCCGTGTGTTTGGCGGCATGACGGGCGACCTTGCGGGCTTCTGCATCTCGGTTGCCGAGCTGCTCGCGCTCGTGTGCGCCGCGTTTGGAGGGTTGATAGTATGACGGTATTATTGATCGGCGGGGCATATCAGGGCAAGGCCGCGCTGGCGGAAAAACTATATCCGGCGCTGCCGCTGACGAAAGACCTGCACCGGACGGTGCGGCAGACGCTTGCAGAAGGGGGCGATCCGATGCAGTTGCTGCCCGCCCTGCGCGGACGCGCCGTCACCTGCGACGAGGTGGGCTGCGGCGTGGTGCCGCTTGAACCGGAGGAGGAACGGTATCGCGAAGCGGTCGGCCGGCTGTGCTGCGCGCTGGCGGCAGAGGCGGACGCGGTTGTACGCGTCATTGCCGGGGTGCCGCAGTACATCAAAGGGGGAACGGCATGTATTTGACCTGTGTGGTGCTGTTGGGCTTTGCGCTGGACTGGCTGCTGGGCGATCCGGCGCGCCTGCCGCATCCGGTCTGCCTGATCGGCTGGCTGATCGCGCGGGGAGAGCGGATTCTGCGCCGTCTGTTCCCCAAAACGCCGCGCGGCGAGACGATAGCGGGCGCGGTGCTGTGGGTGCTGGTGTGCGGCGTTTCGTTTGCAGTGCCGTTTTTTGCGCTGCGGTGGCTGAAAGGTATCCATTTCTGGCTGGGCTGCGGGGCGGAAATCCTGCTCTGCTGGCTGATTTTTGCACGCAAAAGCCTGTACGATGCGGGAATGGATGTATATACATCCATCAAGCGCTCGACCGAAGAAGGCCGCGCGGCGGTTGCCAAGTATGTCGGGCGGGATACCGCAGAACTGGATGAAACCGGCGTGATCTGCGCTGCGGTGGAAACCGTGGCGGAAAATACGACCGACGGCGTGGTGGCACCGCTGATTTTCATGCTGCTCGGCGGCGCGCCGCTGGGCATGCTGTATAAGGCGGTCAACACGCTGGACTCCATGGTGGGATATCACAACGACCGGTACGAGTATTTCGGCAAGGTATCCGCCCGCATGGACGATGTGTTCAATTTTCTGCCGGCGCGGCTCGCAGCCGTGTGTCTGATCGCCGGGGCAGGTATGCTGCGGCTGGATAACCGCAATGCGCTGCGCATCTTCCGCCGCGACCGGATGGGACACAAAAGCCCGAATGCGGGACAGACCGAATCGGCCTGCGCGGGTGCGCTGCATATCCGGCTTGGCGGGGATGCCAGATATTTTGGCAAAACGGTGAAAAAAGCGGCGTTTGGCGATGCAGACCGGCAGCCCAATCCCGGGGATATTCTGCGCGCGGCCGACCTGATGACCGCGGCCAGCGTGCTGTCGCTGCTGCTGTGCGCTATGGTGCGGCTGATTCTGTGCTGGCCGCCGTTTGGATGAAAAGGAGGACGGGGATGCCCGAATATATACACGGCGGGGATGTTTACTCCCACGCGGAACGATACGGCAGCCTGCCGCGCGACCTTTCCGCAAATATCAACCCCTTCGGCATACCGGAGCGCGTCCGGCAGGCGATGCACGCGGCGGTGGAGGACTGCACACGCTATCCCGACCCGTTTTGCCGCGCGGCGCGGCAGGCAATCGGGCGGGCGGAGGGCGTGCCGCCCGACTGGCTGTACTGCGGAAGCGGCGCGGCGGATGTGCTGGACCGGCTGGCGGCCGTTCTGCATCCCCAAAATGCGCTGCTGACCGCGCCGGCGTTTGCCGAGTATGAGCGCACGCTTGCGGGCGCATCCATCACCTTTCACACGCTGCGGGAAGAGGAGGATTTTGCGCTGACCGAACGGTTTCTGGTGGATTTGACGCCGGAGCGGGAGGCGGTGTATCTGTGCAATCCCAATAATCCAACCGGCCGCACCATTGCGCCGGCGCTGCTGGAGGAAATCGTGCGCCGGTGCGCGCAAAACGGCACATGGCTGATTGTGGATGAGTGCTTTGGGGATTTTCTGACAGACAGCGCGCAGCACACCCTGCGGGCGCAGCTGGGCACGAATCCCCGACTGATTCTGCTGCGCGCTTATACCAAAATGTATGCGGTGCCGGGCGTGCGTTTCGGCTGGTGCATGACGTCGAACACCGCTCTGATCGAAGCACTGTACCGCGCCGGACAGCCGTGGAATGTTTCGGTTATTGCGCAGGCCTGCGCGGCAGCGGCGGCAGAAGAGACGGATTTTGCCCGGCAGACCGCCCTGCGCATCGCAGCGGAGCGGCAGCGGCTGCGGCAGGAACTGTCCGCGCGCGGGATGGCAGTCTGCGCGGGAGAGGCGAATTTTCTGCTCTTCCATGCACAGGATACGGCGCTTGACAGAAAACTGGCCGCGCGCGGCGTACTGATCCGCAGCTGCGCCAACTATCGGGGGCTGGGCGCGGGCTGGTACCGCACAGCGGTCAGGACAGAGGCGGAAAGCGAGCGGCTGCTGCAGGCAATCGACGAAATACGGGAGGACGGCTGATGGCAAAGGTCATTATGGTGCAGGGCACCTGCTCCAATGCGGGCAAGAGCCTGCTCTGCGCGGCGCTTTGCCGCATTTTCCGGCAGGACGGCTATCGGGTTGCGCCGTTCAAGTCGCAGAATATGGCGCTCAATTCGTTTATCACGGCTGGGGGCGGAGAGATGGGGCGCGCGCAGGTCGTGCAGGCGGAGGCAGCAGGCATTGCGCCCGATGTGCGGATGAACCCCATTCTGCTCAAGCCGACAAGCGACACTGGTTCGCAGGTGATCGTATTGGGCAAAGCGCAGGGCAACCGGACGGCGCGGGAATACTGGGGCAGCAAGCGCAAACTGCTGCCGGTAATCCGACAGGCGTTTGACAGCCTGGCCGCGGAATATGACGTCATCGTGATCGAAGGCGCGGGCAGCCCGGCGGAAATCAATCTGAAGCAGGATGACATCGTCAATATGGGGCTGGCAAAGCTCGTGAACGCACCGGTGCTGCTGGTGGGCGATATCGACCGCGGAGGCGTGTTTGCCGCGCTGTACGGCACGGTCATGCTGCTGGAAGAGGAAGAACGCGCGCGCATTCGGGGGCTGGTCATCAACAAATTCCGGGGAGATGTGGAAATCCTGCGGCCTGGCCTGTCCCAACTGGAAGAGCTGACCGGCAAGCCGGTTGTGGGCGTGGTGCCGTATGGACAGTTTGATATTGACGAGGAGGACAGCCTTTCCGCGCGGCTGGATGCAGGGCCGGTACCGGCGCTGCTCCGCATTGCGGCGGTGCGTTTGCCAAGATTGTCGAATTTTACCGATTTGTTTGCGCTTGAGCGCGTGCCGGGCGTCGCCGTCTGCTATGCGTCGCGGCCGGCGGAGCTGGAAGGCGCGGACCTGATTGTGCTTCCCGGCACCAAATCCACACTGGCCGACCTGCGGTGGCTGCGTGAAAGCGGCATGGAGGCGCAGATTCTCAAACAGCACGCGGCGGGAACATTGGTGTTCGGTATCTGCGGCGGCTATCAGATGATGGGGGAAACGCTGTCCGATCCGGAGCAGACCGAGGGCGGCGGAGAGATGCGCGGCATGGGTCTGCTGCCGGTTGACACGGTGTTCCGCACAGAAAAGACGACGGTGCAGGCAGAAGGCGTTTTTGATGCGGTTTCCGGCCTGTTCGCGCCGCTGTCCGGCCTGCATATACAGGGATATGAGATTCATATGGGTGAAACCACGCGCAGGAACGGCGCGGCGCCGCTGACACGGCTGACGCGGACGGACGGCACAAAAACTGCGGATGGCTGTCAGGCGGAAAACGCTTACGGCACCTATCTGCACGGCGTGTTCGATGCGCCGGGGGTTGCGCTGCGCATGATGCAGGCGCTGGCAGAGCGCCGCGGTGTGCAGCTGGACGGCGCGGTGCAGGATGCGGCAGCCTATCGGGAGCAGCAGTACGATCTGCTGGCGGATACCGTGCGGCAGGCATTGGATATGGAGCAGATCTATCGGATGTTGGAGGAAACGACATGAGCAGAGCCGGACTGGTACACCTGTATTGCGGAGAGGGCAAGGGAAAAACCACGGCCGCGATAGGGCTGGCGCTGCGCTGCGCCGGGCGCGGGCATCGCGTGGTGATTGCGCAGTTTTTGAAGGACGGAACATCAGGCGAGTGCCGCATTCTGGCAGGACTGGAGGGCGTGACCCTGCTTTCAGCCAATCCGGTGCGCAAATTTTCCTTTCAGATGACGCAGGAGGAAAAAACGCAGACCGCACAGGCCGTTCGGCGCACCTTTGATGCGGCCTGCGCATTTGCCGTGCGGGAAGGGGCGCGCCTTGTTGTGCTGGACGAGGTATGCGCTGCGCTGTCCTGCGGTTTTTTGGAGGAACAGGCGGTAACGGATTTTCTGGATGCGCGGCCGGACGGGATGGAAGTGGTGCTGACCGGACGCGGGCCGTCGGAGGCATTGCAGGCGCGCGCGGATTATATAACGGAAATGGTCAAGCGGCGGCACCCGTTTGACAAAGGCATTGCCGCACGGGAGGGGATTGAACTGTGAACGGACAGATGAAACCGCAGGAGATCGAAAAACAGTCGTTTGCCATCATTACGCAGGAACTGGCGGGACGCACGTTTCCGAAGGGCGTGGAAGAAGTGGTAAAGCGGGTCATCCACACCACGGCGGATTTTGATTATGCGGATACGCTGTGCTTTTCTCCGGACGCGGTCGAACGGGCCTTGCAGGCGCTGCGCGCGGGCGCGACCGTTGTGACCGACACCAATATGGCGCTTGCCGGTATCAGCAAGGGAACGCTTGAAAAGCTCGGCGGGCAGGCCTGCTGCTTTATGGCGGAGCAGGCAGTTGCGCAGCAGGCAAAACAACGCGGCGTGACCCGCGCAGTCGTTTCGATGGAACGCGCGGCAGATTTGACCGGCCCCACCGTTTTTGCCATTGGCAATGCGCCGACCGCGCTCTTCCGCCTGCACGAGCTGATAGAGGAAGGGCGCGTTCGTCCGGCGCTGGTGATCGGCGTGCCGGTGGGCTTTGTCAATGTGGTTGAGGCCAAGGAGCTGTTCCTCGGCGGGAATACGCCGTATATCATCGCGCGGGGGCGCAAGGGCGGCTCCAACGTCGCCGCAGCGATCGTCAACGCGCTGCTGTATCAGCTGGTAAAACGGGAGGGGTTTTAAAATGAGTAAAAAAGCATTGATAGCGGTCAGTTTCGGCACGGTCGACCGGAAGGCGCGCAAGGCGATAGAGCAGCTGGAAGGGCAGCTCAAAGCAGCTTTTCCGGCGTATGACCTGTTCCGCGCGTTTACTTCACGCAAAGTGGCCGAGCGGATCGAGCGGGAGCAGGGCGAGCATATTCCGGCGCCGGACGAGCTGCTGGAAAAACTGGCGGCAGAGGGCTATGAGGAAGTGCGCTGCCAGAGCCTGCACATGATCTGCGGAAAAGAATATGAAAAAATGCTTGCGCAGGCAGAGCCGTACCGTAGCCGGTTTGCGGATTTCCGCATCGGCAAGCCGCTTTTGTGGGATACGCAGGATTATCTGCGCCTGACCAACGCGCTGGTGGTTGCCATGCCCCGGCTGGACAGCGACGAGGCTTATATCTTCATGGGACATGGTTCGGCGCATCCGTCGAACGCGGCATACGCGCTGGTGGAAAACAGCTTCCGCTATCACGGGGCGGAGCGCGTATATGTCGGCACGACCGAGGGCTTTCCGCATCTGGACTATATTCTGGCGCGGCTGCACCGCAAAGACGTGACGCATGTGTATCTGGCGCCGCTGATGATTACAGCGGGCGAGCATGCGCATACCGATCTGGCCGGCGACGGGGAAGCCAGCTGGAAAAACCGCCTTGCCGGCGAGGATTTTCTGGTTGACCTGCAAATGACCGGCCTTGGCGAGATTCCCGGCGTCGGCGCGATTTTCGTCGACCATTGCAGAAAGGCAGAGTGAGCCGCGGCATGGGCTGAGGCATCACCGTATCAGCAGCATGGCTTTTCAGCCGGCGGCCCTGGGCCGCCGGCTGTTTTTTCGCGATAAAAGTGTTTTTTGCTATTTCCGGCCCTATTTTCCGCTAAAACCCACGCATGAATTGGGATATACTGGGAAAACAAGGGAGGCATAACAGAATGGACAAGCAAAAAACCAGAAAAGCAGCGCCGCAGCTCATCGGCAGGGCGGCGGCGTGGGTGGCGCAGCGCGCCAGTGAGGAACGCCTGCATACTGTGGCGGCAGGGATGCGGCGGTTTGCGCTGTGCGCGGTGCTGTCGCGCGGGGTAACGCCCGGCGGATATGCTCCCTTCGGCCTGGCGATGGCGGCGGCGATGATGGCGCGCGGCGCGGGGCTGTCCGTCATCGGCGGCGTGTTCTGCGGCGCGATGTTATTGGGCGCTTCGCCCAAAAGCGGCGTATACGCAGCCGCTGCGCTGCTTGTGCTGTGCGTGATGAACGTATGCGCCGGATGGAAAGTGATGGAAAAACGATGGTTTGCACCTGCCGTAGCGGCGCTGGCCGGCGCGGCCTGTACTTTTGTGTTTCTGCCGGCTGGCGGCGCGCTGCGCGCGGCCGATGTGCTGGCGTTTGCCGCGGCGCAGGGACTGACGTTTCTGTCCTGCATGGTATACGGTGCGGCAGCGGCGCCGCCGCGGGAGCAGGAGGACTGGCGCCGCCCTGCGACGCTTTTGACCATAACGGCGACCGTGCTGCTTTCGCTTGCGGATATGGATGTATTTTCGCTGCTTGCGCCGGCGCGGGTGCTGGCGCTGCTTGTTGTATTGGCGGCGGCATATCTGGGCGGACCGGCCGTTGGCGCGGCGTCCGGCGTGGTTTTCGGCGCGGCGATGGACCTTGCCGCGGGTCAGGGCGCGCTGTTTACCTGCTGCTATGGGTTGTGCGCGCTGGTTGCAGGCGCGTTCCGCGGACAGGGACGGACGTGGTTTGCGCTGTGCGCGCTTGCGTCCGGCCTGTGCGCCTCCATGCTGGGTGTGGACCAT
>NZ_JBMNUP010000052.1:0-10709 GCF_050946325.1 Agathobaculum sp. | reverse complement strand
AACCGGTTCTGCGGCTGCTGCCGGTGCAGCAGACCCGTTTGGCGTAATCGTATAGCGAATGCTTTTCAGTCCAAACACCGTGCGGACAGCGCTGCGCGAAATCGTAACGCTCTTTCCGTCCGTATCCGTCACCGTCACTTCATTGACGTTGTCGGTCGCGGTACGTTTGGTCACTGCAACATTTGCTACCGTTCCAATCTGGTAGCCGACATCCGTCAATTTCTTCCGGATTTCTTCTGCCGTCAGCGTAACGCTCCACTCGTCCACTTTTTCCTCGTATGGATCCACTTTTCCCTTCAGGTAAGCGTAGTCGCCTCCCCATACATTCGCGGCATCTTCTGTCGCACCGCCATCTGACGAGAAGAAATAACCGATGACCGGTTCGCCGTTATACATCAGGTATTCTCCCGCAGTGGCCTCAACCGCAGCATCGGAAGCCGCAGTTGCCTTGTTGGTACCAAGGTATACCTGGCAATTGGTTGTATTACACAGGTCATATCCTTCTGATGTATGTTTATGTGTGCCCAGCGCAAAAGAGCGGGCGCATACGGCCTGGGCTTTGAGCGCCTCGGCAGGCCAGTTTGGATCAACCTCATAAGGCAGCACGCCCTTCACATAGTCCTCCAGCCCAACATAGTTTATAACAGTCAGTTTGTTGCCTGCCGTGATACGGTAAACAAAACTGCCGTACCATTTATATCCTCGGAACCAGGTCTGCTCGCTGTTCGGCTGCACAGCCAAATCAGCCCCCTGCTCCGCAGTATACAGCACTTTCCCCGTAACCGTATCCAGTGCCTGTATCGCCCCTTCAGAAACGCGCATCGTAAGCTGTGTACACTGCGTGGATTGTTCCGAACGGAAGGTTGTCCCATCCATTGTACCAAACGCATAACCGGAGGAAAAACCGCTGACATTCTCCAGCTTGGGGTCGGGCAGCGTTCCCTGGGAAAGCAGACCGACGCGAAGCGTAATATCGGAAGCGTCCTTTGCAGCCGCTGCCGGCGTAAAGCACAGCCCTGCCATGGTAAGGATGCAAAGCAGCATGGATAGAATTCGTTTCTTCATTGAGTCATCCTCCTGTTAATTTTCCAGCCTTCTATTGACAAATAACGGACCATATTCTAAAATAAGAAAGACAAGTGCATTGTTATATGAAGATAGAGGCGCGGTTTTCATCAGTATCGGCTGGGAGGGTCCGTAAACCCGATTAAACAGCCGAGAAAGGGTCTTCCGCCGAAGCCGGTTCTTGTTACGGCAAGTCTGCGCTGGATGTTGCGGATAATATCCCTGCGTCTGTCATCAGCCTGAAACGCCGATGGAGAGCTATCCTTTAATGAGAAGAGCTGGAATTGTCCGCTCGTTCTATTATAGTATAGGTCATACCGGTTTTTCAACCGGTATTTTTCTTTGCAGGGGAAAGTTTTCAAATCGTTAGTAAATCTTTGGGGAGGAATCCATACAAATGAAACAGTATAAAGTAGGCATTGTCGGGGCGACTGGCATGGTTGGTCAGCGGTTTTCCCTGCTCTTGGAAAACCATCCGTGGTTTGAAGTTGTGGCGCTTGCCGCTTCGGCGCGCAACAAGGGAAAAACCTATGCCGAAGCCTGCGAGGGCCGCTGGAAGATGGCTGTTCCCATGCCGGAAAAATATAAATCCATGGTGATGTATGATGCAACTGCTGACGCAGAGCACATCGCGTCCATGGTTGACTTCATCTTCTGTGCGGTTGATATGAAAAAGGATGAAATTCGTGCGCTTGAGGAGCGGTACGCAAAGCTGGAGTGTCCGGTATGCTCCAACAATTCCGCACACCGCATGACGCCCGATGTGCCGATGATTATTCCGGAAATCAATGCAGAACATGCAAAAATCATCCCCATGCAGCGCAAACGTCTGGGAACCAAGCGCGGTTTTATCGCCGTAAAATCCAACTGTTCGATTCAGAGCTACGTTCCCGCACTTTCCGCTCTGCTGGATTTTGAGCCGACCGAAGTTGCCGTGTGTACTTATCAGGCGATTTCCGGCGCCGGCAAGACCTTTGAAAGCTGGCCAGAGATGGTGGACAACGTTATTCCCTATATCGGCGGTGAAGAGGAAAAGAGCGAAAAAGAACCGATGAAGGTCTGGGGACATATTGAGGGCGACCACATTGAGCCGGCTGTCTCCCCCGTTATCACCGCACAATGCCTGCGCGTTGCGGCGTCTGACGGACATATGGCAGCAGCGTTTGTCAAATTCAAAAACAAACCCTCCAAAGAAGTTATGATTGAGCGTTGGCGCAGCTTTAAGGGACGCGCGCAGGAACTGAATCTGCCTTCTGCACCCGAACACTTCCTTACTTACTTTGAGGAAGATAATCGTCCGCAGACCCGCCTGGACCGTGACCTGGAAGGCGGCATGGGCGTTTCTATCGGCCGTCTGCGCGAAGGCGCCCTGTATGATTACAAATTTGTCAGTCTGTCGCATAATACTCTGCGCGGCGCGGCCGGCGGTGCGGTGCTGATGGCCGAACTGCTGTGCGCCGAAGGGTATATGGACCGTTAAGGAGGTCTTTTATCATGAAAAATCCCGTATTTACCGGTGCTGGCGTCGCTATCATTACCCCGTTCAAATCATCCGGCGAGGTCAATTATGAGGAATTCGGCCGCATTATTGACCATCAGATTGCGCACGGCACAGATGCCATTATCGTTTGCGGCACCACTGGCGAAGCTTCCGCTTTGCACGATCTGGAGCATCGCGCTGCAGTGAGCTGGTGCTGCGAGTATGTCAACCATCGGGTGCCTGTCATCGCCGGCGTAGGCTCCAACGATACCGCCTATGCAATTGAGCTGACACGTTTTGCGCAGGAATGCGGCGCTGACGGCGGCCTTTCCGTTACCCCCTATTACAACAAAACCACCCAGCGTGGTTTGATTGCCCACTATACCGCCATTGCAGATTCGTGCGATCTGCCGATCATTCTGTATAATGTGCCCAGCCGTACAGGCGTTTGCTTTACCGCAGATACCCTCTACGAGCTGTCCAAGCATCCAAATATCAACGGTTTGAAAGCCGCATCCGGCAACTTTACGTTGCTGGCAGAAACCATGTCGAAATGCGGCGACAATCTGAATGTTTGGTCTGGCAACGATGATCAGATCGTTCCCCTGATGGCTCTGGGCGGAAAGGGTGTAATCTCTGTTCTCTCCAACGTTGCACCGCAGCAGACCCATGACCTGACTCAGCTCTGCCTTGAAAACCGTTTCCCCGAAGCAGCAAAACTGCAGCTGCGTTATCACAATTTGATTGATGCACTGTTCTGTGAAGTAAATCCCATCCCCGTCAAAAAGGCCATGGAATTGCTCGGCTGGCAAGCTGGCCCGCTGCGCCTGCCGCTTGTTGAGCCCAGCGAGGAACATACCGCATATATCAAGAGAGAGCTGGAGGCTGCCGGCTGCAAAATCTGACCGGTGCAAAGGAGTTTAAAAAAGATGTTAAAAATTGCACTTTCCGGCTGCAACGGCCGAATGGGACGTGTCATCGCTGATATTGTCCATAGCCGTGATGGGATGGAAATTGTGGCTGGATTTGATATCAATACAGTTAAATTTGCAGACTTCCCTGTGTTTGCCGATCCCATGGAATTTCAGGGTGTGTGCGACGTTATTATAGACTTTTCCAATGCTTCCAGCACCGAGCAGCTCCTTGCCTATTGTGAAAAGCATGCCACCCCCATTGTGATTTGCACAACCGGACATTCCGAGGAACAGCTCGCAAGAATCCGCAACGCTTCCGCAAAGCTGCCGATTTTCCGCTCCGGCAATATGTCCCTGGGAATTAACCTGATGTGCGACTTGCTGCGCCGGTCCGCTTCTGTTCTGGGTGACCGGTATGATGTTGAAATCATTGAGAAGCACCACAATCAAAAATTGGATGCGCCGTCCGGTACAGCTCTAATGCTGGCAGACGCGGTTGCAGACGCGCTTCCGTACGAAGCGGAATATACTTATGACCGGCACGAACGGCGCGAAAAACGCCGCGCGCATGAAATCGGCATTTCCGCTATCCGCGGCGGCACAATCGTCGGTGAGCATACGGTGATGTTTTGCGGACGAGACGAAATCATCGAAATCAAGCATACTGCTCTTTCACGCGAGGTATTTGCCGTCGGCGCGGTGGACGCAGCCGCTTTTATGGCTGGCCGCACACAGCCCGGCATCTACGATATGAGTGATGTGATCGCTTCTGCAAAGTAATCTAAAAAACAGAAAATCCTCTGAGAGTCTATCTCGGAGGATTTTCTGTTTGTGAGAGAAAATATGAGGGGTTATGTGGCAAAATTGTGTTAATAACGGTATTTTGCCGCTTTCGGTACCGTGCCCGCGTTTTAATAATGGACACGTTACGAGTCAAACTATAAACTTCTAACTACAGAATGTCAAGAGAATATTCTAAAAAACCAGAGGCATATTCCCCGTTTTGTGAAAAGTGTATATTTATGCGCGTGTATTTCTGTTGATTTCTCATAAAACCGTTCCCGCAATAATAAATTTCACACATGCAAGAAACCCGTTTGTGTATTTTGCAAAAAAATTTGTAGTTTTATTGGGCATTTTCCCGAAATTAAATTTTATTATTGGCGGGTACTTGACAATATAGCCAGATGTGATATAGTGACTTTAATAAAGCACAAGATCGCTTCTGCTGCTGTCGCTGGTGGTGACTTTCCAAGCAGCTTTTCTTTTTGCCAATGCACGGCACCGTTCCCGCGAGCGGCCTTATGCTTATTTTGTTGTCTTAAATCTTTAGGAGGGATATTATCATGAAAGAATTTAAAATGTATGCCGATATCGTTTACCATGATTCGTTTAAAGAATTCATGGAAGGCGAAAACATCGGCGCAGAAGACTTTATTCTGACCAACGAATTCCTTTACAACGAGTATGTCAAGCCTCTGAACCCGAACTGCGGCTCCCTGTTTATTGAGGCATATGGCAAGGGCGAGCCCACCACCGAGATGGTCGATGAAATTAAGAAGGTTATTCCGGAAGGCGTTAAGCGTTTGATTGCCATCGGCGGCGGTTCTGTTATTGATATTGCCAAGATGTGCTCTCTGCACGTTTCTTCCAACAAGACGGAAGATCTGTTCGATCTGAGCCCCGACGCTGAAAAGCCGACCCGTATTTATGAGGTTTACGCAGTGCCGACCACCTGCGGCACCGGTTCGGAAGTTACCAACGCCTGCGCAGTTGAACTTTCCAGCCTGCACACCAAGCGCGGTCTGAACAGCCCGCTGATGTTCCCTGCCAAGTCGGTTCTGATTCCTGAGCTGATCTCCGGCCTGCCCTATAAGTTCTTTGCCACTTCCTCTATCGACGCGCTCATTCACGCTACCGAATCTTATCTTTCTCCCAAGGCCAGCCCTGTTTCCGAGCTGTTCTCCAAGGAAGCGATTCGCCTGATTTTTGAAGGCTATCAGTACATCGTGAAAAACGGTCTGGACAAATGGACCGATCGTGCGCAGGAGTTCATCAATGCGTCCAACTTCGCCGGTCTGGCTTTCTGCTCCGCCGGCTGCGCCGCTGTTCACGCGCTGAGCTATCCGCTTGGCGGCGGCTACCACATCCCGCACGGTGAGGCGAACCAGCTTGTCTTTGCCGCTACCTTCCGTAAGTATAAGGAAAAGCAGCCCGTAGGCAAGATCAACGAGCTGGAAAAGCTGTGGGGCGATTTGCTGGGCGTTCCCGCTGACGAAGCGCTTGAAGCGGCATTCAAGCTGTTTGACGAGGTACAGCCCCGCAAGCCTCTGAAGGAGTTCGGCATCTCTGATTCTGAGTTCCAGGGCTTTGCAGAGGGCGTCATGGCCGGACAGACCCGCCTGCTGAACAACAACTATGTACCGCTCACCGTTGAAGAAATGGTTGAGATTTACAACTCGGTTTATTAATTTTAAGAAAGCGAAGTGAGAACACAATGAAAAAAAGTCTCAAAGAAATGAACATCTTCGCCGCTCAAATCCGCAAGGCTGCACTGCGTGCCATGAATGCGTTCCATGGCGGCCATGTCGGCGGTTCGATGTCCATGTCCGACCTGATGGCGGCGCTGTACGGCGAGTGCATGAAGGTTGATCCGAAAAATCCCCAGTGGGAAGAGCGTGACTGGCTGGTCGTTTCCAAGGGGCACTGCGGCCCTGCCGTATACGGCACGCTGGCGCTGATGGGATATTTCCCCGAAGACGAGCTGGATACCCTGAATAAGGAAGGCACCCGCCTCCCCTCTCACTGCGACCGCAACCGTACACCCGGCATTGATATGACTACCGGTTCTCTCGGTCAGGGCGTATCCACCGCTGTCGGCGTGGCTTGGGGTATGAAGTACAAGAAGATGCCCAATACCGTTTATACCATTCTGGGCGACGGTGAGTGCGACGAAGGCCAGGTTTGGGAAGCCGCACTGTTTGCTGCAACAAAGAAGCTGGGCAACCTGATTGGTTTTGTTGATTACAACAAAAAACAGCTGGACGGCTATACCAAGGACATCTGCGATCTGGGCGACCTTCGCCAGAAATTCGAGGATTTCGGCTGGCACTCCGTCGAGGTAGACGGCCATGACATTCCCGCCATTGTTGAAGCGATTGAGAATGCCAAGAAGGTAACTGACAAGCCCTCTATGATTGTTCTGAACACCATCAAGGGCAAGGACTGCTGCTTTGCCGATGCCTTCTATAACCATTTTGTCCGCTTCCCCGAAAGCGACTATGAAGCCGCTATCAAGGAACTGGATGCCAAGATCGCAAAGCTGGAAAGTGAGGGTTAAGCGAATGTACAAAGTAGTTAAGGAAATTGTCCCTGAGTCTGTCGAAATGAGAAAGACTTTTGCGGACGTTATGGATGAAATGGCTGCAAAGGACGACGCTGTCTGCTATTTTGACTGCGACGTTATCAACTCTATCGGCATGGTTGGCTTCGGCGAAAAGTATCCGGATCGCTGCGTAGACTGCGGCATTCAGGAAGCCAACATGATCGGCGTTGCCGCCGGTGCATCTGCCGTTGGTCTGAAGCCCTTTACGCACACCTTTGGTCCGTTCGCTGCACGCCGTGTTATTGACCAGATCTATATCTCGGCCGCCTATGCCAAGCTGAACGTTCGTATGATTGGTTCTGACGCCGGCGTTACCGCCTCTTATAACGGCGGTACGCATATGCCGATTGAGGATATGGGTCTGCTGCGTACCATTCCGGAAGTTACCCTGCTTGAGCCGGCCGACTCGGTTCAGCTGGCCGATCTGATGCGCCAGACCAAGGATATGTACGGCGTGTTCTATATCCGTATCACCCGCAAGGTAGCGGATAAGATTTTTGAAGATGGCTCCACCTTTGAAATCGGCAAGGCCTGCGAGCTGCGCGACGGTTCTGACGTCACGCTGATCACATCGGGCATCTGCACCACCGATACGCTGAAGGCTGCCGATATTCTGGCCAAGGAAGGCATTTCCTGCAAGGTGCTGAATATGTTCACCTGGAAGCCGATTGACGCGGAAGCGATCATCGCTGCTGCGAAGCAGACCGGCGCTATCGTTACGGTTGAGAACCACAACATTCTCAACGGTCTCGGCTCTGCGGTTTCTGAGGTTGTCGGTGAAAACTGCCCGGTTCCGGTTAAGCGCATCGGCGTTAAGGACCGTTTTGGCGAGGTCGGTTCGATTGATTACCTGAAGGGTATTTTCGGCATGACCGTAGAGGATATTGTTGCGGCGGTCAAGGAGACCATTGCGCGCAAGTAAGCCAGTATTGGCACAAAAAAGGACTCTCCAAAGAGAGTCCTTTTTTATTGTTTTTCTGCTTTATCCTTTTGGGGTTTTACATGGGCAAGCGGATTTTTTGCAGCAGCTTCGCGCAGGCTGCTGTCCTCAATATGGGTATAGATCATCGTTGTATTCACGCTGGTATGGCCCAGAATGTTTTGCAGTGTACGGATGTCAACCCCGTTTTGATACATCAGGGTCGCAGCCGTATGGCGCAGCTTATGCGCAGAATATTTCTGCGTATCCAGCCCCGCCTGTCCAATATATTTCTTCACCAGCCATTTCACCGTCTGCACATTGATACGATTTCGGTTGCGGCTGATAAAAAGCGCATTTTTATCCTGCTCATGCGGCGCAATGCGTTTGGGCAAATAGGCCGCAAGCGCAGCGGCGCAGGCTTCATTCAGATAAACCGTGCGCTCCTTATTTCCCTTTCCGAGCACACGCACGGTATCACCCTGAAAATCTGTTAAATTGAGTCCAACCAGTTCGGAAACACGCATACCGCAGTTGAGAAAGAATGTTAAAATACAATAATCCCGTTCTGCATAGGCCCCTTGTACCGCTTCAAGCAAGCGCATGCTGTCATCGGTGGACAGATAAACCGGAAGCGACTGCCGCACTGTCGGGGACTCCAGATTGCTGACCGGATTATTTTCCAGAACATGCTTCTTATCCGTAAGGTATCGAAAAAAAGAGCGGATCGCAGACACCTTGCGCGCACGGGAGGTACCGCTTAAACCATAATCGGTAGCGCCGCTGTTCTGCTGCGTCGGTCTCTCACCCGCCATATATTCCAAATAATCGTACACATCGGATAACGTGATGTCCCGCAAAAAAGGAACATCAATATCATCAATCGGAATACAGTCAACCGGAAGTTCCCGCGGCGCAAGGCCTTTGTTCCGTTTTATCACCCGAAAAAACAGGCGCAAATCCAGATAGTATTCGTGCGCCGTTTTGGCAGATTTTCCCTGAATGGTAGAAATATAGGTCAGAAAATCGCGCAGAACGCGCGGTGCATCCGCAGCATATTCTGACATGGGCTTGTCCATTTACTCGCCCTCCTTTTATATTTTATTATATCCTATCCATCTGTTTCCGTCAAATCTTGCATTCCATAAGGTTATGGCATATAATAAGTCCAATAAAACTGCCTGAAAGAAGGGGTAACATGAACCGTCTGCATATCATCCTGGGAGATATCACCACCATACAAACCGATGCTATCGTCAACGCTGCGAACACGACGCTTTTGGGCGGCGGTGGAGTGGACGGAGCAATTCATCGCGCGGCCGGTCCGGATTTGCTCAAAGAGTGCCGGACACTGCATGGCTGCCCAACAGGACAGGCCAAAGCCACAAAAGCCTACCGTCTTCCCTGCCGTTATGTGATTCATACCCCCGGCCCCATATGGCGCGGCGGCATGCAGAATGAGGATGCGCTGCTTGCATCCTGCTATCAAAACGCGCTACGGCTTGCCTGTGAGCTGAACTGCCAAACCGTCGCCTTCCCTTCCATCAGCACCGGCGTATATCATTTTCCTCTGGCGCGAGCCGCCCGCATTGCAATTGATACTATTTTGTGCAGTCTCCAAGCCCATCCGGAAATCCATTGCGTAACTATGGTCTGTTTTGATAAGCATACACAAGCCGCTTACGAGCAGGCGCTTGCGGAAAAGGAGCAGTTAAATGGCTAAAAATGCAAACCAAAAGCTGAAGCTTCTCTATCTTTACCAGATTCTTCTCAACAAAACAGACGAGGACCATCTGCTTAGCATGGATGAATTACTGGCATCCCTGTCCCATTATGGTATTGCCGCCGAACGAAAAAGTATTTATAGCGATATTGCTGCCCTGCAGGATTTCGGATTGGATGTCATACTCCAGAAAGGACCCCATGGCGGATATTTTGTCGCTTCCCGCAGCTTTGAATTGGCAGAACTTAAGCTCCTGGTGGACGCGATCCAGTGTTCGCGCTTTATCACGGAGAAAAAATCCAATGAACTCATCAAAAAAATCGAATCTCTTGCCAGCGAGCCGCAGGCCCGCGCATTGCAGCGGCAGGTTTATATATCTGACCGCGTTAAAACAATGAACGAAAGCATTTACTATAACATTGACAAATTGCACAGCGCAATTTCCGCAGGTGTGCAGATCACCTATCAGTATTTTGAGTGGGTGCTGGACTTTCACGCTGCCCAGCGTATTCAGAAGCGCTATCGAAAAGAGGGCAGTCTGTATCAGGTAAGCCCGTGGGCGCTGACCTGGGACGATGAAAACTATTATCTAATCGCATACGACAATGATTCCAGGCAGATCCGGCATTATCGTGTAGATAAAATGGAACACATTTCACTGACCGATCATCCACGCGAAGGCCGTGCGTTATTTCAGGACCGTTTTAATATTGCGTCTTACTCCCGCAAGGTGTTCGGCATGTTTTCCGGCGAAGAAAAGAACGTTCGTCTTTGCTGTGAAAACCGTTTTATCGGCGTCATATTGGATCGTTTTGGCACGGACCTCATCATAATGCCCGAGGATGAGACACATTTTTCCGTCAATGTACCCGTTGTGGTCAGTCCGCAGTTCTTTTCCTGGATATTCGGCCTTGGAGGAGCCGTCCGCATCACATCTCCGGATGAAGTCCGTGCTGCATTTCAGCATCAGTTGCAGGCCTTGCGCGAATAAGTCCTAATTATGGTACTCTTCTTTTGGTAAACTGTGTACAGTTCAAAAAAGGAGAGATCATCATGCGCTGCTCGATTGAATATGTAAATGGACACATAGAAGTATATGACGAAAACGGCACCTTTCTTTTTTCTGCCGATAACAAGCAGGAAGCTTTGGAAGAACTGCGCTGTGCTGCGTAATCAAGTATTTCTGGATATACCGTTTTCTCATCATATTGTATACACAAAAA
>NZ_JBMNUP010000051.1:0-11262 GCF_050946325.1 Agathobaculum sp. | reverse complement strand
GGTTCCATTTCAGCTTTCTGCGCAATGTGACGCAGAATACGCTGCAAAAACCGGAAGGCTTTTCCAAACCGGCGACCGAGCAGGCGATCGCGGCCACACAGACGGGGGAGGACGAGCCCAAGCCGGTCAACGTGATTTTTGTGATGAGCGAGGCGTTCTGCGATATCACGGATAACGAAGCCTTTGCCTGGACGGAAGAGACCGACCCGCTGCGGCATTACCATGCGCTCCAGCAGTCGGCGCATGCGATCTCCGGCCGGCTGGTCGTGCCCAATTACGGCGGCGGCACGGCCAATACCGAATTTGACGTGCTGACCGGTATGCAGACGGCCATGCTGTCGGACGCGGGCGTGTCCTCGTTCCGCGTGCTGCATAAAAATGTGGATTCTGCCTTCCGCGTTGCGGCGCAGAACGGCTGGCAGACGCAGTTTGTCCACCCGGGCAAGGCGTGGTTCTATAACCGCCAGAATATTTATAAGTGGCTGGGCGCAGAGGATATTGTATTTGAGGACGCTTTTGCCGATAAGGCGTATAAAGGCGGATATGTGTCCGACGAGGCGCTGACCGATTATATGATTGCGGACTTTGAACGCAGGGTGGAGAGCGGCAAACCGCAGTTCACCTATGTTACCACCATTCAGAACCACATGGCCTATACGGAGAGCAAATACGGCAAGGCCCGTGATTTGTATCCGCTGCAGCTGGCGCGCGAACTGCCCGAAGAGGCGGAGACGATGCTGACCGTCTATACGCACGGCCTGCGCGACGCGGACGCGATGCTGGGGCGGCTGGCCGCGTATTTTGAAGAGCGGGACGAGCCTGTGCTGCTGATCTGGTATGGCGATCATCTGCCCAGCATGGGAGAGGATTACATGTGCTACCGCGCGCTGGACTGGGAGATCGCAGAGGACCGCGAAAACGCGGCGTGGCTGGATGTATACGAGCCGCCCTTCCTGCTGTGGACGAACGAGGCGGGCGCGGCGGCGCTGGATTTTCCGACGCTGGCGTCGCGCATCGGGCTGACGGAGGGCGGCAGCGTGAGCGCAAGCTTCCTTGGCGCGGCCGTGCTGGAAGCGGTGGGCTGCGGGCAGAGCGACCCGTTTTTCGCCTTTGTCAATGATTTGCGCAAAAAACTGCCCGTGGTGCAGCACGGAACGGCGGTTGACGCGCAGGGCGCGTATCACAGCGCGGTGCCCGCCGAATATGCGGCGCAGGTGCAGGAATACCAGAACCGCATCTATTATCGCATGAAATATGAAACGCTGTCATGAAAAAACAGGGACCTGCCTTGGGCGGGTCCCTGTTTTTGCACCAATGATAAGAAAGACAGCCTGCGAAGTGATTCACAGGCTGTTTTTCAGGGAGAGAGGGGGAAGTTATGTCTGAAGTACGTCATATGCGTACCATGGGTTCTGCACACAGCGTTTGGCGCCGCTGATTTCAAGACCCACGCCGTTGATATAGCCGGCGGCCTGGTCCGAGGCAAGAAAGACAATCGCTTTGGCAAGGTCTTCGGGTTCGCCCAGCCGCTTCATCGGTACGTCCCGCACCATGGCGTCGCCGTATTTGGCGATGCCTTCTGCGGTAAGTTCGGTGCGGATCATGCCTGGGATATAGGCGGCTACCCGGATGTGATAGGGCGCAAATTCCGCGGCCATTGTCCGTGTCAGGCTCATCACGCCGCTTTTGCAGGCGGCATAAGGCGCGCGCCCTGCGCTGGGCGTGATGGACGAGTAGGAAGAAGCCTGCAAAATCACACCGCCGCCCGTGGGTATCATGCGCTGCGCCGCAATTTTGGAGCCGGAGAATACCGCGGTCAGGTCGGTGCGGACGATGCGGTTAAACTCCTCCGCATCGTAATCGAGCAGCAGCTTGTATTGGTTGACAGCTGCGTTGTTAATCCATATGTCGATGCGCCCATGTGCTGCGATAACGGCATCGGCAAAAGCCTCCAGCTCGTCATATTGCGCAACATCTGCGCGAAAAGTGAGCACGTCAAAGCCCTCTGCGGCAAAATCCGCGCGGAGCTGTTCCAGTTTCTCCATGCGCCGCGCACAGACGCAGACTTTGCACCCTTCGCGTGCAAATTCCAGCGCAGCCGCACGGCCGATACCCTGTGAGCCGCCGGTGATGACGACCACTTTGTTTTTCAGCCCAAGCTCCATAAAGCGCTCCTTTTCCAATTTACTTGTAAATTCAGTATAGTGTAGAACGGCGGAAAAGACAATTATAACTTTTTGAAGCAGAATGTTAAGCAAAGAATAAAGAATCAGGCCCGCTTCGTTCTGAAGCGGGCCTGACGGCGGTATTTTACAGAAATCAGGGAAACGGTGTGCCGGTACGGGCACGCGGTTTACTGCAAAAGTGCGCGGTAAACGTCCCGCTGATCGGGCTGGCCGACGACGGAGAGCGAGACCTGCGCAAAATCAAACACGCGCCGCGCCAGCGCAAGCACATCTTCCGCGGTGACGCGGTCATAGGCGGCAAGCACCTGCTCCACGGCCAAAACCTGCCCGCGCAGCAGCTCGCTGCGGCCGATGGTCATCATGCGGGTACCCGTGTTTTCCAGCCCCATCAGCAGGTTGGTTTTCACCTGCTCGCGGCAGCGGGAAAGTTCGTCGATGGTCGGGCCGGTTTCGCAGAATACGCGCAGCTCACGCACGATGAGCGAAAGCGCTTTCTGTTCGGTTTCCGCGCTGAGACCGGTGTAGATAGAAAACAGGCCGGTATCCAGGTGCGGCGTGGTGAATGTATAGATGGAATAGCACAAACCGTTTTGCTCGCGCACGGTCTGAAACAGGCGGGAGGACATGCCGCCGCCCAGAATGGAGCTCAGCAGATTCATTGCATACCGGTCTTCGGACAAAAGCGATACGCCCGGGAAGGACAGGCAGAGGTGGTTCTGCTCAATTTCCTTTTCGCGCAGCAGCAGGCTGGGCTGATAAACGGCGGGGGTCAGCGCGTTGCGGCCTTCGCCCTCCATGTGGGAGAATAACTCCGCAATATAGTCAAGGTCATTTTCCGTGAAATGCCCGGAAACCGCAACAACCGTATCGGCCGGCCGGTAGCAGCGCCGCATATAGTCGTGCATGGCTTCGGAGTTGATGGTTTGCAGCGTTTCCGGCGTGCCGAGAATGGGCCGGCCAAGCGCCGAGCCGGAATAGCACTGTTCAAACAGCTTGTCAATGGCCACGTCTTCGGGGGAGTCCTCGTACATGTCGATCTCCTCCAGCACGACGCCGCGCTCCAGCGCAATATCCTCCTGCGCAAAGCGGGAATGCATGAACATATCCGCCAGAATGGACACGCCTGTTTGCAGGCGGCTGTCCAGCACCTTCATATAGTAGCAGGTACATTCCTTGTCGGTAAAAGCGTTGGCCTGTCCGCCGAGCGCGTCAATGGCAATGGCGATATGACGGGCGGAGCGCTTTTCCGTGCCCTTGAAAATCATATGTTCAATGAAGTGCGAGATGCCGCCGAGTGCGGCCGGTTCGTAGCGGCTACCGTTGCCGACCCAGATGCCCACCGAAGCGGTGCGCACCGTGTCCAGCCGTTCGGAGATCAGCCGCACGCCGTTGGGAAGTACACGTTTGACATACATAGCTCTGTTTTCCTTCTTCTGATATGATTGAGGATATGCGGAGCGGCCGGGCGTAACCCCGGCCGCAGAAAAACATGTTCAGTTGCCCAAAGCCGCGCGGTACGCTTCCTGATCATAATAGGTGCGGGAACCGTCCGGATTGAGCTTGTAATAGTCGCCGTCGGCGTCCTGATAGTCGCCCGTTGCGGGATCGTAGCTGCCGCCTTCTTCGGCAAGCGACGCAGGGTCGACATCGGGCTCCGTGCTGCCGGCGTCATCCGGCGCGGCCGGACCGGTGGGCGGCTCATCGTAATCCACGCCGCCGAGCGGGCCCTGCGTATCCTCGCCGGATTCGCTGCCGCCGGGCGTGTGGGCGGACGAAGTGTCGCCCGGGAAAATATCGCTGTAAATGTAGTCGTGGATGTGAGCGGCAGCCGTCTCCAGGTCGTACAGAATATACTGGCCGGAGGAGCCGTAATAGTTCCACTCGCCGTCCAGCGGAACGCGGGTGTGTTCGAGCGCCGGCGCACCGTTTTTCACCGCGCCGACGATCAGCGGCGCAATCTCCGCAGGGGAGAGCGAGGTGGTGACATAGGGCGTCAGCTTGTTCATCAGGCCGATCAGCCGGCTGGCGTTCATCTCCTGCACGCGGGTGAACATGGCGTTCAGCACGATGCTTTGCCGCTCAACGCGCCCCCAGTCGTCGCCCGTGCCGTTTTTGCGGATGCGGCCGTAGCACAGGGCCTGCACACCGTCCAGCGTCTGCAAGCCGGTGCTTTCCACGCTTTTGAAGGTTTTGCCCTGCTCGATGCCGTAATCACGGATAACGCGGTTGAGCTCGTCCAGCTCATAATCCTTTACGTCAATCTCAACGCCGTCAAGCGCGTCGATGATTTCAACAAGCTGTTCAAAATTGACCGCAATATAGTCGCGGATATCGGTGCCGAAGTTCTGGTTGATGGTGCGGATGGCAAGCTCGGGGCCGCCGTAGAAGTAGGCCTCGTTGAGCTTGGTCTCCCCGTGTCCGTCAACCGGAACAAGGCTGTCACGCATCAGGCTGGTCATTTTGATTTTGCCGCGCGTGTTGTCCACCGTCACGATCATCATGCAGTCCGAATGGCTCTGCGTATCGCCCTCGCGCGTGTCCAGTCCGAACAGCGCAAGGTTGGTGATATTTTCGTCTGCCTGCACGCCTGCGGCCAGGTCCTTCTCAGACAGGGAAGAATTGTAATTATACCCGAAGAAGGTGCGATAGGCATATAAGCCGAAACAAAATACGATGGACAGCGCCACAAGGACGCTTAACACGCGGACAAGCCGGCGCTGGAAGCGTTTGAACGACATAGTATCAGTCCTGTGCCAGATGCGCGAACGAATGCTCGGTGAGCTGGTGTACGCGCAGGGTGTTGGTGTAATTTACCTTGCCAACCGGCATGCCGGCGGTAACGGTGATGACGTCGCCCACGCGCAGGTCCACCGCAGAAACGGCGGCGCGCTCGGACAGATCGTACAGCTCAGTGCCCGAAGACGGACGGCGCGGCACCATAACCGGCATAACGCCCCAGGACATGGTCAGGCGATGGAAGGTCTTTTCGCACGGGGTGGCGCCGATGATGGGCGCGCCGGGGCGGTAGGTCGAAACCGAGCGGGCGGTCGAGCCGGATTCGGTGAAGGCCACAATGCACTTGGCGCCCAGGTCCGCAGTGGTCGAGCAGGTCGCATGCGCGATGGCGATGGTCTTCAGGTCGCCCGTCAGGTTCATGTTCTGGAATTCCAGACGGGTGGTGCGGCGGCGGTCATAGTGGATGGTGCTTTCGGCGTTTTCTGCAATGCGGCTCATGGTGGCAACCGTATCCACCGGATATTTGCCGACCGAGGTCTCGCCGGAGAGCATGATGGCGGAAGTGCCGTCATATACCGCGTTGGCCACGTCGGAAACTTCAGCGCGGGTCGGGCGCGGGTTCTTGGCCATGGATTCCAGCATCTGGGTAGCGGTTACAACGCGCTTGCCGCGGGAAATGCAGGTTTTGATGATGAACTTCTGGATTTCCGGCAGCTCTTCAAACGGAACTTCAACGCCAAGGTCGCCGCGGGCAACCATGACGCCGCTGGCTTCGTCCAGAATTTCCTGGATGTTGTTGACGCCTTCCATGTTTTCAATCTTGGCGATGATTTCAACATCCTCCTTGCCGTGGGCCTTGAGGATGGCCTTGATGTCGCGCACGTCCTGCGCGCAGCGGGTAAAGGAGGCGGCGATAAAGTCAATATCCTGCGTCAGGCCAAACTCAATGTCCGCACGGTCCTTTTCGGATACGAACTGCATGTTCAGCTTGATGCCGGGCACATTGATGGATTTGCGGTTGGAAAGCGGGCCGGCGTTGAGCGCGCGGCAGACAATGTCGGTGCCGTCCTTGATTTCAACAACCTCAAATGCAACAAGGCCGTCGTCAATCAGGATGCGGGTGCCCGGCTTTACGTCGTTCGGCAGGCCTTCATAAGTGATGGAAACGATGGTGTTGTCTCCCTCAATGTCGCGGGTCGTCAGCGTGAAAAGCTGGCCGTCGGCGATTTCGATTTTGCCGTCTTTATAGGTTTTGGTGCGGATTTCCGGACCCTTGGTGTCAAGCATAATGCCAACCGGCATGCCGAGCGCCGCGCGGGCCGCCTTGACCGCGTCCATACGGGCCTTGTGCTCTTCGTGCGAGCCGTGGCTGAAATTCATGCGGGCAACGTTCATGCCGGCCTTGATCATTTCGGGCAGGACGGCGTCCGTTGCAGGACCGAGTGTGCAGATGATTTTGGTTTTGCGCATAGTTGTGTAACTCCCTCTCTCTTTGACGAAGTGTTTCCGTACTCTGATAATTTATTAACGGCTTTATTTTAACAGTTTTCCCCTGAATTTGCAATCGTTCGCGCGGAATACCCAAGATTTTCATGTTTTTCTACAAAAAAAATCGGGCGGGGCGCAAACATCTTGTGTTTTCTGATACGGTCTTGTATAATAAGTAAACAGAGGCGGACGCGCAAGCCGTGTTCGTTCTTATTTTGTACCAAAAACAGGGGAAGTATACGATGAAAAAACCGGTTTTAGTGATTATGGCCGCAGGCATGGGTTCGCGCTACGGCGGACTCAAGCAGATTGACCCTGTGGGGCCGAACGGGCAGATCATTCTGGATTATTCGATTTATGACGCGCACCGCGCCGGTTTTGAGCGCGTGGTGTTTATCATCCGGCCTGAACTGCGCGATGCGTTCGAGCAGGCGATTGGCCGGAAGGCGCGCAGCTTTATGCAGGTGGACTATGCCTATCAGACGCTGGACAGTCTGCCCGAAGGCCTGCGCGCGCCGGAAGGGCGGGAAAAACCGCTTGGCACTGCGCACGCGGTCTGGTGCGCGCGCGGCCTGACCGAGGGCTGTCCCATTGCGGTAATCAATGCGGACGATTTTTACGGTGCGGACGCATTCCGCAAGGTGTATGATTATCTGTCCGCGGCCGAAGACGATGAAAAGTACCGTTACTGCATGGTGGGCTACCGCGTGGAAAACACGCTGACGGAAAACGGAACCGTGTCCCGCGGCGTGTGTACGGCCGATGAAAACGGCCTGCTGGACAGCATTGTGGAGCGCACGGCGATCTGCCGCGCGGCAGACGGCACGATTGGCTATGCTGCGGACGGAGACGAGCCGGCCGGCATCATTGCAGAGGGTACGCCGGTTTCCATGAACCTGTGGGGCTTTACGCCCTCCTTCCTGCCTGTGCTGGACGACGGCCTGCGCCGCTTTTTTGCCGAAAAGCTGCCGCAAAATCCGATGAAGGGCGAGTATTATCTGCCTTTTGCAGTGGATGAACTGATTCTGGCCGGCCGCGCGACCGCACGGGTGCTGACCACGCAGGCCCGCTGGTTCGGCGTGACCTATCGGGAGGATAAGCCGGTGGTCTGCGCCGCGATTGCCGAGATGACCGCGCGCGGCGAATATCCCGCGCAGCTTTAAAAAGGGGCGGCTCAGTATGGATTTTTCAGCAGAATTTGTAGCATTGCGGGACAGAATGATCGCCGGACAGGACCCTGCGTTTACCAGCCGGATGAATGTGCAGGTGGCTGGGCGGACGGCGGCGCTGGTGAGCAGCTTTTCCGTAAGCGAGCAGCGCAAAGCGCTTGGCCTGGTGGCCGTGGGCGGAGAGACGCACGCGCATGAATACCGCCTGCTGTTCGCCGTGCCCGAACTGGATGTGCAGGCGCTGGAGGACTGGTGGGACTATGTGCTGCGGGCAGCGCAGGAACTGGTGCAGCCGGATGCGTCGCATGAGTTTTCGATTGTTTCGCTGATTCTGGTGACCGAGCGGGTGGACAGGAGCGTGGAAAAGCGTCTGGCAAAACTCAAGGCCGAGCGATACTTCTTCAGCGAGGGGCGCGGCTGGATGGACGTGCGCGCGGCGGTCGCCGCCCTTGCGGAAGGCAAGGCGTATACAAGTCACAGAGACGGCGCGCTGAAGAATGTTTTGAAGCCTTTTTTGCAAAAAAACACTTGAAAAAGCGATACTGCTGTGATATAGTACACTATACGCAAGCATTGCGCGCCGCGGCATGGCGCGGTTATTGAATAGTTGGAGGAAGATTGAAATGACTACCGCACAAATCGCATTGTCTGTTGTAATGATTATTGCCAGCCTGTTTCTGATTATCGTTGTGCTGCTGCAGAGCGGCGCGCAGCAGGGCCTGGGCGCTGTTTCCGGCGGCGCGGAGACGTTCTTCGGCGCGGGCAAGGCCAGCGCGGCGGATAAGATCCTGGCCCGCCTGACCTCTGCTGTCGGCGTAATCTTTGTGATTGCCGCCATCGTGCTCAACCTGATTCACTGATATGAAAAGCCTTCAGCTGGCACTGCTGGTGGCGTTCGGCCTGTTTGCAGCGCTGACCGCCTTCCTGCAGGTGCGGTACGGTATGATTACGGGCCGCAGCGAGTGCAGCGACCCGCAGTCCGACCCCAAGGCAAAGGCATGCTCCCGCAGGGCGACGATGTGCGCGATTGCAGCCGGCGTCAGCCTGGTGCTTTGTGTGCTGGTCGGTGTGATGAACCGCATGAACGGATGATAAAAAACGGTGCGCTAATGCGCACCGTTTTTTATTTTTGCTCAGACAGCCGGCTTAAAATCGGACGCACCCCTTGCCACTCAGCCTGATGCAGGCAGCACAGGCGGTCGTGCGGGATGAGGCATGCGCTGCCGTCCATCCGGCGGGCGGGCAGCGGAACGTCCTGTTCATGCGCCAGGGAAAAATCCGAAAGCGCGGCAAAAACCATGTCCGCGACCTCGCTGCCGGGGGAAAAGGGCGGCAGCCCGTCTGCGCGGAAAACAAAGGCGAACGCAAGCTCATCGTCAAACCCGCCGTCCCCGCCGCGAGGGTATTGCTGGCGATAGCTGCCGGCGGGCAGCAGCAGGCTTTCTTCCAGCAGCAGACCGGCTTCTTCGCGCGCTTCGCGCGCAATGGCGGCGGCGGGCGTTTCGCCCGGGTCAATGTGTCCGGTCGAGGTCAGGTCGAACCAGCCCGGGTAGAGCGGCCGGTCAAACTGCCGCTGCTGTAACCACAGCCCCCAGACGCCGTCCCATACGCCTACGGTCCACAGATGGCACACATGATGGAACAGCCCCTGCGTATGGACGACAGCGCGCGGCCGTTCGCCGCAGGGGCGTCCGTCTGCGTCATATATGGTCAGCGTTTCGCCGCCCTGCTGCGTGAGCAGCAGGGCTTCTTTTTCGGCACGGGAAAGGCGCTTGACGGCGGCCTCGCGCCGCATGGCCTCGCCCTGCGTTTCAAACAGCTCGCTGTAGGCCAGCGTGACAGGGCCGCGCCCCCGTGTGTATTTTGCGCCGCGGCCGCTGTTGTGCGCGGCAAGGCGGGCGGTCAGGTCGTTCGTCCAGCCGCAATAGAGCGTATCGTCCGCGCAGCGCAGAATATAGGTATAGGCGGTCATGGCAAAGGGCTCCTTTCGGTAAAAATGCCAGCCGGCAGTAAGTCCGGCTGGCAGAATGCGTGTGAAAAAACGGTTACTCGCCGTCCGGCTCGCTGGAGCCGGCGGGGGAGTCCTCTGCCGCGTCCTCTGTGACGGCAGGGTGGGCCTTGTCATATCGCTTTTTGGCAATCAGATAGCCGAAAACCGCAAAAACAAGCGCAAGCGTGGTGGCGCTGACTTCTTTATCGAAAATCATGCCGAACAGGCCGGCTGCAATATAGGCCACGGCAATGCCGAGCGCCGCGCCGCGAAAACATTCGGCATTTATGCCGGACGCGCCGCGCACAGGCTGCGGTCCGGAGGATTCGGTTTGCGGCTGCTGATCTTTGTTCATGGGATAAACGCTTCCTCTCCGTTTTTACTGAAGGGTGCTTTGTGTCGGTATAATAATTGCCGCAATCACATAGGCGATAATGCCGGAAAAGCCGAGGAAGGACAACAAAACCCATCCAAGGCGCACAAGCGTCGGGTCGATATCGAAATACTCTGCAATGCCGGCGCATACACCGCACAACATGCGGTTGCTTTCACTGCGGTACAGTTTTTTACCTTTCATGATAAAATCCTTCTTTCCTAATCATACGTTGTTTGGAAGCGTTCGTCAAGAGGGGATGGTGATTTCAATCACGCCCGCGTCCGCCTTCATATCGAGTTCGGCAGGGCAGGATTCGTCGCCAAGGCAGGCGCGGACTGCACCGGCATCCGTTCCGGCAATTGCCGTGCCGTTGAGCAGGATGTTGCCGTCATTGGCTTTCGCCTCGATTTGATAATCGGAATACGGGTTCTGGATGACGAGCGTGATTGTACCCTGCGCCGCGGTTAAATCAATATCATTGGCGCTGGTTTGCCCTGCGGCCGTGCTGTTTTGCACAGTAAGGTTAAATTCCTCCGCCTCGATGGCCGGTTCGATTTGCAGTGTGCAGTCATGCGCAGAAAGAAAAACTTCTTCAAAAAAGTTACCCTCCGCGGGCAGCGTAATCATCACTTCCTGCTGCTCGGACTGTGCTTCGGCGCGCAGTTTCCATTCGCCGTCGGACAGTTCGTTCGTCCGGAGCGACGCGGCTCCGGCGATGGAAAACTGTTCGCCTTCCACAATGCGGTATGCGCCGCCGGTCAGCCGGATGTCCAGCTCGGAAACCGGCTCGCTGTCTCTGACAGTGGGGAAGGCGGCAAGGGGGTCGAGACCGTCAAGCGGATGGCCGTCTGCGGGGACATCTTCAAACCAGCCGGCATGGTATTCGCCGTCAATATCCACCCATTCGCGCCAATGTACGCCGCCGTGCCACCAGCGGTCGGCGTCGTGCAGCGTTTCGCGCACCGGATGCAGCGCGCCGTTGTAATAGGTGCCGTACAGTTCGCCGCCGGCAGCCAGACCGCCCGCGGCAAGCCCGCCGCCGATCAGCAGAACGATCAGACAGAAAATGACCAGTTTTTTCATTTGGCAGCGCCTCTCTTTCTCAGTTTATCAACCGGCCAGCGCAGAATTGCGACAAAACCGCGGAAAACCGGAGGTATGAACAGCGTACACAGTTTGATCATCAGCAGCCCCAGCAAAACGCCGGCCGCCAGACAGGCCAGCCCCGTGCCAAGCGTGACCAGCGCGCTGGCCGGACGCAGCCACAGCATGCAGGAAAAGACGATGAGCGCAATGCCGCCGACGAACGGGCACAGC
>NZ_JBMNUP010000050.1:0-11464 GCF_050946325.1 Agathobaculum sp. | reverse complement strand
CTCCGGCTGTTGATTCAGATTACTATTTTCCATATATTCACCTCATTCTATGTATTATTTAAATCCAGTGCAGTACGGTTTTTACCAAAAATGCAGCAAAAAAAGCCACAACGCCCGGATTCCGTACCAACAGCACCACATCATACAGGCCAGCACTTTTTTCAAAGTGCGGGATGCGTCCCTTAGCGAGCAGCTGTTCTGCCGAGCGCAGCGTCAAATACACGAAAAGCAATAAAATCAGTGCATTGATCGCCGCAAAATGCTTCCATATTCCAAAAGCTGCATATGTTTCCGTAATCCAAACCACAAAAACATAATACAGATTATTTACCGCATGCGCCAGCACCGCCGGCCACACGCTGCCAAACGCATAGGTCAAATAAGCATACGCCATGCCCGCCACCAGCGGACCGGCGAAATTCATCAAACTGCTGTGCAGCATGGCAAACACCATTCCGCTGACCAGCAGACACGGTCCTGTGCCGGCACATCGCTCATGCGCCGTCAACAGGGCGCCGCGCAGGTACACCTCTTCCACCACAGCGGACAGCAGCACGATCACCAGCAGTTTTCCGGCAGCGGACAACCCTGACTGCGGCGCATCCAGCGCAATCGCCGACAGGTCCGCCCCCGCCAGGCCTGCAAGCTGGTAAATCAGCAGATTGAGAAACAGCGATAACACGGCTACCGCCACACCCATTCGCACCGTCAGGCCCAGCGCCCCCCTTGGCAGGCGTTTCGGGCGCAGCCGCTGCATCAGGGGTTTGCGGTCCCGCATGGAAAGCACGACCAGCAGCAGCGGCAGCAGAAAAGAAATCCCTTCTGCCGCAGCCAGAAACGGCGCGCCCCCGCCATAATGGGCAGCCAGCTTTCCCGTCCCTGTCAGCAGGCAGAAGCACACAAACAGCGAAAGGCCGGGCAGCAGCGCAATTCTATTGTTTTTCATCCGTGCGCAGCACCTGCCTTTCCGTGATAATCCATTGACATCGGCAGTCAAATTCTTCATGCGGCAAACAGTCTATCAGGCGTTCTTCCGCACAAAGCGCCATGGATACGGCCTGCGTATCGCTCAAAAAGCGGTCATAATAGCCGCCGCCATATCCCAGGCGGTATCCCTGCCTGTCGCACGCCAGAGCAGGCGCTACAATCAGGTCTATTTTTTCCGGCGGTATCCGTTCGGCTTGCACGTCCGGCTCCAAAATGCCGTAAGCGCCAGGCCGCAGCTCATCTATGGCGGCAATACGGTGGGCCTGCATGCTTCCTGCCGCACCGCACCGCGGCACACACACCGTTTTTCCCGTTTGCAGCGCATGCGCAATGATTGGCTGTGTCGCAATTTCCGCTTCTGTTGCAACATAAATAAAAACCACCTGCGCCGTACGATACGCTGTATGGGCAAGTACCCGCCGCGCAATCTCTGCATTCATATGACAATGAGCAGCCGCTGTCTGTTCCGCCCGCTGCCTTAAAAACTGGCGTCGCAGCCGTTGTTTATCCTGCTGCATGATAAACAACAGCCTGCGCTATCTTGCGCGCTGTCTCTTCGCCGCAGAGCGCAGCTACCAGTGCACAGGCAAAATCCAGTGCGCCGCCCACGCCGCAGGCGGTGATGATTTTGCCGTCCACCACGCAGCTCTGGCGCTGCGGAAGCGCGCCCTTCATTCCTTCCTCCATACCAGGATAACAGGTAGCCCTGCGCCCATTCAGCAGCCCCATTCCCCCCAGAATGACCGAAGGCGCCGCGCAGATGGCCGCAATATATTTTCCTTCGTCAAAATACCGGCGTACGGCTTCCGTGACACGTCCCTCCGCGTATAGGTTAGTTGTGCCCGGCATGCCGCCCGGCAGAACAATCATTTCCCCTGCGTCCCAGTCCACCTGTTCCATCGTCAGGTCGGTCTCTACGCCGATTCCATGCGAACCGTGTACGATACTGCCCGTCACACCAATCAGGCGGACCTCTGCGCCCGCGCGGCGCAGCAAATCAACGGGGGTCAGCGCTTCAACTTCTTCAAAACCTTCCGCCAGCAAAACATACACCATTTCTATCACACCTTTCAGTTGAGCATTAAATTCATATATCCGTCCGCACAATCTGTTTGCTTATACCATTTAATGCAGCCAAGCGCTTCCGCTCCGCCACAGGCGGCATAGGAGAGCGCATCGCACCCCAGTGCCAGCAGCAGCCCCTGCTCCCGCTCATCGGTCAGCCCGATCGCTTCCTGCGCAAAATCTTTCCAGCAGAATGCATACGCCGCCAGTTTTCCGCTCTCTTCCCAGCCAAATGCACCCGCTCCAATGGTATTGAACAGGCGTATCTGCCCCTGCCAGTATGCCTCGCTGCGAATGATATGACAGGCCGGCGTTCTGCTTTCATAAATCGTCTGAAGGGACGCCGCATCCGCTTCTGTCAACCGACGCGGCCGTATACCGCCCTTTTCCCGATAAAGCGTTCCCCGCACGATCTTAAAAAACGGCAGGTAGCCAAACGGTCTGTAAAAATCAAACAGCCATTTTTCTGCCGGAATGAGCGCCGAAGCCGCCACGCCATTTTTTCGGTCCAGTTCAAAGGAGTATTCCAGAAGACGCGCCATATGCCCCTGCCGGCGGCAGTCCGGATCGGTGCATGCACCATAAATATAGGTCAGCTGCTGTATCCCGCTCTTGCCGGCCATGCGATAGGGCAGCATCTGCACCATCGCGCAAAGCCGGTTTTCCGCAACAGACAGCAGCACGCGGCGAATATCAAAGAAATGCGCAAAAAAATATTCATTAAAGCCGCCTTCATCCGGAAAACATTTTTCCCAAAGGCTGCGGACCGCGTCCTGGTCCGACGGCTCTGCAAACCGAATCATCTTTCAGCCTCTTTGCGCACCGCGGCATATTTCACGCCGCGCATCACCGGATAATAAGATTTTTTCGCCTTACGCAGGCCTTCCAGGCCCAAATCTTCTTCTCGGTTGACATATTCCACGTCCTGACAATTCCGCAGCACAAATTGCTGGTTGATCATCTGATAGGCGCCTGCAATATCATGATCCGCTTTTTCAATCTGCACCACATACATGTCCGGCGCCGCCTTGCAGCCGAGCGTGAACGCAATAACCTCTCCATCCAGCCGGAGCATGCCGCCGCGCAGTTCAAGCGCTGCAAAATTTTCCAGCGCCTGCACAATCGCGCAGGTTTCCCCCTCAAAATCGCGATGATGCGCGCACCCGTTCTGTCTGCACCATTTCAGGTGGAACGCATACGCCTCCTTCGTGGTTTCCGGCGTGATATCCTCATAACTCCACCGGCCCTCATATTCAGCCTTGAATCGGTTGACCAGATTTCGTTTGCTTTGCAGTTTCTTTCCCGAAAGGGTGCTCAGTTTTTCTGACAGATAGATATAATCGTCGCCGTCCTCATTATCATGCACAAAGGTAAATTTGCCCGGCCGCACCGCTTCAATCCGCTCAATCATCGGCTCTGCAATCGAAACCACCGTCAGCGGAATGCCGCGCTCGGCGGCATCGGCCTCCAGCGCATCCAGCGCCGCGCCAAGATCACCCTCGCCCACCGGCGCCAGGTAGCAGTCCGGCCCGCCGTCCAGCGGCGTCATCTTGACCAGCAAAAAACCGTCCTTAAAGCAGATTTGCGTGCCGTAGTGCCCGCGCCACATAAACAGGTCAACAAAGCATCGTTCACACAAATGGTAATTATAGTGAGAACCGCAGGTCTCAACCGCCCGCTTGTCCTCTAAAGTAATTTCACGAAATGGCAGCATAAAACTCTCTTTCCTTTAATATTTTTCCGAAGCGCGCAGCTGCTGATAATGCGCCCGCACTTCCGCCGCCCTGCCGCAGGTCATTTTGCCCTCTGTGCAGGCGCCGTCCACACAGGCAGGGCCGCATCTTCCAAACAGCGTTGGCGCAACCGCATATACCAGCCGGTACATCTCTTCCGCCAGCGCACGAATTTCCCACTGCGCGCGGTTGCAGCAGCGCAGGCGGAAAAAGTTCCGCAAACTGCGCGCATTCGCCGTCATCACAATACGGGTTGTGCAGGCGTTGGGCAGCACATAGCGCGCGTCTTCAATCGCGTGCTTTTCTGCCTGACTACGCGCCTGTTTTTCCGGCACGCCTTGCGCCAGCAGTTCTTCCACATAACCTTCCATCAGCGCAGCCGTCAGCGCTTCATAGGTCCGCTGATCCTCTTCCATGGCACGAATAAATTGTTCCCGTGCAGCCGGAATTTTATCAATTTCAGGGGGCACAACATATTCAAAGCCATGTTCCCGCACATAGCGCTGGGACTGCACGGAAAACGACGCCATCCGGTGCCTCGTAATCTGCGCCAGCAGCGAGCGCGACACCCCTTCAATCGCAAAAGTAAAAGACACATGCTCAATCGGACTTTCATGACCGATTTCGGCCAGCATATGCACAAAGTTTTCGGTCTTTTCCGCTGTCAGGCCGTCCAGCACGCTGTCCACATCCGTCGATGAGTAGCAGTTTTTCGCCGCTGCCGCAACCAGTTTTTCCGGTTCCGGCGTATGCGCAAGCAATTTCACTTTCATGTTATTTCCCCTTTCCGCCGAAAAGGCGCTCCTTGATGACCAGCAGCAGGAATTTGGGCAGTTTCATCATCCGGCCGATGCGGCTTGGCTGCTTGAGCAGGCGGTAAAACCACTCCAGCCCCAGCTTGATGAAAATATCCGGTGCGCGCTTGGCAACGCCGGCAAACACATCCAGCGAACCGCCCAGACCGCAAAACAGAGACGCATGTATGTCTTCCATGTGTTCCGCAATGAACCGTTCCTGCTTGGGGGCACCCAGGCAGACAAATACAACGTCCGCTCCGCCGCAGTCATTAATCGCGGCAACGGCCTGCTGCGCATCGGAAAAATAACCGTCATGGCTTCCTGCCAAAATCAGTCCCGGGTACTTTTCACACAGATTTTTTCCTGCCGTTTCGGCAACGCCCGGCTTTGCGCCCAGCAAAAACAGGCGCATGCCTTCCTTCGCCATAGCGCTGACCAGGCTCTCTGCAAACTCAATGCCGGCAACTTTGCCGCACAGTTTTTGTCCCAAAATTTTCGCGGCATAAATAATGCCGATGCCGTCCGGCAGCACCAGAGTTGCGTGATTGACGGTATGCATCAGGTCGCCGTCATGGCGGCACAGGTCAACAATTTCCGGATTCGGTGTTACAACATATCCTTTTCGTCTGGCACGGATACGGCTCATCGCCACATCCACCGCCTGCTGTTTGGTAACAGCATGGAAATGTACACCCAAAATTGAAGCGGTATCCATATTCTTTCTATTTTTCTCCTATATCTCCATACGGTTGTCTCAGGTAAATATTCCAAATCTATTTTATTATACAGCAGCTTGTCCCACATCGCAAGACTATACACGGTAAATCTGCCATTCTATAAAAAGTAATGCAAAGCGTCAGGCGTTTTGCCTGACGCTTCCGTTCACTCTTTTTTATTCTGTCCGCAATGCACAATCACCTCATGAACATATACCGACATACCCGTACATAAAATCCCCTGCACCACGCCGTCAAACAGCGCGGCCGCCCAATTGGCATACTCCTGATAACGGGACAGAACGGAAAGACAGGCCAGCCCGATGCCGCAAGCGGTTAACGTGAGTGGAATCAACTGGTTTGGAAAGGGTTTCATCGCCTTCAGGCCGCATCCCAAAAAATACAGCACCGCTACCAGTATTGCATAATTTGCTCCAATATACTGTGCAAGCTGCTCCATGCCGCTTCACCTCCATCCCAGTCTATGAAGCGGGGCAATAAAAAAGACGCAGGGAGCAACACTTCCTGCGTCTTTTCCACACATTTATTTGATTTGTCCGCGGATCAGCGCGCCCATCTCTGCGGTGGACAGCACCGTTTCTCCCTTTGCGGCAATATCCGCCGTGCGGTGGCCGGCATCCAGCACAGCTTCCACCGCCTGCTCAATTGCATCCGCTTCCGCCCCAAGGCCAAACGAGTAGCGCAGCATCATGGCGCAGGACAGGATCGTCGCAATCGGATTTGCAATCCCCTTGCCCGCAATGTCAGGCGCAGAGCCGTGGATCGGTTCGTACATCCCCTTGCCGGTCTCATTCATCGAAGCCGACGGCAGCATGCCGATCGAGCCGGTAATCATGGATGCCTCGTCCGACAGGATATCGCCGAACAGATTGCCGGTAACGATCACGTCAAACTGTCCCGGATTACGCACCAGCTGCATCGCGCAGTTATCGACATACATATCTGTGTACTCCACTTCGGGGTACTCGTCCTTGATGCGGTGCATGGTCTCCCGCCAGACGCGGCTGGTTTCAAGCACGTTCGCCTTATCGACCGAGCAGACTTTCTTGTTCCGCTGCATCGCCATTTCAAACGCACGGCGGCCGATGCGTTCGACCTCGTACACCGAGTAGTTCATATCGTCCGCGCCGGTCTCGCCCCAGCCCTTTTCGCTTTCGCGGCGGTAGTGCTTGCCGAAGTAAACATCGCCGGTCAGCTCACGGCAGACCAGAATATCAAATCCTTCGCCGATGATCTCGGGCTTGATCGGGCAGGCTGCCGACAGCGCCTTGTGCATCTGCGCAGGGCGCAGGTTGACAAACAGGCCAAGCGCCGCACGCAGACCAAGCAGCGCCTTTTCCGGACGCTTTTCCGAGGGAACTTCATCCCACTTCGGACCGCCGACCGCGCCAAGCAGCACAGAATCCGCGTTTTTGCAGATCTCGATGGTTTCCTCAGTCAGCGGAATCCCGTTTGCATCAATCGAGCAGCCGCCCGCAAGTACTTCCTGATAGTGGAAGGTATGGCCAAACTTTTCACCGATTGTATCGAGCACCTGCATCGCTTCGGTTACGATCTCAGGCCCGATGCCGTCCCCCTTGACAACTGCGATATTGTATTCCACCCTGCTCACTCCCCTCTTTCCTTGAGCGACTTCAGCAGGCCGCCCGCCTGGATGATGCTCTGAATAAACGGCGGAAACGCGGCCGCCTGATAACTTTCGCCCTTGCTCTCATTGGTAATCACGCCGGTGTCAAAATCAACCGAAACAGTATCTCCGTCCGCAATCGCGTTTGCAGCCGCCTCGCATTCAAGGATGGGCAGACCGATATTGATCGCATTGCGGTAGAAAATGCGCGCAAACGAGGAGGCGATCACGCAGGAAACGCCGTTTTCCTTGAGCACCAGCGGCGCATGCTCGCGCGAGGAGCCGCAGCCGAAATTGCGCGTGGCGACCACGATATCGCCCGGCTGCATCTTCTTGACGAAATCCGCATCGATATCTTCCATCGCGTGCGCGGCAAGCTCCTTGGGATCCGCGATGTTCAGATAGCGTGCGGGAATGATAACGTCAGTATCGACGTTATCGCCATATTTAAAAACTCTGCCTTTTGCATTCATGTTTGCGGTCTCCTCCCTTATTTCAGCTCATCCGGTGCGCAGATATAGCCTGCCACCGCGCTGGCCGCCGCCACAGCAGGGCTTGCCAGATAAATTTCCGAGGTGATATGTCCCATCCGGCCGACAAAATTGCGGTTGGTCGTCGAAATCGACCGCTCTCCATGCGCCAGAATGCCCATATGGCCGCCAAGGCACGGACCGCAGGTCGGGGTGGATACAATGGCGCCCGCCTGAATGAAGATTTTGGTCAGCCCCTCTTCAATGCACTGGAGGTAAACCTCCTGCGTAGCGGGGATAATGATAGTGCGCACATCCGGATGCACCTTGCGTCCCTTGAGAATGGACGCGGCTGCCCGCATATCCTCAATCCGGCCGTTTGTGCACGAGCCGATGACCGCCTGCTGCACCTCAATACGTCCCAGTTCGTCAATGGTCTTGGTATTCTCCGGCAAATGCGGGCAGGCTACCGTGGGACGCAGCGCGGAAAGGTCAATTTCAATCTCCCGCTCGTATACCGCATCCTCATCTGCCGCAAACACCGTAATATCCCGATTTACACGGTCCTTGATATATGCCATGGTTTTCTCATCCACTGGGAAGATACCGTTTTTGGCGCCCGCTTCGATTGCCATGTTGCAAATCGTGAAACGGTCATCCATCGACAGCGAAGCCACGCCTTCCCCGGTAAACTCCATCGACTGATACAGCGCGCCGTCCACGCCGATCCGGCCGATGATATCCAGAATAACATCCTTGCCGGACACCCACGGGCGAAGCTTTCCCTTGAGCACAAATTTGATCGCCCCCGGCACCTTAAACCATGCCTTGCCGGTCGCCATACCGGCGGCAAGGTCGGTCGAGCCGACACCGGTCGAAAAGGCGCCGAGCGCGCCGTAGGTGCAGGTGTGGCTGTCCGCGCCGATAATCAGCTCGCCCGGTGCGGTCAGGCCTTTTTCCGGCAGCAGCGCATGCTCAATGCCCATCGCGCCGACATCGTAAAAATTAACAATCCCGTGTTTTTTTGAAAACTCACGGCACGTTAGACACTGCTCTGCCGACTTGATATCCTTATTCGGCGCAAAGTGGTCCATAACCAGCGCGATTTTGGTGTTGTCAAACACCTTGTCAAAGCCGGCTTTTTCCATCTCACGAATCGCTACCGGGCCGGTGATATCATTTGCCAGCGTCAAATCAACATTTGCCTCGATCAGCTGACCCGCGGTTACCGTTTCCAGCCCCGCATGCTTTGCGAGAATCTTCTGCGTCATTGTCATGCCCATATCAGTTGCTCCCCCCTGCCCTTAGTCGATAAAATACTTATTGATGCCGTTGATGTAGGCCTTGATGGAGGCCTCGATCACGTCAACCGATACGCCGCGGCCGGTCACCACATCGCTTCCGCCGTCAATCTTCAGCTTAACGATTGCCTCTGCCTGTGCGTCTTCGCCGTCCGTTACGGAGTTCAGCGAGTAATCCTCCAGCTCGATTTCCTTATCCACGATTTTATTGATCGCACGGAACGCTGCGTTGATCGGGCCGTCGGATGCGGCCACGCGCTCAAACACTTCATCGCCCTTTTTCACACGGATGACGGCTGTGGAGGTAATCGAATTGCCCGCGTTGATCACAAAGCGGTCCAGCGTGTACCGCTCCATACCGGAAACCGGCACCGCACCAACCAGCGCTTCCAGGTCACGGTCCTTGATGACCTTTTTCTTATCAGCCAGCACCTTAAACTTCTCAAAGGTCTTATCCAGTTTTTCCTTATCCAGCGAATAGCCCAGCTCGCGCAGGCGGTCCTCAAACGCATGACGGCCGGAATGCTTGCCCAGCACAATTGCGTTCTTCGGGATACCGACCGACTCAGGCGTCATAATCTCATATGTCTGCTTATTGGCCAGTACGCCATGCTGATGGATGCCGGATTCATGCGCAAAGGCATTGGCGCCGACAATCGGCTTGGTCGGCGCAACCGAAACGCCGGTGATGGTCTGAATCATGCGGCTGGCGCGATAGATCTGTTTGGTATCAATATTGCAGTCAATCCCGAACACATCCTTACGGGTATTGATCGCCATAACGCATTCTTCCATCGAGGCATTGCCTGCGCGCTCGCCGATGCCGTTGATCGTGCATTCGATCTGGTCAATCCCCGCCTGCACACCGGCCAGCGAAATGGCAACCGCCATGCCAAGATCGTTATGCACATGGCAGGACAGGACAACATCCTCAATGCCCGGCGTATGCTCACGAATGTAGCGCACCCGCGCGGCGTATTCATCCGGCACCATATAGCCAACCGTGTCCGGAATATTCAGCGTTGTCGCGCCGGCCTTGATCGCGGTTTCAAACACGCGGCACAGAAAATCCAGATCCGAGCGGGTGGAATCCTCTGCCGAGAACTCCACATCACTGCAATACTTTTTGGCATAAGCAACATGGTGCGCCACCGATTCAATCACCTGATCGGGCGTCATTTTCAGTTTGTACTGCATATGGACGGGCGACGTGGCAATAAACGTATGGATGCGGGCCGACTCGGCATGCCGGATGGCATTCCATGCCGCATCAATATCCTGCTCACTGCTGCGCGCCAGCGAGCAGATGGTGGAGCCCTTCACCGTGTCCGCAATCGCAGCAATCGCCGCAGCGTCTCCGGGCGAAGCGATCGCAAAACCCGCTTCGATGATATCCACATGCAGTGCTTCCAGCTGCTTGGCAACCTCGATTTTTTCATTCAGGTTCATGCTGCAGCCGGGAGACTGCTCACCATCACGCAGGGTCGTGTCAAAAATCTTGATTGTTCTGCTCATTTTCTTGTCCTCACTTTCATGATTTCAGGGTGTACAGGGACAAAAAAAGCTTCGTCCCTTAATCAGAAATTAAGAGACGAAGCGTAAACTCCGCGGTACCACTCTTGTTGCCACAGGATTGCGGCCACTCAGCGCGCATCTAACAATGCGCCTCCCCTGTAACGGTGGGCATCCGTTCCATCCTACCGGCCGCACGGCTTTCAGCAGACAGCTCCCAAGCGAGTTTCACCGTTCACTGACGCTGCCTTGCACCAACCGGCAGTTCTCTGCTGACAACAATACGGTTACTTTACCTGTTCATAGCTTTTTTCGTTACTAATATATTATCCTTGAAGCCCCCTCTTGTCAAGCTCTTTTTTTCTTTTCTGCCATCATATTTTTTCTCACATTTTCCATGTGCCGTTCGCGGATTCACCGGAAAACACCATGAACCAAATGATATATTTTGCCGACTTGATTAAAACCTGTTCATCTGGTATAGTATTATAGTATTTTATCGAATTTTTCCAGCATAGACCTGTGAAAAGAATGAGGAGTAATTATTTGTGAAGCATTTGGGGTTATTAACTCGTCTGATTGCCGGTATTTTTATCGGCACCTTAATCGGCTTATCCGGCGCCTGGCTGGGTATAGCTGATTCCACCGTATTTGTGACGATTGTCCGGCTTTTTGCCACGTTCACATCGTTATTTTCCACCTTTTTATCCTTTGTTATTCCGCTTATCATCCTGTCGTTCATCACGGTAGGCATGGCTGATCTCGGAAAAAAAGCGAACCGGCTGTTTGGCCTTACGCTTCTTTTGGCCTATGGCACCACCGTGCTTTCGGGTATTTTTACGTTTCTGGTCGGCAAGGCTGCGCTGCCCGCCTTCATTCAGCCTATTACAGGCGAACTGCTGGAAAGCAATGCTTTCGCGCCGCTTTTTTCCATTGAAGTGCCGCCCATTTTCGGCGTTATGACTGCACTTGTGCTGGCATTTGTGCTTGGCATTGGCATGGCTAATATTAAAGGCACTTCTCTCCTGAACGCCTTCCGCGATCTGCAGGAAATCGTAACCGCTGTGCTGCGCACCATTATCATACCGCTGATTCCGATTCATATTGCTGGCCTGTTCTGCAATATCGCGGCAGAAGGGCGGCTGTTCGCTACCATCAAGATGTTCGCTTCGCTTTATGTGATGATTCTCGTAATCCAGCTGCTTTATATCGTTTCGCAGTTTGGACTGGCCAGC
>NZ_JBMNUP010000049.1:0-11921 GCF_050946325.1 Agathobaculum sp. | reverse complement strand
CATATCGCTCTATTTGACACAGAACAGAACCTATGTTAAGTTCATGACAATAGCACATGTGTGAAGAGGGAGACGTCCTTCTACATTCTTCATCTCAGGGCCGAGTGGGGGTTCTTGGGATGTATTTTAGCGGCAGAAAGGAGATATCGGTATGCCCTCTAGCACAATAGCAATAATTATTACAGTTCTGGCAATTATTTCATTTGTCATTGAAAAAATTCCGCTGGCAATGACCGCTATGATTGCCTCCCTAGCAATGGGTATTATTTTACCTGAGATGAAGCTGGCCGATGTTTATTCCGGCTTTTCCAGCACCACTGTTATGATGGTTGCCGGCATGTCAATTGTAGGCGACGCATTGTTCAAAACCGGTATGGCCAATAAAATCGGTAGAGCAATCAGCAACAGCCCTGTAGCAAAAAATGAACGGTTGTTCATGATCGTAGTTGTTATCGCATGTACCATTATGTCCGCTTTCCTGTCTAACTCTGGTACTATTGCAATGTGGATGCCGCTGATTGCAGCCTGCGCAGCCAAGTCCAACGGTGCAATCCGTTCTAAGATGATTATCATGGCAGCAGGTATTGCCTGTGCCATCGGCGGTGCCGGTACTCTGGTTGGTTCCACTTCCCAGCAGACGGCAAACTCTGTCCTGATGGGCTACGAAGGCTTTGAAGATGGTCTTGGTTTGTTTGAGCAGACCAAGGTTATGATTCCGCTTTGCCTGATCATGATCGTCTATTTCGCCACGATTGGCTATTCGCTCTCCAAGAAGGTTCTGAAGCCTGACAGCCCCGATTTCGATAAGGGCAACTATTTTGCAGAGCTCGCAGCCAACAGCGCGAATGAAGAATCCGAAAAAATTCCTGCATGGAAGGGAAATCTTGCGCTGATTGTCCTTGTTTTCTGTATTATCGGCTTTATTCTTACTGGACAGGATGCATTCAAACCTTATCTCAATGTTGGTATCATCGGCCTGCTCGGTGCGACTATTCTGATCACCTCCGGCTGTATGCCGCTGAAAAAAACATTGGCTGAAATGGACTGGAATACCCTTGTTATTCTGGCGGCAGCTCAAGGCTTCGCCAAGGGACTCGACGTTTCCGGCGGCGGCAAAGTTATTGCTGAGTTCATCCTGAATCTGTTTGGTGGCCAAGCGGCTTCCACGGCGGTTCTGATGGCAGCTGGCGTTATCGTTACCACCGTTTTGACCAACTTTATGTCCAACACTGCACTGGCTGCCATGATGACCCCGATTTATATTGAGATTGCCATGCAGCTTGGTATCAGCCCGATCCCGTTTGTTATCGCTATTGGCGCTGTAGCGACCAACCTCGCCTGTGCTACTCCTGTTGGTACCCCTGCCTGCACGCAGACGTTGCCTGCCGGCTACAAGTATATGGACTATGTGAAAATTGGCGGACCGCTGTGCGTTATTCTATGCATTGCCGCAGCTGTGCTTTGCCCCATCATGTATTCTTTCTGATGTTTTCTTGCAAAAGAAAAGACCGGTTCGAACCATCGAACCGGTCTTTTTACTCTTTATTTATTTCATTCCTATATACTGCGGAGTGCTATAAAAATCAATCAGGAACTCTCGAAAAAGCTGTGTTGATTTGGAAAGCGAAACGCCTGCTTTCCAAAATACAGCCTGCATCCGCGGATTCGGTGGATATTTCACACGCACCATTTTAACTGCAGAAGAAGTAATTGCGCGCGCCCCTAGCACGCTACTAAATCCAATACCATATCCGTTTTCAATCAGTTTTGTACGCAGCATATAGTCTACCTCTGCCACTACACGCGGAATAAACCCTGCTTGCTTGCAGGAATTTTCAAACCAGCTGCGAGAGGAATACCCCTTTGTCAAAGACACAAAGTCCTCATCCCGCGCCTCAAACAATGCAATGCGGTCTCTTCCTACAAAGGGATGGTCCTGATTCACCAGTAATACCGGCGGATCTTCAATAATGAATTCATGTTCCCATGCCTTATTATCAATATCACCTGTATCGGTAATAATCAAATCATATTGCTCCAAAAATTCCATATTTTGCAGCTGCTCCATGCGCAGCGGCGAATGGCTGATCATAACATCTGGATGGGCCTTGGTAAAGGCGCTGAGTGCAGGATTCCAGATAGGCGTTGCAGAAACAGCAACTTTAACAATATCCTGCTGCGGCGCAGCAGATTTGGAAAGTTCCCGTTGAATATCGTCCAGCTCCGAAAAAATATTGCAAACATGAATATACAAAATTTTCCCATTTTCATTCAACCGAATTTTACGGCCAACATGATCAAATAATTCAACACCCAATTCCGCTTCCAGCTTGGAGATGGTCGTACTCAGTGCAGGTGGAGAAATATGGATTGCTTTTGCAGTATTCAGCAGATGCTCCGTCTCCGCAAGCATCTTAAAGTAATACAGATGAAGCAGCTGCATGAAAATCCTCCTTTTATGCAATATCACAACCGCGATTTATTGTATCAAAAATATTTTATCAAATACATATAAATTATACTATGTATTTTATCTATTTTCCACCTTTATTTCTCGTGTTTTAAATCGTTTGCAAATCCCTCTTTTTCTTCGTTTTGTATAAAGTGACGCAGCCCCTCCCCCTCCTCTTACCGTCACTTTTTCCCCGTTTACCATGCATCACACCCCTTTTCCGCAATTTTTTACAGTTTTTCACCGCCGAAATCCGGCATTTTTGATGATAAAAGTAGTAGAAATGGGCACAAAAACAAAGTATAATATTATCTGCACGAAAAGAACCGATTTGGGAGGAACATATATGATTCGTAACGATCTGCGCAACATCGCCATCATCGCCCACGTTGACCACGGCAAGACCACGCTGGTTGACCAGATGCTCAAACAGGCAGGCGCGTTCCGCGAAAATCAGGTGGTAGAGGACCGCGTCATGGACTCCGGCGATATTGAGCGTGAGCGCGGCATCACCATTCTGGCGAAAAACACCTCGGTGCATTATAAGGATGTTAAAATCAACATTGTCGATACCCCGGGCCACGCGGACTTTTCCGGCGAGGTCGAACGTATCCTCAAAATGGTGGACGGCGTTGTTCTGCTGGTAGACGCCGCCGAAGGCCCGATGCCCCAAACCCGCTTTGTACTGCAAAAGGCGCTGGAATTCGGCCACAAGATCATCATTGCGGTCAACAAGATCGACCGTCCGGACGCGCGCCTCAACGAGATTGGCGACGAAGTGCTTGAGCTTCTGCTCAACCTTGACGCGACCGACGAGCAGCTCGACAGCCCGATCGTTTACTGCTCGGGCCGCGCAGGCACCGCCTCCATGTCCCCGAACACCGAGGGCACTGACCTGACCCCGCTGTTCGAGCAGATTCTGGAGCATATTCCGGCCCCGCAGGTGGACACCGAGGGTCCGGCGCAAATGCTCGTTTCTTCCATTGACTATAACGAATACGTCGGCCGCATCGGCATCGGCCGCATCGAGCGCGGCTCGCTCAAGGTCGGCCAGCAGGTTACGGTATGCGATTATCACGGCGCAACCCAGCCCTACAACGCCAAGCTGGTCACGCTGTACACAATTGAAGAGCTGGAGCGCAAACCGGTCGAATCCGCCACCGCAGGCGAAATTGTCTGCTTCTCCGGCATTGAAAACGTCACCATCGGCGAAACGCTGTGCGACCCCGCACAGGTAGAGGCGCTGCCCTTTGTCAAGATTTCCGAGCCGACGGTTGAAATGACCTTCTCGGTCAACGACTCCCCGTTCGCCGGCCGCGAAGGCAAGTTCGTCACCTCGCGCCACCTGCGCGAGCGCCTGTTCCGCGAACTGCTCAAGGACGTCTCCCTGCGCGTCAACGAAACCGACACGACCGACTCCTTCCGCGTCTGCGGCCGCGGCGAGATGCACCTGTCCATCCTGATTGAAAACCTGCGCCGCGAGGGCTACGAATTCCAGGTCGGCGCGCCCAAGGCGCTGTTCCGCGAAGTGGACGGCGTCAAGTGCGAGCCGGTTGAGCGCATGATTGCCGACGTTCCGGTGGACGCGGTCGGCTCGGTCATGGAAAAAATGGGCTTCCGCAAGGGCGAGCTGGTTTCCATGAACCCCAAGGGCGCGGACCGGATGCGTCTGGAATTTTTGATTCCGGCGCGCGGCCTGTTCGGCTACCGCACGGAATTTCTGACCGATACCAAGGGTGAAGGCGTCCTGTCCTCGGTCTTCCACAGCTATCAGCCGTACAAGGGCGAGATCTCCAAGCGCACCACCGGTTCGCTGATCGCTTTTGAAGCCGGCGAAGCCGTGGGCTACGGTCTGTTCAATGCGCAGGAGCGCGGCCCGCTGTTCATCGGGCCGGGCACGCAGGTGTATGAAGGCATGGTCGTCGGCGAAAACCCGCGCGGCGAAGATATGGCCGTAAACGTCTGCAAGAAAAAGCAGCTCACCAATATGCGCGCCTCGGGTTCGGACGACGCGCTGCGCCTGATCCCGCCGCGTCAGATGTCGATTGAATCGGCGCTGGAATTCCTTGGTGACGACGAACTGCTCGAAATCACGCCCGAAAGTATGCGCATCCGCAAAAAGATCCTGTCCAACACCGAGCGCCTGAAAAAAGTCAAGGGCGGAAAGAAATAATCCATTTGTTCATTAAAAATTATCATCAATAAAGGAGTTTTCCTCAATGGCAATCAAAAACGTTCTTCACACCGATTTTGCACCGGCCGCAGTAGGCCCGTATTCCCAGGCGATCACCGCACACGGCTTTATCTTCACCTCCGGCCAGATCCCGATTGACCCCAAGACGGGCAAAATCGAAGCGACCACTATCGAAGCGCAGACCGAACAGGTCATGCAGAACCTGCACTATGTGCTGGCGCAGGGCGGCGTAGCGTTCGACCGCGTTGTGAAAACCACCTGCTTTTTGGCCGATATGAATGACTTTGCCGCTTTCAACAGCGTATACGGCAAGTACTTCCCCGAAGGCGCCCCGGCGCGTTCCTGCGTGCAGGTAGCGGCTCTGCCGCTTGGCGCCAAGGTTGAAGTGGAAGTCATCGCCGCACAGGGCTGATGACTTCCATCCTGCCCGGCCGGTACCGCCATTTTAAAGGCGGCGAATATGAGGTCGTCGGCATTGCCCAGCACTCGGAAACGCTGGAAGATCTGGTCGTATACCGTGCGCTGTATGGCGAGGGCGGCCTCTGGGTGCGCCCTGCCGCCATGTGGAATGAAACCGTGGAGCGAGACGGCTACTCCGGTCCGCGGTTCCGGTATATCGGCGAATAAAAAAAGAGGACGGAAATTTCCGTCCTCTTTTTGTTACGCATCCTGTTCGGCCTGTTTGACCGCCTCAAGGTACTGCCAGAGCAGCACCAGCGTGACGACCATTACCACGATGTCACATGCTTCTGAAAGCCATACCGCCCCCGCCCGTTCGCAATGCCGGCGATTACCATGCCGATCAGCGATATCCAGAAGCACCACTTGATACGGCCCTGCGGATAGGCATAGCCGCGCAGAGCTATCAGGCCGTCCAGCCCGGAATAGAAATAATACTCCGAGACAAGCAGAACAACCGCCCCTGCCAGCGCAGCCAGCGAAAAGATAACGCTCAGTATCGAGCCGAGCGCCAGCAGCCCGAGCAGCAGGCAGCCGATCGTCAGCGCCAGCCCGATGCACATCACGCGGTATGCGCGTGCCAGCGCATCCGATACGTCGGCCAGCGCGCCCACCTGCACAAGCCGCACGATAGCTAAAACAACGCCGACCGCCGAGAACTTATCGCCCCAAAACGAAAGCACAAGGCCAATCAGTATCAACAGCCAGATGATCCGCAGGTTGCGGTAAACCGGTCTCCGGACTTCATTCAGATTTTCTTCCATCCTGATCCCCTCCCTTTTCTTTTACTATAACAGCTACCGTCCCCTGCTGCAACAAAAAACAGATAAACCGTGTAGCGTTCCGCTGCTGTGCGGCGTATTACAGTTGAAAGGAGGCTGAGGCATGACAGACAAAACCCCCGAGCAGCTCATTGCGGCCTACGGCAGCATGGTCTACCGTCTGGCCTACGCACAGACGCGCAGCCGCCATGACGCGGACGATATTTTTCAAAATGTATTTTTGCAGGTTGTGCGCCGCCGTCCGGCATTTGAAAGCGAAGCGCATGAAAAAGCGTGGCTCATCCGTGTGACGCTAAACGCCCTGAAAAGCCACTGGCGCGCAGCATGGCGGCGGCACGATGTCCCGCTGGACGACCGCATCCCCTTCCCCGCGCCGGAGGAAAACGCGCTGGACGATGCCCTGCGCCGGCTGCCGCCCAAATACCGCACCGCAATTCACCTGTATTATTTTGAGGGCTATACCGCCGAGGAGATTGCCCGCATGAGCGGCGAAAAGCCCTCTGCGATCCGCACACGGCTGACCCGCGCACGGGCGCAGCTCCGCGAACTGCTGAAAGGAGAGTGGAACGATGGATTTCCGCACACAGTACCAAAATATGAATGAACAAATCGCGCCGGATGACACGCTGTGCGCCGACACGCTCACACGCATGAGACGCGAAAAAACAAAGCGCAAACCGCGCCGCCTGCGGCGCATCGTAACGCTGGCCGTAGCCGCGGCCATTGCCATGGGTTGCGTGACGCCCGCGCTGGCGGCCCATGTGCCGGAGGTATATCAGGCGCTGTATGCGATTTCGCCCGCCGCCGCGCAGGCGCTGATGCCGGTCAACGAGGTATGCGAGGATCAGGGTGTGCGCATGGAGGTCGTCTCAGCCTTTGTCGAAGGCGATACGGCGGGCGTCTACCTGACGCTGACCGATACCACCGGCAAGCTGTTCGGAAACAGCGCGCCCGACCTGTACGACAGCTATTCCCTCCATTATCCGGCGCGCATCGGCCAGCTGTCACACTGCCATCTGGTAGAATACGATGCAGCGGCCGCCGCTGCCACCTACTATATTGAGATCGCCAATGTCGGCGGAGAGCGGTATATCGGCGATAAATTCACCTTCTCCTGCCGTCAGCTTTTGATCGGAAGACAGAAGCAGGCCGGTGCTGCGGTTTCTTATGACCTGTCCAATGTGCCGCTTGCGCCGCAAACCGCAGTCCATCCCATCAACGGCGCAAGCTCGCTCGAGGCAATGCCCGCTGAAGTCGATCAGCAGATCAGCAATGGCGGATATGCTTTTCTTATGCCGCAGGGCACGCTCTGGCAAAGTGACGACGGAATTTTCTCTCTGACCGCCGCAGGGTACGCAGACGGATACCTGCACCTGCAATACGCGGCAAGCCAACCACTGGCGCGGGACAATCACGCCGAGCTATTTCTCCATGCGCCGGACGGCACGCAAATCTGGCATGAATATACCGTTTCCTATAACGATTACGAAAACGATATTTCCTATACCGATTTCGTCTATCCGGTTTGCTATGAAGACCTGCCCTGCTGCGCACTGTCAACCGATATGTACACGACAGATGCACGAATGGAGGGCAACTGGCAGGTCACCTTCCGGTTGGAAAGCAAATAATCCCCCCAATAAGAAAAAGGCTTCGGAACCTTGTTCCGAAGCCTTTTTCTTACTTGTTCTCTTCGAGATACTTGACAACATCGCCGATGGTAACCATCTGGGTCGCTTCCTCATCGGGGATGGTGATGCCGAACTCCTCTTCCAGGTCCATCATCAGCTCAACGATATCCAGGGAATCCGCCTCCAGATCTTCCTTGATCTTGGTGTCCATCGTCATGGTGGAAGCATCGGCGTCAAACTTTTCAGCCAGCAGCTCGCAGATCTTCTCAAACATTGGGGTTGCACTCCTTCACATTATTCTTGATTTATTTATCTGAAAACTCCGACTTTGCGGAATTTTTCATACCGTTTTTGCAGCAGCACGTCCACGCTCGGCTCTGCCCCCAGCTCCGCAAGCTGTTCGCGCAGCGCCTTGCCGACGTTGCGAATCAGCTGCGCGTTCGTCTGGCCTTCCGGGATGATATCCTCAATAATGCCAAACTCCAGCAGATCCTGCGCAGTGATGCGCAGCGTATCGGCAGCCTCCGCCTCACGCTTGGGGTCTTTCCAGAGGATCGACGCGCAGCCGCGCGGCGAAATCACCGAGTACAGCGCGTTTTCCAGCATGAGCACGCGGTCAGCCACGGCAAGCGCCAGCGCGCCGCCCGAACCGCCCTCTCCCGTGATCACAGAAATCACAGGGGTGCGCAGCTCGATAAACTCATACAAACAGCGGGCAATTGCCTCGCCCTGGCCGCGTTCCTCCGCGCCAACGCCGCAGAACGCGCCGCCCGTATCAACAAAATTGATGACAGGACGGTGAAACTTTTCCGCCTGCTGTGCCAGACGCAGCGCCTTGCGGTAGCCCTCCGGATGCGCCATACCAAAGTTCGCATCCATATTCTGCTCAATTGTGCGGCCCTTCCGGTGGCCGATCACCGTGACGGGCAGCCCGCCGAAGTAACCCACGCCGGCCATAATCGCATGGTCGTCAGCAAAATACCGGTCGCCGTGCAGCTCGATAAAATCTTCAAACAGATTGTCAATATAATCGCTCAGCATCGGGCGCTTGGTATCGTGGATAATACGCATTTTTTCGCTTGCAGGCCGATTAGTCATTTTTCCACACCTGCCATTTCTTTGGTTTGGGCTGCGTATGCATTTTCAGCAGTGTTTCCAGCGTGCCCTTGAGCTTATTGCGCGGAACTATTTTATCACAGAATCCATGCGATAGCAAGAACTCGGACGATTGAAAATCCTCCGGCAGGGTCTGACCGATGGTGCCTTCGATGACGCGGCGGCCAGCAAAGCCAATCGTCGTGCGCGGCTCTGCCAGGATAATATCGCCCAGCATGGCAAAAGAAGCGGTCACGCCGCCCGTGGTCGGGTCGGTCAGCACGGTGATATACAGCAGCCCTGCATCCGAATGACGGCGCGCCGCCGCGGACACTTTGGCCATCTGAATCAGAGAGAACATGCCTTCCTGCATACGCGCGCCGCCCGAGCAGGTGAACAGCACCACCGGCAGGCCCTTTTCGGTGGCGTACTCAAACAGGCGGGTCAGCTTTTCGCCAACCACCGAGCCCATTGAAGCCATCATAAAATGGCTGTCCATCACGCCGATGCAGGTTTCCACCCCGCCGATGCGGCACACGCCGGTCTTCACCGCGTCGTTCATACCCGTCCGCTCCGCAAGCTCTGCGGTTTTTTCCGCATAGCCGGGAAATTCGATGGGATCAGCCGGCGCAAGCTCGGCATACAGCTCTTCAAAGCTGTCCTTATCCGCAATCTGGCGAATACGCGTGCGCGCAAGCAGGCGGCCGTAGCGGCCGCAGTGCGGGCATACATACAGGTTTTTGCCATAGGCATAGGCCTTCAGCTCTGCCCCGCAGCCCTTGCAGGCAACAACCTTGTTTTCGCCCTCCTCCGTCGGCTTCATTTCCATTGAGGTTTCTCTTGTTTTCTGAAACAGGTCAAGCAGCCCCATGGATATCCTCCTCTCTTATCAGTCGAACGCTCCCTGTTCAATGGAATTGACGTTGAACTGCGCTTCTTCAAACGCTTTGGAACGTAAAATGTGCATTTGATAATCCGTACCCGTTACAACGCCTTCAAACAGCGTCTCGGCCAGCGCACGGCGCATGCGGGCAATGGCCTGGCTGCGGTCTACGCCGCTGACAATCAATTTGCCAATCATGGAATCATAGTACGGCGGGATCGTATAGCCCTGATAGGCCGCCGTGTCAATACGCACGCCCGGCCCGCCCGGCAGATGCATGGAAACCAGCGTGCCGGGACAGGGCGCAAAATTGCGGCTCGGGTCCTCCGCATTGATGCGGCACTCAATCGCATGCCCGCGCAGCGCCAAATCGTCCTGCGTAAAGGGCAGCGGCTCGCCTGCTGCAATTTTAATCTGCTCGCACACCAGGTCCACACCCGTCACCTGCTCGGTAACCGGATGCTCGACCTGAATGCGGGTGTTCATCTCACAGAAATAGAAGTTCCGGTCCGCATCGACCAGAAATTCAATCGTGCCGGCATTGCGGTAGCCCACGCGCCTGGCAAGCGCCACCGCCGCCTCCGTCATGCGCGCACGCAGTTCGGGCGTGACGAACGCGGAAGGCGATTCCTCAATCAGCTTCTGGTGCCGGCGCTGTATCGAACACTCCCGCTCAAACAGGTGAACCACATTTCCATAATGGTCGCCCAAAATCTGCACCTCAATATGGCGCGGATTTTCGATATATTTTTCGATATACAGGCGGCCGTCGCCAAAATTGGCAACCGCTTCGGCAGAAGCACCGTCGTATGCTTCCTTCAAATCGCGGATGCTGCGCGCCACACGGATGCCTTTGCCGCCGCCGCCCGAAGCGGCTTTGAGCATGACCGGATAGCCGATGCGTTCCGATTCGGCAATCGCCTCGTCAAAATCCCGCACCGGTCCGTCCGTGCCCAGGGCAACGGGAACGCCGGCCGCAATTGCGTTGCGCTTGGCTTCGCTTTTATCGCCCATCAGACGGATGGTGGCCGAGGACGGCCCGATGAAGGCCAGCCCCGCCTGCGTGGTCTGTTCCGCAAAGTCCGGATTTTCGGACAGAAAACCAAATCCCGGGTGAATGGCCTGGCAGCCCGAGGCCAGCGCCGCAGAGATAATATTCTGCATATTCAGGTAGCTGTCCGCCGCGCGGGCTGGGCCGATGCACACTGCCTCGTCCGCAATCTGCGCATGCAGCGCTTCGCGGTCAGCTTCCGAATAAACGGCAACCGCAATCACGCCAAGGTCACGGCAGGCCTGTATAATGCGTACCGCGATTTCCCCGCGGTTGGCAATGAGTACCTTTTGAAACATTTCTTCCCGCCTCAGTCCGTAATGACCATGCACTTGATCTCTGCCTCGGCAGCTTTCTGGTCGCCAACCCAGGCGATGCCTTCCGCCACTGCCATCGGGCCGCGGCGTTTGGTAAACTTCACTTCCAGACGCAGCGTGTCTCCCGGTTTGGCCATCGCGCGGAATTTCGCCTTGTCAATGCCGGTATATACCGCGGTCTTGCCGCGGAACTCCGGCAGGCTGAGCAGCGCAACGCCGCCCGTCTGCGCCAGCGCTTCCAGACGGAACACCGCCGGCATGATCGGATTGCCGGGGAAGTGGCCCTGGAAGAAAAACTCCTCACCGGTCAAGTGCAGCAGACCCACGGCATGTTCTTCGTCCATTTCCACAATTTCGTCCACCAGCAGCATCGGCGGCCGGTGCGGAAGAATCTCCATAATCTGTTCTTTATTCAGCATATATCTTATACCTCTTTCCTCTCAAGCACAAGGGTTTTCGCGAAATACCGGCAGCTTCTTTACACAGTCCGCCGTATTTTTATGCTGCGTTTTCACCGTGTGCGGCCGCATCATATAACAGAAAAATTGCCGCAGCGCGGCAATTTTCATAAGAAGTCAGCGCACAGCGTCTGTCCCTGTGCTCATTCGATGATGACGACCGTCTGGTTATACTCCACCAAGTCGCCCGTCTGCGCCAGAATACGCGCCACGGTGCCGTCACACGGGGACTTAATCTCATTCATCGTCTTCATTGCCTCTATGATGAACAGGGTGTCGTCCTTCTTGACCTTCTGGCCGACCAGCACGAATGGGGGCGCGTCCGGAGACGGCGCCGAATAAAACGTTCCCACCATCGGAGACACCACCGGCGTACCTGCCAGCGGCTCCTCTGCCGCCGGCTGCAGCTCCGCCGCGGTTTCAGGCGCAGCGGCTGCCGCAGGCGCGGCAGAGACAGCCTGCGCCGCCGGCTGGGCTGCTTTTATCTTAATTTTCGCGTCGCCCAGCTCGATTTCCACCTCGCCCAGTCCGCGGGACCTGAGCGCGTCCATCAGCTCGACGGCGGCGTTTTTCAGTTCCTTGATATCCATGAAAACAGA
>NZ_JBMNUP010000048.1:0-12248 GCF_050946325.1 Agathobaculum sp. | reverse complement strand
AGAAGCCCGCATCCGGCGTCGGCACATACAGGCCAACCAGCTGGCACAGCATGCCGATGATCCAGGTCAGCAGAATGCCGAACAGAATCGCGCCCTTGACGCGCTTAATATACAGCACCGCGGTGATAAACAGACCAACCAGCGCAAGCAGCGCGCAGATGCCATGGGTGTTGAAATTCTCCGTAAAGCTGGTGATGGTAACAAGCGTCGCGGAATCAACGCACAGGCCGGCGTTCTGCAGGCCGATAAACGCAATAAACAGGCCGATACCAACCGACACGCCGCGCTTAAGCGTCAGCGGGATGGCGTTGAAGATAGCCTCACGAACGTTGGTGAGCGAGAGGACGATAAATACCAGGCCCTCCACAAATACCGCCAGCAGCGCAACCTGCCAGCTATAGCCGTACTGACCGCAGACCGTGTACGCCAGGTAAGCGTTCAGGCCCATACCGGCGGAAAGCGCAAACGGCAGGTTCGCCATCATCGCCATGCACACGGTGCCCAGGAAGGACGCCAGTGCGGTTGCCAGCAGAACGGCAGTCGGGTCCATGCCGGCCGCGCTCAAAATGCTCGGGTTAACGGCAAGGATATAGGCCATTGTCATAAACGTTGTCACGCCGGCCATAACCTCTGTTTTTACAGTTGTCTTGTTTTCGGATAGTTTGAACATCTTTTCAAACATCGTTTCATCCCCTTTTCAATCTGAGATTCCCTTTTTCCAAATGAATTGCCCCCTGTATGCTAAACTGTAGGACCGTTACTTACCCTCATAGGCAACAACGGTTTCCACAGGATAGTCCTTAATTCGTTCGCGGCCATGCAGCCCCTTGAGCTCCAGCAGACAAACGATTTTGACAACCTCTGCCCCAAGCTGGGTCAGAAGCCGCGCCGCAGCTTCCAGCGTGCCGCCTGTTGCAATCAGGTCATCCACCAGAACAATGCGCGCGCCCGGCCTCACATCCTCCTTATGTACTTCGATAGAGGCCGTGCCGTACTCCAAATCGTAAGTGGCCTCAACCGTTTCACGCGGCAGCTTGCCTTTTTTACGAATCGGGATGAACGGCTTGTGCAGCTTATAGGCAACCGGCATGCCAAACAAAAATCCGCGCGATTCCAGGCCCGCAATTGCATCAAATTCCACATCAGCCATCCGCTTTGCCATTTCATCAACCGTAAGCTGCAAACCGTCCGCATCTATGATGGCCGTCGTGATGTCTCTGAAGATGATGCCCGGCTCCGGAAAATCCGGAATACTGGTAATATAATCTCCAACCGTTTTCATAGTTCCTCCTCCGCGCGGACGCCGCTGTCCCCGCTTGTCTGAAAAATTCCGGCGCCCCTGCCGCAGCGTATCCGCACAGGCAGGGGCGACATTTTGCCCTACATATCATATTCTAACAAATTTTCGCCGCTTTACAAGAGCAAAATACCACAAAAAACAACGCGCATCCATGCCAATCCCCGTTCTTATGCAATGCTCCGGCAGATTTTCCGTATTTTGTCAAATACAAAGCCTGTGGGATGGTTCGGAGGCTCTCCCGACAGGCGGGACAGTTCTGCCGTTGCATCTCTTTATAAATAAAGGAGCGCCTTTTCTGATATTTAGGCTACATATCAGAGAGGGCGCTCCTTCAGGGAGGTATATGCAAGAAAAATTTTTGTGCAAAAGCAGAAGATATTATCCTCTTTTAGATGCATCTGGTAAAAACAGATTTACTTTACACCCATCCAGCCGGAAATAACCATTTTCTGCACTTCAGAGGTACCTTCGTAAATCTCAGTAATCTTGGCGTCACGCATAAAACGTTCAAACGGATACTCTCTCGTATAACCATAGCCGCCAACCAGCTGCAAGCACCGGCGGGTGACATCGCTGGCCGCCTCGGAAGCATATAGTTTGCCCATAGCTGCCAAATGACTATACGGCTCATGATCCTGCTTGGCCTGTGCCGCACGGTAAATCAATAAACGGGCCGCATCCACTTTTGTCTGCATATCTGCGAGCTCAAACTGCGTGTTCTGGAACTGGCTCAAACGCTTGCCAAACTGCACGCGCTCCTTGACATACTTAACGCATTCATCAATCGCGCCCTGCGCAATGCCCAGGGCCTGTGCGCCAATACCAATACGGCCGCCGTCCAGCGTCATCATCGCAATCTTGAACCCCTTGTTCAGCTCACCCAGCAGGTTTTCCTTAGGTACAATGCAGTCTTCAAATACCAGTTCGCAGGTAGACGATCCGCGAATACCCATCTTTTTCTCATGCGCACCAATTTTGAATCCAGGGAATCCCTTCTCCACAATAAATGCAGAGATCCCCTTTGTTCCCAGGCTCTTGTCCGTCATTGCAAAGATAACAAAGGTATCCGCATAACCGGCATTGGTAATAAAAATCTTCGAGCCATTAATGACCCAATGGTCTCCTTTGTCTTCAGCAGTCGTCTTCTGCATGGCGGCGTCTGTGCCCGCGCCTGGCTCAGTCAGACCGAACGCCCCCAATTTCTCACCCATGGCCAACGGCGGCAGGTATTTCTGCTTCTGTTCTTCTGTGCCAAACTCAAAAATTGGCCAGGAACACAGCGAAGTATGCGCCGATACCATAACCGAAGTCGTTGCACAGTGCTTGGCGAGCTCTTCCGCTATACTGATATACGAAACATAGGACAACCCCGCTCCTCCGTATTCTTCCGGATACGGTACGCCCATCATTCCCATCTCTGCCAGCTTGTGCCAAGTCTCCTCGGGGAAGCGTTCTTCTTCGTCTATCTCCGCTGCAATCGGTGCCACTTCTTTTACCGCAAAGTCATGCAGCATGTTCAGAATATCCTGTTCATCTTCTGTAAAGTGAAAATTCATTCCGTTTTCGCTTCCTTTCTTTATATTATCCCATACCAATTCACTTATGCACGAGCCTTCTTAATTTCCTCGGTCAGTACCGGAAGGACCTCAAAAAGGTTTCCCACTACGCCATAGTCTGCGACATCAAAAATCGGCGCATCGGGATCCTTATTGATCGCCACAATTACATCCGAACCACTCATACCAGCCAAATGCTGAATCGCTCCCGAAATACCGCATGCAATATACAGCTTGGGACCTACGGTTTTTCCAGTCTGGCCAACCTGGTGCGCATGACTGATCCAACCAGAATCAACCGCCGCACGGGATGCGCCGACCGTCGCGCCAAGAACCTCGGCCAGTGCCTTAACCGGTGCAAAGCCTTCCGGCCCACCTACACCGCGGCCGCCGGATACAATAATCTCTGCGCCTTCCAGATCAACATTCTCATCGCCCATTTCCTTGATCAATTCGAGCACCTGCGTACGAATCTTATCTGCCGGCACATGGATATCCTCGCGAATAATTTCCGCCTTCGCTTCCGTCTCCTCACATTTCTTGAACACGCCCGGACGTACTGTGCCGATCTGCGGGAAGTTGTTCGGACACTTGATAGTCGCCATCAGGTTGCCACCAAACGCAGGACGAGTCCATGCCACCTTACCATCTTCTTCGTCGATGTCCAGCGCTGTGCAGTCCGCCGTCAAACCGCCTTCCAGACGGCAGGAAACACGGGGACCCAAATCACGTCCGTTATTCGTTGCACCAATGAGCATGCTCGTTGGCCCATACTTCTCAACCAGTGCGCACAGCGCAATAGTATAGGCATCTGTCGTATAATGTGCATACTCTTCGCCGTCCACCACATACACCTTATCAGCGCCGTGGGTAGCTGCAGCCTGCACCGCTGCATCCACATGACAACCGATGACAACCGCTGCGAGACTGCCACCCTGTTTTTCTGCCATCATTTTACCAGGCGAAAGCAGTTCAATACCGACGTTTTTCGCACTTCCATCCTGGTTTGTTTCTACAAATACCCAAAGGTCCTTCGTTTTTGCTTCCATTGTCCTCGTCCCTCCCTTAAATAATGCTGGCGTCGCTCAGCATGCCAAACAGCTTCTTGGCCGATTCTTCATTCGTCCCTTCCTTAATCTTCACGCCGCCCGTTTTCTTCTGCGGGACAAAAGTCTTCTTCACCTTGGTCGGCGATCCGTTCAGACCGCATCGTGCAAGGTCAATGTTAATAATATCAGCCGGTGCAATCGTCGGAATATCTGCACGGTTAGCCGCCATTTTACGCTTAATGGTAGGATAGCGCGGGTCCCATGCCGGCTTTGTAAAAGTGACAAGGCACGGGGTCTTGACCGCAATAATCTCCACGCCTTCTTCCACTTCTTTCTTTACCTTAACAGTATCGCCGTCCACCTCGGCCTCCAAGCCGTACGTTACCTGCGGATAGTCCAGATGCTCGGCAATTTCCGGACCAACCTGTGCAGTATCACCATCAATCGCTTGCTTGCCGCAGAAGATCGCATCAAACTTTATGCCTTCCATCTCTTCAACTTTTTTAATCGTCTCCGAGAGGATATAGCTGGTGGCTAACGTATCCGAGCCGCCGAATTCGCGACCAGACACCAAATACGCCTTATCTGCCGCGATTGCCAGACACTCCTTAAGCGCTGCTTTGGCTTGCTCAGGCCCCATCGACAGCACAACAATCCGCGTATCCGGATTCTTATCCTTAATACGTGCGGCCGCTTCCAGAGCATATCCATCAAACGGGTTAACAATTGCCGGTACACCTTCACGAATAAGCGTATTTTTTACCGGATCAATTTTGATTTCAGTCGTATCCGGTACTTGCTTTACACATACCAAGATGTTCATCTTTTCTGTTTCCTCCTATGCTTGTTGTATATTGGTTATCGGCCACCCCAAAAGGGCGTGACATAACCTTTTAAATTAAAATTATGGCTACACCGCTTCATAGTAAAACCTGCCATCTGTTTCCATGCGGCGAACCTGCCCTGCGGCCACCAGATAGTACAAATGCGCCAACGTCTCACCCATGGCAAACCACTTCTGATGAGGCGGGAACTCTGTCCACGGTTTGCCGCGCATTGACCAGCTGATTTGCGAAGCAACCCAGTACGCGGATGATGCCGGTCTTTCCTGCACCGCTTGTAAGACCTCCTGCAGGCGTTCTTGGTGGTGAACCGTCAGCTGGCGAATGCGTTCATAAACATCCTCTTGGCGCGCCCTGTGCGCTGGCAGCGTCATGCGGATCGGAAGCCTGCGTATCTTTTGCAGACTTTGCAGATAATCTGCTAGCGATTGTGGAATGCCATTCCAAATACTGATATTGGGCGTGATATCAAACAGAATATGGTCTCCCGAAAACAGTATCTGTGTCTCCGGCAGATAGAGCACCGTATGGCCTGGGGTATGCCCCGGCGTATGGATACACTGAATTTCCAGTTTGCCCAAATAAATTTTGCTTCCATCCACCACGGGAACAACTGGAAACACTGTCTTCGGCGCGTATTTGCGCGCCTGATTTTCTGTTTTCTGGCGAAGCAGTACATCCTCCGGAAAGCCTTCTTTCCGATAAACGTCCTCCATAATCGACCACCCCTGCCCTGTCTTGCTGCGGCAGAAATAATCATAATCTATGCCATTCATATAAACAGTACATCCCATGTCTACAAAATCTTGTACCAGTCCGACATGGTCTGAATGCAAATGTGTCAGAAACAGCGCCGTATGATTCATGTCCAATCTCAGTTCATTCAGGCCCGCCCACAGCGCGTTACGACACTCCGGTCGATTAAATCCAGTATCAATCACTAGGTTTCCAGCCTCTGTCCGAATCACATATGCATTCAGATTACGCAACGGATTGTCCGGCAGTTCAACTGGAATACTCCAAATATCGGGAGCGTTATGTACTTTTACCATCAAACCGCATCCCTTCTGCTTATATGGTCTTAATTCTCCGCATATGCCTGAATCTTTGTCAGCGCCTGTCCGCTTTCCGATGTGCTCTGGTCAATATCAATGCTGAACGACATCAGGCCTGCCTTAGATACCTGCGTAATGACAGACGGCTGGTCATATTCCTCAATTTCACAAAAGCGCATCATACATAGCACAACGCAGTCTGCCCCCAAATCCTTCGCCATCTGGGCAAGCATATCCCCACGAGCTGTATTATTATCGTCATGTGCAACAGAGCAGCCCTTGATAGCAAACCAGTGTAATGCCAGGCTCTCCATTGCAGAGCATGCAGCAGGGTAATCACTGCGGTACTGACGGGATTCCTGTGCCAAATCATCGCCGACAACGGCAATCCCGTTATCTGCAAAATAACCAAGGATTTCATCCGGTTCGCAGGTAATGCCGGTGAGAAGCACCTTTTTGCCCTGCCATTTGCAGATAGGCTCTGCCTTCAACGCCTCTGTCAGTGCAACAACCATCTCAATCGCCTTTTCTGCCTTCAAGAAAGTGACAGCCTTCATCACATGGTGCCGATCAGCCGGCTTGATGATATCCAGATGTTCGTTGGCAGTTTCACAGAAAGCGCGCATCACGGCATGCTTTTTGTTATAAAGCGCAATCGCTTGCTGTAGACTGGTATCGGTAATTTCTCTGCCGGAAATGCGTTCCAGAGCGTTCTTCACTGTTTTTAGTTCTTCAATCAGAAAATCAACAGCGCCCGGATCCTTACGATTCTGCGGATAAATAAAAGTAATTGGTTCAATATCCTTGACACCTGCACGCCATGCAGAATTCGTGCCGCGCAGCGTATCACAAATAATAGGCATAATCGCTGCAGAAACGCCCTTGTATGCTCCTGTCATGCCAAATTCCAACACGGAGCGCATGATAGAACAGGTAAAAATCGGCGCATATTTTCCCGCAGCCTGCGGATTGCACTGTCCGCCCCAAATCCCCATCGGCACCATACCGGCCGCAGCAACCAACGGCTCGGGTGTGTAAATCGGGAAGCAAGCGATTACCTTTTCACCGCTGTCGACGTATTCTTTCAGCAGTCGCTGCGGATTCCTGCTGATATCGTCAAACTGGGCCAGCAATGTTTTGATGTCAGCCATTACTGCTTCGCCTCCTTATTTGCTTTCATAACATCCACCAGGCTTTGCAGTCTGGTTTCAAATTGTGCTTCGTTGAAAATCGTCGGATCGGCCTGGTCTCCATCAAAGAACACAACCGGAATCTGGCTCTTCTCTTCCACAATCTCACGGCCGCAGGTCATATGGTACGTCATAAACTTACAGCTGCGATTGATATGACAGAACATGCCATCACACTGGAAATGATTAGCGATGTTGGAGCGCTTACCCATCATCGTAGTTGTGTTAACAACGTTGGTCGAAGACAACATATACTGCGCCGCCATCTCATTCAAGTTGCCCGGTGTATAATGCAGGCTCCATGCACCTACATAACCATTGGTCACGCAGTTCACGCCATACTTTTTCATCGTCTTGAGATTATATCCCAGGTTTGGCCAGCAGGCAATGCCCTCCCAGTCTACGCGATATTCCTCCGGCGTTGAGCCAAAGGTTGTGGTTCCGTTGTCAATATGCTCCTGAATCTCCCGTTTGAGCTGCAAAAGGACCTCGGTAGTCTCCCTGCGACCGCGTGCAACAACCATAGGAGCCATATAGTTAAACAAATCAAAACCGTTTAGCGGGGACGGGTTTCGGTCATTCATCATTACGCATTCATCGAACAGTCTTGCATTCTCAACAGAAATCTTCTGAATTTCCAGGAACTTATCCCAGTCAAACTTTTTGCCAAAGAACTCTTCCATGCGCTTGATGTTATGCTCAATCTGACTGCGGCCATACGCCTCCCAATGCTTAGCCGGCTTTTCATCCGTATAATTAAATAGACAATCCTGCATGAAAATCGGAATATCCAGCTCTCGCGACAGGCATTCATACCACTTAAGCAATTCAAAGCAGCTATTGGTAGCGCATAACAAAAAGGTTGGGCGCGGCATGCGCTGAACCTCAGGCGGCTGATAGTTGGGGTCGTTCGCCATCTGATGCGCCATACCGATGCTTAAGCGAGCGTAGGAGCAGATATCATTTGAATATCCCAATTCACCCTCACTTGTCGCAATGAATCGCGGCGAGTCATGGCGTGCAGCTACGCCAGCGGCATTATTCTCCGGATAGAGTACCGGCACCCCAAATGTAGCACAAAGTTCCTGTGGGAAAATAGAGGTCGACCATCCAACGTGTTCTCCTCTGGCTTCAGCGTCCCAAGCATCCTGATAAATACTTGCGACCAGCTCATTAAGCATTACCCGGGATTTCGGAAGCGGACGTTTTGGCTTTTTTACTTGCGCATTTTCGCTCATTGTTTTTCCATCCTTTCCTCAATAACAGCACTTATTTTTATTAAGCTGACTGCATACTACCATATGCATACAGTGCAGCGCCAAGTGCGCCAGCAAGTTGGCAGTCCTCATGAACCTGAATCTGACAATCAATTTCTTCTTCCAGCGAATGAACCAATCCCTGATTGAGTGCGACGCCGCCGCTCATAGCGACCTGTAGTTGAACACCAACGCGCTGTACCAATGAAGCAACACGTCTTGCAACTGATTTATGTATACCAGCTACAATATTTTCCAGTTTTACATTGGCCGCCAGTTTGGAAATTACCTCCGATTCAGCAAATACCGTACACGTGCTGCTGATCTCAGCCGCTTCATCTGCACGGAATGAAAGCTCGCTTAAATTAGTGACATCAACATCCAGCACCTTTGCCATCGTATCCAGAAAACGGCCGGTACCTGCTGCGCATTTATCATTCATTACAAAATTCATTAGCAAGCCCTTATCGTTAATACGCATAACCTTGATATCCTGCCCGCCAATGTCAACAATCGTGCGGGTTCCCGGCAACAAATGGGAAATTCCCTTTGCATGGCAGCTCAGCTCGCTTTTCTGGTCGTTGATGCCTTCAAAGGAAAAACGTCCATACCCTGTTGCAGTAATCCAGCCGACATCCTCCCGTGTGATACCGGCCTTTTCCAGCACCTGTGAAAACACACGCGCAGGACCGACCGTACCGGTTCCGATTGGCACAATCGCTTTAGCGGCAACCGCTCCGTCTTCTGCAAGCACTACCGCTTTGGATGCGGTAGAGCCAATGTCAATGCCAACAGCGAACATCAAATCACTCCATCCTCCTGGAGCTTGGCAAGCTGCTCATCCGAATAGCCCAGCAGACCGCCGTAAATCTCCTTGTTAAACTTACCGAGTGGCTGACCCGGCCATTTGATAGCGCCAGGGGTACCCAACATCTTCGGACATACGTTCTGCATTTTTATCTTGCCAAACTGCTCCGTCTCAATCTCAACAATATCATCACGGAAGGCAAACTGCGGGTCCTTCATGATATCTTCAACATTATAGATGGGGCAGGCCGGAATGCCTTCGCCAAGAATATCCAGACACTCCTGCAAGGTGTGCTCCAACGCCCAATTTGCAAACTCCGTATTGATTTCTTCGCGATGCGCCGCACGGTCAATCGTGGTCTGATAATCCGGATGATCAATCATATCCTGCCGCCCAATCTGATGCATGCAGTCCTTGTACAGCTTATCTCCCGTAATCGACAGTGCGACATATTTGTTATCTTTTGTCCGGAAATGACCGGACGGTACGGTAACGGTAGTGCCGTTTCCAATGCGGGTACGGATGGCTCCGTCATACGAATATTCCGCTATGATAGATTCCTGCAGGCGCAGTACGGATTCGGTCAGCGCGCAGTCAATCATCTGACCTTCGCCCGAACCATTAACATCTCGATCATAAATGGCGAACATAACAGCCATGCAGCTAAACATAGCTGTATAGAAATCTGCAACTGAGATACCGGGCTTAACCGGCGGAGTATCCGGATATCCAGTAACCTCCAAAAAGCCGCCTAATGCCAACCCCATACGGTCAAACCCTGGACGCGGAGCGTACGGACCCGTCCGGCCGTATCCGGAAGCAACCGTATAGATCAAACGCGGGTTGCGCTGATGCATTTCCTTCCACGAAAAACCCAGTTTTTCAAAAACGCCTGGCCGGAAATTCTCAATCAACACATCCGCATCCTCAATCAGCTTCCAGAGGATTTCCTTCCCCTCCTGCGTTTTGAGATTCAGAGTAACATTCTGCTTATTGCGGCCCTCTACGCTATACCACAGGTTTTTGATACGCCCCATGCCGCGCATCAGATCACCGGTTTTTGGCGGTTCTACTTTAATAACACGTGCACCAAAATCGGCCATCATACTACCGCACCAGGGACCAGCGACAATATTACCCACTTCAACAACCTTCAGGCCTTCCAATGCTTGTCTTGACATTAATATGTCCTCCCTTCAAAAATACGGATTTTTTCGGCTGTTTCCCAGCAAATCAGGGCAACGGTTTCTTCCGTAACAACAATTTTCTTTTTCATTCTCCGTACAGGGAAACCTGGTCTGTAGGCACTTCCTCATGCAAACCAGCTTCCAGGGGCAAACGGTAAAAACGCATGATACTTCCGGCCGTCTGCAGCAACGGCTGACGGCCGGAAGTTCCTTTTTAACGACAAAGTTGGCCGGAAATAATCATTCGCTGAATCTGGTTGGTGCCTTCAAAGATCTGATAAATCTTCGCATCACGCATCAACTTCTCCACCGGATACTCGCGAGAATAGCCATTGCCTCCGAGCACCTGAACAGCATTGGTCGCTACATACATAGCTGTATCGCCCGCAAAACACTTGCCCGAACAAACCAGTTTCTTATTGACAATACCGGCATCCGCACATTTGCAGGCTCCCCATACCATCTGTCGCGCTGCTTGGGTGCGCATTTCCATGTCCGCCAGCAGGAAACCAATGCCTTCGTGCTTCCAAATCGGCTTGCCAAATACAACGCGCTCCTTCGCATAGGCAACAGCTTCATCCAATGCAGACTGCGCAACGCCTACTGCAGAAGCCGCCGTGCAAGGACGGGAATTATCCAGAATCTGCATGGCAATCTTGTATCCCTGTCCTTCTTCACCAAGCATATACTTCTTGTTCAGCACCATTTCATCAAAAAACAGCGAATTGGTATGTACGCAGCGAATACCCATTTTATCCTCATGCTCACCGACTGTAAATCCCGGCGTATCCTTGGGCAGCAAAAATGCGGTAATGCCACCTTTTGTTCCTTTTTCCTTATCAGTCACCGCAAAAATGGTAATAATATCGGCACAGTCACCATTGGTAATAAAGGTCTTACCGCCGTTGATAACATAATCATCGCCAACCTTGCGAGCAGTTGTCTTCATCGCACCAGCATCTGAGCCAGTTGCTTCTGTCAAGCCAAACGCCATAACGCCGCCGTTTACCATGATGTCAGCTGCCCACTTTTTCTGCTCTTCTGTGCCGGCAAGTTTAAGCGGCTCAAAGCCGAAACCAAATATGCGGGAGGCAAAACCAGAGTCACCACGCGCCAGTTCTTCGCGGACAACCGCATAACTCATACAATCCAGCCCAAGTCCGCCATACTCTTCCGGAACCGTGACCAGATGCAGCCCCATCTCCATAGCGGTTTTTACCAGGTCTTCCGGTACAGTCGCCGTCTTTTCTGCCTCACGGCAGACGGGCTTTACTTCCTTCTGAGCAAACTCCTCCACCAAGTTGCGAAGCTCAATTTGGTCTTCAGTCAACATAAAATCGTAATCGCGCATAGACATAATCTTTTCCTCCTAAATATCGTTTTGATTTTATCAGGAGCAAACTCCCAATTACTTACAGATGGTTTTGCTTGCGAAGCAACAGCTTTGTTTCACCTTCCTGTACAAGCTCTCCACGCTGGTTGCGCACAGTACGGCGAATAACAATGCTTCCGCTATCGCGCTCCGGTCCAGGATCATTTTTTTCGACAACTTCGCTCTCCACATGAATAGTATCGCCAAATAAGACCGGTTTTTTGAATTTCCAAGCGCGAATCTGTGTCATGGCTCGCAGGTTTGGCATCATAGCAAGGTTATATGGCGCACGCGTACACAGCCCAAGCGAAATCGCCAGCACCAGTGTGCCATGCGCAATACGTTGGCCCGCGATAGAGTTCCTTGCAAATTCCGCATCCGTGTGCAAGGTATTATAGTCCCCTGAGATGCCAGCAAAATTAACTACATCTGCTTCCGTAATTGTACGGCCGAACGACACATATACATCCCCCACTGAAACGTCTTCAAAAAACAACGGTTCGAGACTAGTCTGCACTTTTTTCACGCTTCCTGTTTCTACTTGGATATCATAGAGGCCGCAACTGCTCCAGTGTTCTTCAGTTCATCAATTTTTTCCACAGAATACCCTAAAATCTTGCTAAGAATTTCATC
>NZ_JBMNUP010000047.1:0-12302 GCF_050946325.1 Agathobaculum sp. | reverse complement strand
CGCCGTACACTGTAAGATGATCTGGCTCTTGTTCAGGAACCAGCCGCGGTCATAAGCCGTAACCGCGCCGTCCAACCCCACCGTAACAACCTGTCCGGAAAACACGGTTTTCTCGTGGTTGACCACGCGCAGCTTGTCGCCTGGCTGCACCACATCCCGCCGGATGTATTTATCCCATGGCGCGCGGAGAACGGTGAACGTCAGCGCAACAGACAGCGCCTCCAGCGCGTCCGTCGCGGCCATGTCTCCGGCGTAGGCGGTAATATCCAGCGCCGCCCCGTCCCGATAGCGGATCAGGCGGTGCGCATCTGCATATGCATAAGCCAATACAATCCCTCCCTTCCGGCAGCATCCGTATTTTGGTCCGCGGCTCTGTGAGCCGCATCCAAAGTCGGGCTTTGCCTGACTTTGGATACCCCGACCCCAGCGCCCTTGGGGCGCGTCCGGGGGTATCGGCAGACAGTTCCGGAGAAACTGTCTGCCGTATATAGGGGGTATGGCCCAGGCCACCCTCTCTTGGCCTGCGGCCAATTCACCTTGTGGATACCCCCTATACGACGAACCGGTACTCGGTCACTGAAATAGAATAGTCGAGGTCGCCATTGCGCCGCACCGCGATATCCAGACTGTCCACCGTGCATGGCATATTCAGCCGGCACACGCCGCCAGAGTCCAGCACCATCATGCGGAAGGGGATCTTGCGCTCCCGCCCGCGGCCGAAAAACGCCACATAGGCCCAGCCGTCGCTCGTGGCCTCTGCCGGCATAAAGGGATAGCGCCGCCCCACCGGAAAAATGCTCGACCACGACAGATGCCGCAGCCCCAGCGTGCCGATGCGGGCATAATCTCTGGATAGGCCCTCGTATACCTCGTTGTGCTGCTCCGGCTCGGGCAGCGGGAAGTCCGGCGGCACATGCGGCAGCACCATAACCTCCTCGTTGTTGTTGAACGAAAAAATAATCTTGTAAGCGATTTTCTGTCACCTCCGCTTTTTCTCTTGATATCTATACGGACGTATGCTAATCTGATCTTAGAAAGAGAGGTTGTGCAACATGGAAAAAAAGAAAAAATATGAGTCCCAAATCAAAAATCTTCGGAATAACTACATTCGTTTTCCACTTGATCTTAAGCCCGAAGTGTTAACTGCGTTCAAGGCTGCTTGTGCTGCCAATCACACAACACCCACAACAGAAATCAAGAAGTTTATCGCACGATACGTCTCCCAGCATGGCGATCCTGCACACACTGTTTCGGTTGAAGTAGAATTATCAGCCGCACAGTGTCAACTGGCACAGGAAGCGGGCATCGACCTCAATGCTGTTTTAGTAAACGCCCTATCAGAAAAATTCGATGGTGATTAAATGAGCCTTCCAAAAAGTAAAACACGTCTTTATCATATTTACCACGGCATGAAGCAGCGCTGCTGCAATCCAAATTGCAACGCATACAATCGCTACGGCGGACGCGGAATCAAAATATGCGCACAATGGCTCGGCCCTTCAGGTTTTGAGAACTTTCAGATGTGGGCCTATAGCGCAGGGTACATTGAACAAAAAATCCCCAGACACGGCTGCTATAAGCCAGGGTCTCCTGCACCACCTTCTTATAGCCAAATACTCACCATCGACAGAATTGATAATGACGGAGATTATTGTCCCGAAAATTGCAGATGGATTCCGTTTGGTAATAATGTCTCAAAGTCACAGCGTGAGAAGTATAGAAGAAATCATGGTCGGCTTTAGGCACACTGCCGCCCCTTTTCGGGGCGGCTTTTTACATATTCTCCACCGCCGCCAGAATGCGCCGCACGATGATGTTGCCCATCTCGTCCGCATACTGCCGGTTGCCGATCACATTACCCTGCACGGTCACGTTCACCGTCACCTGCGGGCCGCGCGCCGCGCGCAGGGAGACGTCGTGCGGGATGATCTGCGTACCGTTCGGCAGATTCATGATCTCGCCGCCGCGCTCGTTTACCCGCGTCGGGCCGCCCTGCCAGTAGCTCGTGCCCAGCGCGTTGCGCGGTGTAATGCGCGTTACATCGTCCAGCCAGTCCAGCGCCCCGCCTGCCAGCGTTTTGCCGCCCTTATAGAGCTGACCCAGCAACGGAATGCTCTCTATCCGGTCATCCAGCCACGAGAAGAAACCGGAAACCGCCCGCTTTGCGCTGTCAAACGCGCCGACGATGGTGTCGCGAATGCCGCCGAACGCTTTTTTCGCCTTATCCCAGACCTTGCCGCAGCCCTCGCGCAACGCATCCCAGTTTTGATACAGCAGCACACCGGCGGCAATTGCCGCCTCGATCAGCGTGATCACAAAGCCGATGGGGTTTGCCTTCAGGGCAGCGTTCAGGCCGTTCTGCGCGGCCGTTGCCGTACCGGATGCCCCCGCCTGTGCCATCGTGGCCGCCGTCATTGCGCGAATCGTACCGACAAACCCGCCGATTGCCGAGATGCCATTGGTCAGCCCTGCATTAAACTGCCCGATTTTCACCATCACAAACGCCCCTGCCAGCAGCTTTAAGCCGCCGGTGAGCAGGCCGCTGTTTTCCTTGCACCACTGCATTGCATTGCCGGCAAAGTCCAGCGCCTTGCTCAGGCCGTCGTTGAAACCAGATGCCAGACGGTCTATCGTCCCGTCCTGCTGCCATTCGGCCAGCCGGTCTTCCAGCCCCTGCACCTTGCCCTTGAGCAGGTCAAGCGCCGAACCGCTCTGGATGCTGCCGTCCTCCGTAATGCCGACAATCTTCGCCAGCGCGCTCTTGGTCACGCCGGTCACCGTGCTCCACAGGCCTTTCATCGTGCTGGCCTGCTTGGCCATGCCGCCCGCAAAGCGATCCTGCATCAGCGCGAGCATAGCTTCGTTGAATTTCTCCTGATTGACGATCTGCCCCTTGTTGTTTTCAAGCTGCACGCCCGCAAACAGCTTTTCGCCCTTTTCAAGAATCTTGGCTTTGGTGATGCCAAACTCCTTCAGGCGCTCCAGCTCTCCGCTCTGCGCGTCGATCAGCGCCTCCACCGCCTGGTCAAAGTCCTTGTTGGTGGCCGCCGCCATATCGCCCGCGCGGGAGAGCCACTGCGTCGCGCTCATGCCCATCGCCTCAAACTTGGCCGCGCCCTCTACCAGCGCGCCGCCCTCAAACGGGGTCTTGTTCGCAAGGTCGATGGCGTACCGCATGATTTCGCCGGCCTTTTGGGTGTCCTTGGTCGCGGTCTCCAGCTGCAGGCGGTAGCCCTCCAGATCGAGCGCCTCAGAAAAGCCGGTCTTTGCCGCCAGCGCAGCCACCGCACCGGCTGACGCCGCGCCGATCTTGGCAAAATTCTTTGCGGCGCTGACCGCCGTGCTTTGCACTTTATTCTTGAAGGCCACCACCTGACGCGTGGCCTTTATCATATCGTCCGATATCTGCGCGCCGCTCTTCTTGGCATTCCTGGCAGCTTTCAGCAGCCCGCCGGACATATTATCCCGCAGCTGCAGCACGGTGTTGATCACCTTATTCTTCGCCACGCGATCCCTCCTCCGGCGCAAACGCAGTGCTCACGCCCGCCGCAGTCAGCAGGCGCATTTCCTCATACCAGCGCGACCGGCCGACCCGCAGCACCGCCCGATCGGACAGGCTCATCCGCCGTATCTCCTCGGGGGCAATGCCGCGCGGCGCGTAAAACGCACACAGGTCAAGCACCGGATCGCGCGCTACGAGTTTTTTGCCGTGTCCTCCGCCGCCGTGCCGACGAGGCCTGCCCATGTCAGCAGCTCGCCGCCCAGGCGGTCGATCTCAGGCACGTCCAGCAGACGGCTCACCACATCATAAGGGTCGGTAACACCCAGCGTGCGGTGCAGCTCCGGATCCTGCAAATCCTCACAGCAGTCATAGATCAGCTGCTTGCAGATCGTGATCAGCGCATCCGCGCCGCCCGCCTCCGACAGCGCACCGTAGTACGTCAGCTGCTCCGCCTGACGGGGCTTGCGAAACCGCATTTCCACCCCGCCAACCGAAAACTTTTTCACCGCAAGGCGGTCTTTCTCCTTCTGCTCTGCCCGCGCCGCCAGCGCTTCCAGCAGTGTTGTCTCCATCGTTGTCCTCCTTACAGTGTTTCGAGTACCTCAAAGTGCGCAAACTTAAACGGCACTTCCTCTTCCACCTTGGCTTTCTTTTCGTACTTGAATAAGTACATCTCGTCAATCGTAACCTGCGACAGTGCCACACGCTCCACCTTGTTCGTGCCTTTCTGCTTCAGTGCAGATACAATCGTCAGCTCAGGCATCACACCGGTGGCATAGGCTTCTGCCATCATTTTCAGCACATCACTGTCCATTTTCAGCGTTGTAAAGCTGCCCTCACCGGAGTAACCGTTATAAATACGGTATGTCGTGTTGTCACCGCATACATTGACCTCTTCGTAGTCTGCAGCAATTTTTGCTTCAATGCTTTGCAGGCTTGTCAGCTTTTTTCCGTTAAACCACGCATAGCCGCCCGAACCGTGCATCACGCACTCTTTGTTAAACTGCTCCATCTCACACTCTCCTTTCGTCCTTCTGCGGCACCAGCCGCCATTCCATCCGCGATTCTGTGAATCGCATCCAAAGTCGGGCTTTGCCTGACTTGGGATACCCCGACCCCAGCCGCCCTGGGCGGCGTCCTTCGGGTATGGCCCAGGCCACCCTCTCTTGCTGCTTCGCAGCAATTCACCTTGTCGAAGCTTGGTTTCTCGGGAACCAAGCTTCGTATATAGGGGACTTTGGAAGTCCCCTATACGTCATACCATCGTAATCGGGAAAATCAGGTCGGTCATGCTGCCCAAAATCTTCACGTCACCGGCCAGATACACCGTGCGCTTAAATGGCGATGCCTTCACCTTGTCCTCATCCCAGTCCGCCGCCTCGGCCTTGCCGGATGCCACCCACGCCGCGCGCTGCGCGTCCACGTCGATGCGCGCCGCATTCGCATGGTCGGGGTCCAGGATGTTCTCCTGCGCCAGCTGGCGGAAGTAGGATGCGTTGATCGCCGCAATAAACATCATCTGGTTATCGCGCGTATTGCGGTAATTGCCGAGGTATTCCCTGCGGAACGTGGACGTGATGTCGTCGCGCATCAGGTCCATGGCCTCCACCGTCTCAATAAACTGCATGTCCTCCGTGCGGGTCTTGCCGTCCGTGGTGGTCATGGAGTTGATGCCCTGACCAATGCGCACCGCGCCGTCCTCATCGTTAAACAAAATGAACTTGCCCGCGCCGACCGCCGCGTCGTTGTCGGCAACCTCCTGCACCGCCGCAAGATTGGAGCAGTGGTAGTTCGTGCAGCCGCGCTCCACATTGCACACCGCCAGAATGCTAAGCAGGCTCGGCAGGTAGGTCACGCCCTGCTGCGCGCCGCGCTCGTCCGCAAACGTCACGCTCTCATTTACAAAATTGACAACGTGCATATCATCCGGCAGCGGCGTCACATTGTGTACGATGCACTTGTAGCTCTTGCCTCCCGCCGCCTGCGTCTTGACCCATGCAGCCAGCGCCGTGCCGTCCTCTGCGCTCTGCCCGGCAACCGCCAGCCAGCCGGTTTTCACCGTCCGCGCGATCTCGGCCAGCGTATCTGCCAGCGTGCCTGCGGTGTCGAGTCGGAACACATGCGCCTGATAGGGCGCCGCCGCGAGCAAATCACAAATCGCATTGTAGTTATCCGCCGTATACAGTGCCTTGTCCGCCTGCGCGGATGCAAGGTCTGCATACTGCTTGTGGGTAAACCCCTTATCGGTGTCGTCCCGCACGATCAGCACCGCCACGCCGCGCGCCGACCGCGCGATCAGGCTCACCGCCTGCTGGACAAACGTCACCTCAATTTTCGGCATTGTAATTGGCATATTCTTGCTCCTTCCCCGCGCCCAAGGCGCGGCATTTTATCCGCGATTCTGTGAATCGCATCGGAACATGGAGCTTTGCCCCATGTTTTGATACCCCGACCCCAGCGCCCTCGGGGCGCGTCCGGGGGTATCGGCAGACAGTTTCTACGGAACTGTCTGCCGTATATAGGGGGTATGGATACCCCCTATACATAGATAAGCTCGTCCATCGGCTCGCCGGTTTCCGGCGCCGTCTCGATCCACGATGCGCCGAACTGGCACACCAGCACGCCCTGCGTGCTGTCGCAGCTCACATCCTCATCCAGCGGAATCCAGATGCCGCCCGCCATAAAGCCCTCATCCAGCGCCGCGAGCAGCCGGTCCGCCGCCGCGTCGCATTCGTCCTGCGGGTGGTCGGTGTTTTTGGGGTAGTACCAGATGTCCACATCCACCGCGCGCTCCCGCGCCCCGCCGCAGGCCGCGCCGCCGCCCATGGGCAGCACATCAATGCGGAACGCCGGCCGGACGACCGGCTCCTTCTCGTCATCCTGTATGATCTTCGCCGCAGGGTCAGCGGCACGGACCAGATCGGCCAGCGCTGTGCGCACTTCGCTTATCTGCATATTTCCCGAATCACCTCATCTAAAAGATCCTCACACGCATCTTCAAAATCCGATTCAAAGGCATTCTGAGCATCAATGAACACCTCTCGCCCAGGAACTTTTTTATAGCCATTTTTGACGTAGACAATATGACCTTGCTCTATCAGATGCGCATGCGGCGCGTTGGAATAGACTCGGATACGCATCGTGCCATCCTCATTCCAAACCTTGCCCCGTTGGATGCTTTCCTTATAGTTGCCGGTAATTGTTCGCAAATTTGCCAACCGTATCTGACGCAGTGTTCTGCGCTTTAGCTTTGTACCCGCCTTGCGCATCATCTTCGCTTCGGCCTTTGACATCCGCTTACGCCCTACGCTGTCCAACTTATCCGCGAACATTTCCAGCTCATCAAACAGAAATCCGTCGCGCGCCATCTTCTACCACCAGCCTTACCAGAACTTCCAAGCGGTCGCGCCGCTTATAATGCGGCTGCCAATACTGCACATCATACCGCTGCCCCTGATAGAGAAAGCGCGTCGCTGTAGTCAGCTTGCAGCTGCGCGGCCGTATTGTGATTCGGTGCGTCACCACTGCACGCTCCGCGCCGCCTGGCAGTGTCTCCGTGCTGCCGCTTACCACGCTCAGGGCACCCCAAATCGCGCCGTCCGGCGCATAGTCGTAATAGATTTCGCCGCGGTCGTTCTCCATCTGCTTTTTATTCAGCACCGTCAGCCGGTGCTTCAGGTCATTGGTTAGCCCCACCGGATTCCTCCTTTTCCGGATAGCGGTCGGACATCGCAATATGATTCAGCAGCATCTGCACGGTAAACGGCACCTCATGCACGGCGATCTCGCTCACCGGCGTGCGGTTTTCGTACCAATGGGCACAAAGCTGCAGCACCGCAACATCAAACAGCTCATCTGCGCCGCCCGGCGGCAGCTTGCCTGTCATATCGCTGACGGCAGCGTCCGCTGCCGTCAGCATGTCCGTGATCATCCCGTCGTCCTCCGTGTGGTCCACACGGGCATACATCTTAAACCGGTCTAATGTTACCATCGTGTTTTACGATGCCGCCTTGACCAGCTTGCGCACCGCATCCGCCTGCGATGGTGTGCAGTCAAACATCGCGCAGCCGAGAAACAGGAACGCATTCTTGGTCAGGTCAAAATCCGATGTAATGGTCACATCCTCGGGCATATTGCCGATCACGGTGGACAGATCAGCCAGATACGCCTCATGGTCTGCCACACGCTCATCCAGCAGCACCGGATAGCCGTATACATAGTAGCTGCCGCCCTCAATGCGCACCAAATCGTTTTTGGACTTATCCTGCAGTGGCATAAAATCGGTAAACAGCGTCTTTTTGCTCATCAGGAAGCACGCACCCGCGTCATAGCCGCCCGGCAGCAGCGCAATCAGGTCAAGCACATTCTGGGTGGTCAGCGTACCGGCCTTGGCAACCGAAACCGAGTTGCCCGCGCCCCATGTATTCGCCTTTTCGATGCCCTTGCCCTGCTTGGAGCCGGTACCGTTCAAAATGGTCGCCGTGATCTGCTTGGCCAGCTTTTTGGCCACCATATCAGTCAGCCAGCTCTCAAACGCATCAATCGCCATTTTCTGCACCGATTTGGAAATCTGCACGAGCTTCACGATCTCATATGCCGACAGCGTGATGCTGGTCAGGCCAGTCTCCGCCGGCGCGATCGCCTCGTTCTCGGTGTGGTATGCTGCGTCCGGTTCTTCGCCTTCCACCGCGTAGGTCACGTTGCCGGGCACATGCAGCAGGGTGATCTTATCAAGCAGCGGCGCATACTGGTGCACCTTCTGAAGGATCTGGTTTGCGGTCTGCGTCGGGATCACCGGACCGGCCGAACCCGTCGCCGTCGACCATGCACGCTGCTCTACGTCTGTCAGGTCGCAGCGCATCAGCGTGTGCAGCCATGCACTGCGATATTCTGCACTGTCAAAACCATAGGTACGCTCCTCCGGCGTCTGGTCTGCCGGGGCAAAGCGGCGCATCTCGCTGCCCACCTCTCCGCTGCCGATCTTACCCAGCAGCGTGCGGCGCTGCTCGGCTTTATCCAACAGGCTTTTGCGCTCGGCGATCAGGCTGTCCGTCTCAGCCGTCAGCGCATCCAGATCCGCGTCCGGCGCATCCATCTCGGTGCGGATAGCCGCAAGGCGCGTCTCAATTTCGGTCACACGGTCCGCGCCTGCAAAAAACTGCAGGCCAACACGGCGGCGAAAGCTGTTAAAAATCATCTGCTTATTGTTATTCATCACTGGTTTCCTCCTCTGTAATTCCGTTAAGTTTCAGTTTCAGTGCTAACCTGCGCCGCTTGCCCGCCTCCGCGGACTCCCGCTCGGCCTCCGCCTGCGCCCAGGAGCGCGCCGCAATGCTGGTTCCACCGTAAGCAGGTACGTCCACCGCCGCCACATCAAAAATGCGCTTAAAGCCGGTGATCCGGCGCAAACGCTTGGCGCGGTCATATTCCTGCTTATTGATGGTGAACGCAAACGACATCTGATCCAGATAGCCGCCCCGAATCTCCTCGTAGAGCCTCCGCCCTTCCTCGGTTCCGCCCAGGTCAGCGCTGATCCGCAAGCCCTTACTGTCGACCGCAAGCGCCAGCGTGCCGTTTTTCGTCCGTGCCACAGGTTTGCCCCCGTGGTTAAAATTCATCACAACGTCGCGCATCTCCGCTCCCGAAAATGCGTTCCGGTCGATGACTTCCTTGTACTGGATGCCGTCATATTCGTACAGCACGGTTTCCTCATCAAAAACCGCGGCGTATCCCTCTACACGGCACTGCTTTTGCCCGTCGCCGCCCTCCTGCGGCAGTGCCCGCACTTCAAACGTGCGGTAGTCACGAGTCTCCGGTGTGATCGCCATTGCCTTTGCCCTCCTTCGGCTCCACTGGTTCGGTGTTCAATTTGGACACGTCCGATACCTCTGCATATTCCTTGCGGATAAACCGCCGGTCTCCATCGCTCACCGGTGACATGTTGAATATCTCAAGGCCCTGATTGTGCGTCAGAAAGCCCCGATCAAACAGCTGGGTCACAATATTCAGCTTGGTGTTGTTGCTGGCATATTGCAGCCGGTTTGCCGTAGCGATCACCGCCGCCCCCGCACGGATCTGCTCCGGCGTAAAGGTCATCGCGGTCAGCACCAGCGATAGCTGAATGGCAAACGGCTCTATACAGCCCTCGTAATAGGCGTTCCACTCGTCCTCGGTGTAGGTATTGGTCAGAATCTTTTCATTCGTTCCGAAATACTCAAATACGTTCCCGCGGATCAGCTCCTGCTGCTTGGGGTTTACCACCAGCGCTGCGCTCTCGATCTGCTTTACATCCGCATATTTGCTGTCAAACATCATCACGCCCGTGTCGTTGCCTGCCAGATTGTCCTCAGCAAACCGCCGACGCTCTGCGGTGATGTCCTTCGGCTTCAGGTTTGCGGAAAGCCGCGCCAGAAACCGGATGGTCGTGGCGTTCTTGATGCCGTTTACAATGCCCTCGTCCTGCGTGTGCATGACCTGCAAGGTCGGGGCAAGCGGTCGGTTGTCCGACCCGAAAAAGTCATCTTCATACTGGTGCTGCGTCAGCAGCCCCGCGCGGGACAGTTCGACCGCCGCCTGCTGCCCGCCCCAGAACTCGTACTGCAAATAGGCCTGCCCGCCGTATTCGCGCACGCTGGTCTGCTGCGGCAGCACTGGATAGTAGCCGGTCAGGCGTCCGGCCGCATCCTCCAGCGGCACGATAAATGCATTGTTCTGCACCATGTAGATCGTTGCTGCCCGCGCCAAAAACTTACTGGCATCCATCCATGGGTTAGGCTGCTGTCCCAGCACCGGCCGCAGCTCCGGCCGGAAATCCCCGGCAATCCCCAAATGCAGCTTACTGCAATGCCGCGCAAACGCCGCCACAGCCGCACGGGTCAACGCCATCTCATACAGCCCACCCCGATATGTCGTATATACCGGTTGGTACGCCGTCAGCGTTTTGAAATACGCCCGCGGACTGCCGCCCGGCGGGCGGTGCGGAAACAGCTTGTCAAACAGTCCCATCGGTTTCCTCCTCATCCTCTGCCCTGTTCAGGTTTACATATTCGTCTCGCTTGTCCTGCAGCACCTTGTAGGCGCAGATCAGCGCAACTGTGCCATCAATACGCCGCCGTCCATCGGTCACCTTGACCGGCTGAATGTTGCCATTGATATCCGCCCGCACCTCGGTGTTTACCATGCACCACTTATCCACAGGGTTGTTGTTATCCACCAAAAGACCCGCGGCAAGGTCAGCCTTAAGGTCCTTCATCGGCTGGGAAAGCGACAAAACGCCCTGCCGCACCGGTATCATGCATCCGGCGCCGAACTCAGATTTGAACCGCTCAAGCAGGCTGTCGTCCATGTGCCACGGGTCATACCCGATATAGCTCACATACAGATCCTCCTCATCCCGCAGCTCGATAAACCAGTCCAGCATCACCTGCTTGTTTACTTTGTTGCCAGGAACGGTACGCATCAGGCCGCGGCGCACCCAGAGGGAATACGGCGCGCTGTCCCGCTCGCGGCGGTTGCCCTCGGCCGCGTCTGCATCCAGCACGCTCTGCGGAATCCAGTACATGCTGCGGCGGTAGATCTTCGGATCGCCCGGCCGCTGGCAAATAGCCGTTGCCGCGCACAGGTCAATGCTGTCGGCCGCGTCCATGCCGCCGATGCAGTAGTCAAACGTGATATCGAACGTCTCAGGGTTGGAGCATTCCGCCCACGTCAGCCATGCGGTCGCGGCGTTTTCCTTCAGGTTAAAGTCTTTCACCAGCACCGTCGGCAGGAAGGACGGGTCAGCGTTCGCCTTCGCCATCATCTGGCGCAGGTAATCGACCTTCTTGATCGTTCCAAGCCCTGGGTTAGCCTTGATCCACATGTTTTCGTCCCGATACTCGTCCCGCTCGTCCAGTTCATAGATCCACGCAAGGAACCGGTCATCCGTCACCGTGCCCTCCAGCACACCCGCGGCATAGGCATACTGCGCGTCGAATATACATTCACGCACAAAGCCACCCGTCGAGATGGAAAACAGCAGCGGCTGATCCCGCGCAGACATGGACTGTTTCATATCGTCATAGATCTGGCGGTTTTTGATCGCGGCCAGCTCGTCCACAAGCACGCCATGCGCGTTCAAGCCGTCCAGACTGTTCGCCGCCGAAGCCAGCGCCGCGATCGTTCCCATATTGGGCGGGTAATACAAGTCACCCTGCCGCTTTCGGATTCCTGAAAACAGAGCGGGTGACTGCTTACGCATATTCACGCAGGCGTTGTAACTCTTCGCCGCCTGCTCCCGCTTGGTAGCGATAGAGTAGATTTCGGGCGCACCCTCTCCATCGTTTGTCAGCAGGTCAATTTCAATCGCGGCGCATTCGGTCGTTTTGCCGTTTTTGCGCCCCTCTACAATCATGACCTCCTGATACTGCCGCAGGCCGGTGTCCCGATGCACAAAGCCGAATATCGCCTGCCACCGCGCCTTCTGAAACAGCTCGAGTTTCAGTGGCGCGCCCAACCGCCCCTGCGGCTGTTTACAAAACTGCTCGACAAACGCGATATGAACATTGGCAGCGGCTGGGTCAAACACCCACGGTCTGTACTTCTCCGGCCGCCGGATCTTATCCAGCAGCACCGCGCACAGCAGGCGCACCTTACGGCATGCCGTGATGTGACCGGTCAGCACTGCGCAGGCATACTGCTCCAACCAGTGATCCCCCTTGGGGGCGGGTGTTTTTTTCGCTTCCCGCTCCATGCGGTGCAGCAGACGCTCGCGCGCCGCACGTGGATCAGCCATCAGGCGGTCTCCCCTTTTTTCGCAGTG
>NZ_JBMNUP010000046.1:0-12511 GCF_050946325.1 Agathobaculum sp. | reverse complement strand
GCAGTGTCTGGGCAAGCGCATGGCGCAGCTTATCATGCGGGCAGCCCTTTATGTACTGCGGACGGCGCATCGCCGTATCGCACACGCCCTGGCTGTTCAGCATCGGGCATAGTCCGCACATACGCATCAGCCCACCCCCCGCTCATACTTCGCCCGGAAGTCCAGCAGCTCACTGCCGGCCGTGCTTCCCTCGGGCAGCATATCACACAGCGTCCTGATGATCGTCGTGTAGTTTTTGATCATCGTGTTGTATACCTCCACCTCAGGCGACTTCTTCGTGCCGTGCTGGTTTTCTCCGTTCTGGTACTCAGAAACCACGCCGTTTTCACTGATCGTTTTGCGCAGATCGGCCAGTGTCACTGTCATAAATGCCGCATTTTCAATCAGGGAAAAGGCGGTATTCCGGCGTTTTTCGTCCACTTCTGAAAAGATTTCGAGTAGTCTCTCGCGCTCGCGTTTGATTCTTGTGTCGGTCGTAATTTTCGGCATATCACCGCCTCCTTTCTGCTACACCCCTCCTGCGCGGTCCACCCAGTGTAATTCTCCTCCTGGGGTGCGGTCTTAGGGCGGTCAGCGTTTTTTTGGCAATGGGGGGAGTACGTTTCCGTCCTCGTCAAAGCGGCACCGCGCCGCCGGATGCTTCGCCATGTGTTCCAGGTCATGACAGCGATGACACAGCACCTCGAGATTGTCCCAACCGAGCGTACGTTTCGGATTTCCCATATCCTGCGGACGCAGCGCCTTGCGGTGATGGACGATCAGCCCCGGCCGGCCGCACCTCTCGCACAGGCCGTGGCGGCTCACCATGTAGGCAATCCTCGTCTGCTGCCACGCAGACGAGTTGTAAAACGCCTTCGCCCATGCTTTAGCCATGGATATCACCCCGCATGACCGCGATCGCGTACTGGCTATCCCCAATTGCCCTGCTGATCGAGTTGATCGACCGATACAGCCGGAAGCGCACTTCTGCCTGCGGCTCGGCCTGCATGCGCTCGTACAGCGCGTCACGCTGGCGCTTCATGCTCTCGACATTCGCGGCGTACTCGTCCACAATCTCAACGATGGACTTCATGACGGTCACTCCCTTCGGGCAAAATAAAAAGCCGACCTCGCAACACCCTCACGGGGATGTTACGCAGTCGGCTCGGACCTCAGCGGGTTCTGGCTCACGCCGTCAAAATCGACGGTGGACTCTTGTTTGCACTTTTCGCACCACAGCGGAAAATGCTGCAGCTTGGTCTCGCCAGGAACGACCTGGACTCTCGTCGTGCGGCCACATCGCGGGCACACGATCTTTACTCTTTGATTTTTATTGTACACTCGTTTGCGCCTCCTGTCTATGCCCTGGCGGGCTTTTCTCCATGCCCCGTTCATATGTTACAGAGCATTCCAAGCCAGCAACTACGCGCGTGCGTGCGCGTAGCTTTTTATTGTTCTTCCTCTTTGGCATCATGTACTTGAGATAACGGCAGGACGCATAATCATTTCGTTTGATACCGCTGTCATCAATCACCTGCACGCCGGGCGGCGGGTCAATCATCGCCGCATCGTCCACCCATTCATAGTTGATGGTTGGCTGCGCAAGGTTGCGACTGCCGACAAACTGCTTTTTGCCATTGAGCGATGCTTCCCGCCGTTCCTTGGTAAAGTAACCGGCCCAAACGTCATACCCGCGATCCTCGATATAGTTAAGATCCACATTGTCTCCCCACACCCAGAGCGACTTCATCAGCTCAAGGTCACCGCCGACGGCATTGAGGATCAGATGTGCGTGCGGCCGGTGATCCCCGTGCCGCCCCTCCAGCACATAAATGTACTTGAGATCTGGCAAGCCGCGCGCCTTGCGATAGGCGCGGAGCTGTGCAAACACCTTGCTGAGCCGCCGCCGGGTGACATCCGGACTGGCCGGAAGATCTTCGTCCCTGTAGGTTAGCGAGAACACCAAATCGTCCGGCTCGAAATTCGCGGCCATCAGCAGCTCCAGCTTACGCTGCGCTGTATTACAATTGGTCTGCGCAACCTGCTCGGCCGTCACCTCGCGGATGCGCTTCCGCTCTTGCTGCGTTGCGTTCGGCCGCGGTACGGTGTAGATCACATCCCACACCAGCCGCCCCGCACGGATGGTTTTTCTTCGCTTCATGGCGCCTCCTTTATCGTATGCTCCTTAGAATATCCGGAAATTTACAAAATGTCAAACGAACTCGTCTCCTGCACCCGCAGCGCATCCAGCCGCCCCATTCGGGCGGCTGGATGTTTTGCCCTTACTCCCTCTCGATCCTCTCCAGCGTCTTGCGGATGCCCTCGTGTCTCGCAACCTTAAAATCCGTCTCCAGCCCAAATAAGTACAGCACCTGCTCAGTCAGGTTGCTCACATCTGCCAGCTCCGCCGCCAGATGCTCCAGCCGCTCCTGCAAATCGGTATTTTTGCCGCAGTCCTCGTGGAACGTCATACACATCAATACCTCGCTGGCCGCGCTCACCGCCTCGCCCAGCTCCTCCATCAGCTTGCACACCTGCACCTCCGCGCCGTAATACTCCGCAATGCGCATCAGTTTTGCTGCTCTTTTCGCGTTCATATTGTTTCCTCCTCCGGCAGCGGCATCCAGCGCAAAACCTGCGGGGTCTCCCACTCCGGCCACTCATCAATCACCCAGTCGCACGTCTCATCATGCGATGCTGTGCGCGGTGTTCGAATAAGCGATGCTGTGCATATCGCTCGATCGAGCGTCACGTTCTTTTTCGGCTTACCGCTTGCAATCACAAGCACACCGTTATCGTCTGGCGGCAGCTCCACCGCTGGGTCAATCCACTCCATCCCGCACAGCTTGTCCGCCGCTTCCCGAATCAGGCGGCAGCCCTGCGTGCTGCAATTCTGCTCATATCCGCAGCCGATACAAACTAAACTCCCTGTCTGAACTTTCAGGCGGTTTAATGCCTTGATTAAATCAGATGTTTTCATGCTTCTCCTCCCCATTGTTCTGCCATCGCGCGGGCGATGCCGGGAAATGTTTTACTTCGTAGCTTCGCCCGTTCTTGGCTTGGCGGAAGGTAATGTATTTTCTCCTGCCGATTTCGCGGTAATGTCTTCATGTGGTCTCTTACATCATTTGTTGGCATCAGATTCGGCAGGTTCTTCAGCCACAAGCAGGTCGTTTTCTTTTCCGGATGCCCAAACATCCACGGCTGTATAATCTGAGTTGGTTTTCTCCACTTTGTAGACATAATACCCACAGGATTTTCAATCGCAATCCTGGGACAGTCAGTGCGTGTAAACCTCATGAAAAAATCAACCGCTGTCTGTTGTCGTCCGTCGGCTTGCTTTTCTGCGAACCATTTCGCTCCGCTGACCGCCAGATGCGTACATGGTGGAAACGCAATCATCATGTCCCATTTCTCAATATGGTGTTCTGCGCCAGACATTGTTTGAAACGCGCAGCTTCCATTGAGCAACGGCAGAACATCCCCAAGAATATGCCACTCCGGATGACCGCCGGACGGCTCCTGAATGTCGCAGCTGTACGCCTCATGCCCCAGCTCCCGAAACGCCTTGCATACCTCCTGCGATTCTTCGCAGGCTACTAAAACCTTCATCATATTTGCTCCCTCACAGGCCCAAATTCAGCACCCGAACCAGCGGGCAGCTGCCGCAGTGCAGCTCATGCAGGCTGTCCTCATCCACGACCTCCCGCAGGAAACGGCAGTATTCATTACAAAACTCTTCCGCCATGTCTGACGCCGCCTTCTCCCAACATCCCGAGTGAAATGCATTTGCGCTGCGGACCGGTTTGCCGCAGATTTTACAGTTTGCCATGTCCCGTCCTCCTATGGAGCATCAAATATTTTCAATTTGCCGGAAGAAATCTGCCTGCCAAGCGCTCCGCTGCGCGGCCTGGGCCTGCTGCACCTCGCATATATGCAGCTGCCGCAGTTCCCTCACGCAGACGCCCATACCAAACAGGCACATTGCCGTTACCAGTGCGGCGCCGCCCATCGGACAGTATCCCATGCCCCACAGCAGCAGGGCTGCGCCGGTCAGCGCCGCAAAACACGCTGCGGCGATTTTATAAATGGTTTTCATGTTTTCGTGTCCTTTCTCCGGTGCCGGTTCCCTTCCCGCTCTACGATCTCGGCCGCGATGCCGAGGGCGCGGGCGGTGCGCTCGTACTCTTTTGCGAAAATCGGGTCACAGACGCGCCGCATCGACAGTACGCGGCGCCGCTCATAATGCAGAATGCGGATCACTTCACGCAGGTTCATGCGTTTCCTCCTCATCCGGCTGCAGTATGATGAACTTGCCGCAGTACGGACAGCACACAAAGCCGTTTTCCATCGGCCCGTCAGCCTCAAACCGGTGCAGCGCGCCGCAGCCGGCGCACATCCAGACATTGTTTTGCTCATCTTCGCAGGTCCAAGCTGTAAAATCCGATTCATCTGCCATCGAACACACGAGCGCGGGCGTCAGTCCAGTCTCTTCATACTCTGCGAGCCTGCGCAGCGCCTTGCGCAGCGCGGCCGTGATATCTTCCCACGATGTCCCGCCGATGCTCAGACGGCCGTCAGGCGTCCTTTTTGTGATTCTGTTCATGCCGTTTGTCCTCCATTCGTTTGATCTGACGGACCGTTGCAAGCTGCCCGTCCATGTATTCCGCAAAACTCTGGGTCGCGCCGTCAAATGCAAGCGAAAACTCGCCCAACGTGCCCTCTTTGTTTTTCAGCACCCGCAGTTTTCGGTCTGTCAGCGGCGTGTCCTCGTCCGGATCGAGATACAGAGCGAGCACGGCGTCCGCGTCCTGCTCAATCTGTCCGGATTCACGCAGGTCGGTCAGCGTGGGCGCTGCGTCCGTCCGGCTGGCAGCGGCGCGTGAAAACTGGCTTAACGCCACCACCAGAATGCCGTGGGTCTGGGCCATTGCATGCAGTTCCAGCGAGATGTTGGTCACCTGTTCAAATCGGTCCCGCCCGCGCCCTTTCAGCTGCTGTAAATAGTCGATAAACACAATTTTGTGCTGCTGCGTCAGCGCCGTGTCCACAATATCCTGCACGGTCCAGCCGGACGCCGGCACCAGCTCAATCTGCGTGTCCGTGATTTCGCTCTTCCACTTGGCGGCGCGCGCCCATTCCTCGTCCGTCATCTCGCGGCGGTTGATGCGCCCAAAGTCAATCACGCACCGGTTCGCCACCAGTCGGTTGGTCAGCTTTGGGGGCGAGGTTTCCAGGCTGTAAAACCCAACCTTGTCCTGCTTTCCCATATGCGCGGCCATTTGCAGCGCCAGCGCGGTTTTGCCTGCCGACGGCCGTCCGGCAAGGATCACAAAATCCCCGTAATCCGAGTACAGCCGCCGGTCGAGCTTGTCCAGCCCCCAGCGAATAAACCGCCGTTTTTCGCCCTGCTCGCTGAAAAACTGCACCAGCGCATCCTGCATGGTGACAATGCGGGTACCGCTGTGCTCCCGCAAGATCTCTGCCGCCTGGGCGAGCAGTTCGCGCGCCGCCTTGCTTGAACGCACCACCTGCAGCTCATCGGCCAGCGCCCGCAGCCGCGCAACGCGGGTCTGTTCCTGCATCTCCGCAATATACGTCCGCCAGCCGAATGAGGTTGGCGTCACCTCCATGCACTGCATCAGCAGGTCGTTGTACTCCGTGCCGCACGCCCCGCGGATGGTGACCGCGTCCACCGTCCGGCCGGCGCTGAACAGTTTGCGCGCCGCGTTGTACACGGTGCGCAGCTCCGGCACCGTGAAATCCTCCGGTCTTGTCAGCGTCAGCAGCGGTCCCACAATCGAAGAATCGACCAGCAGGCAGCCGATCACGCTGTATTCGGCATCAAGTGTTGCCTTGGTTACCATTGCTCAAACGCACCTCCCTTGTTTGCAGGCGGCGCAGGCGCGGTGCCGCCGTACTTGCCTTCCAGCACTTTGACCAGATTGTTTTCGTTCATGAGCCAGTCAAATTCGGCTTTCCAGCCGCGGTCGTTCACGCCCGTGCAGAAGCTGCTGGCCTGCGCCCGATGGAATACGTCGATCAACTGTTCCGAGGTATATCCCCTGGCATATAGCTGCCGCACCGCCTTCGCCCGCTTCTCTGTCAGCTTGACCGCCTGCGGCAGGCTGGTGCAGATGGTGTTGTACCGCTCCATCAGCTCCAGCGGTTTGATATTCCCGTCCGGCTTTTCCTCTTCTTCTTTTAACTGTGTTATTAACTGTTCCTTATACATTTCCCCATTTGGGGACAGGTTGTCCCCGTTCGGGGACAGGGGGCTGTCCCCGTTTGGGGACACCTCGCTGCAAAACGGGGAAATGGGCAGCTTGCTTTCGTCAAGCGTGTAAAACAGCGTGCGGTCGTGGCTCTCGCGGCTGTAGTTTGCGGTCAGCACAACGCCCTGCTTCTTGAGATTCCTGATGATGCGTTCGATCTGATGCTTGCTCCAAAACGGGAACAGCCGCTCCATTGCACGGATGCTGTTGTAGGTCCAATACCGGCCATCGTGGAAATGACGGTCGTTGGCTTCATTCTTTGCGATCCAGAATTGGAGCATGGCGATAAAGACCGCCTCGTCCACGCCGTACATGGATGCGATCTGGCCGTCAAAATGATAGATCATTTTGCACCCTCCCCCTGCGGAGGCGAGCCGCGGAACGCAAGAACATAGCCCCTTGCCCGCAGCCGCTGCACCCGTGAGCGCACGCTCTCCTGCGGAACGCCAAGCTCTGCGCCGATCTCCTCAGCCGTATAGCTGCCGTCTGCCAGCACAAGCAGGCGTTCGGTCATGGCGTCGCTCCAGCTGACCGGTGTCCGCCGCTCTGTTTCCGGCGGCGCGGTCAGCCGCAGCACCCGCCGGATGTCTGCCGTTGTGCAGGCATAAAGCTGCGACAAAATGCCGATCTGCGCAGATTTTCGGGCCGCCTGGCGGTAGCTCGTCCAGATTTCGCCTTTTTCCTCCGCTGTAAAATTTTTCACCGGCGCCACCGCCGTTCCATCTGGCGCTGGGTGCGCCAGTCCACCAAAAGCCCCAGCGCCAGACAGGCGCACCCAGCCGCCAGCGCGGCCAGTAGTAAATTCATCATGGTTTTATCCCTTCCCCGGCGCTGCACTTGACAACGCCGGATTTTTGTCTTATCATGTAAACAAGTTTATTTCACATGTGCCTGTCGGTGGTTGCAACGCCGGCGGGCATTTTTCTTTGTGTCGCGTAATCCAGCTCCATGCCGGTTGTGATGATATCACGCAGCTCGGCCATAATCGCATCGTGCAGCGGACGCTCCTCCGCCGTAATCAGCCCGTCCTCGTTGATCTCCATCAGCTGATCCAGCCGTCCGGTCCTGGCAAACGTGCCGATCAGCCGCACCAGCCGCATGGTCGCCTGCTCGAGCGGCCGCTCCTGCACTTCGGGCAGCGTACCGCCCAAATCCCCTAAAGCAATATGCTGGTAGCACAGATAGGGAAAATCATACACCTGCGCCATACGCAGCACCGTGCTGTCCGGCGGCCGCCGCCTGTCCTGCTCATACGCGCCCAGCGTATCAACCGATACGCCTATGCGCTCTGCACCGGCTTGCTGCGTCAGACCCTTCAGCTCCCGCGCAGCCTGATAAATATTCCTGTAGTTTCGCACACTGGTACACCTCCATCTTTCATGCTATAATGCGCTCAAGCACCGGGGATAAAGCCGATGCGCTGCTGGCGCAGGGCTTCCATATCCGCTTTTTCTCTGGCTTTCTCATAGCGCAGCAGCTCGTCCTGCCGGACTTTCCAGCCGCCCAGCTTGGTGCCGGACAGCTGCCCGCTGATGATCAGCTTGCGCACATAGTCCTTGGAGCAGATCCACCGCTCCGCGATCTCAGCGATCGTCAGATATTTGCCGGACATTCAACTGACCTCCTTTCCGTTTTCCTCCTGTTCAAAATTACTGCAATAATCATAGGTTTTGCGGTTCTTAATCCGTGGATGGACGCAATGCCCACACTCCAGCGGACGCCCATCCCGCAGGTAATGCCGCACAAAATAACGGCAGTTCACACAAACCGGCAGTTCTGGGCTGATTTTGATACAGTATTGCATTCTCATGCATTCTGTGCTCATGCCTTCGCCTCCATTTACGCCATTTAATGGCGTTTAATTTATCTCTATATTACGCCATAATATGACGTAAGTCAAGATAAATAAAGGAGGTTTTCCGCATGTTCAATGACCGACTGCGGTCAGCACGAATTTTTCGCAAGTATACCTTGCAAAAAACAGCCGATATGCTTCAAATCCCGTTACGCTCTTATCAAAAATACGAAAGTGCTGATAGCGAACCGGATTTTGCTACCCTTGTCCGATTAGCAGATTTTTTCAACGTTCCTACCGACTTTTTATTGTGCCGCGACGAATATCTTGCATCTCTCGGAGTCTCCGTTGATGTACCTCGAGAAGGTCCTCCAAGGCATCCCAAACCGAAAAAGAACCAATAATTTCTCCATATTCGATTTTTTGATAGTGGCGCAGACCGACTCCCAGATAATCCGCTATCTGCTGCTGCGTCATTTTCTTCGCTCTGCGGGCTGCTCTCAGATTTTCACGCATAGCGGTTACCCCGCCTCCTTTCCGTTTTCCTCCGCGTACAGCTCGTCTATGGTGCAGCCGAGGAAGGCCGCTAACTCGGGCATGATCCTGCTCGGCGGGTACGCGCCCTCGCTTTCCCACTTGACAATCGTCGGCTGCGCCACGCCAAAGCGCGCCGCCAGTTCAACCTGTTTAATGCCGCATGCTTCGCGGTAGCGCTTGATGGTTTTCATGCATCTCACCTCCTTATCGCTTCTTGTTCCCTCTTGCTCCATGTGTTAATATGAAATACATGGAGGGAATTATATGATTTCGAAAAAAACACGCGATATTGCTATGCGCGCTATCATTGACTTTCATGCTCAACACAAAGAGAACACCATCATACAGCCTGAATATTTGTATAAACACGGGCTTCCACAAGATATTGATGCGCAAGAAGTCATTGATGTACTATGCGGCATGGGTTATATTGCCTATCAACCTTTGCATCACGGTTTTCCAAAATCAATTCTGCTGACTGATAGTGGCAAATGCTATTTCGAAAGAAAATCAGATATGGCCGCCGAAAAGAGAGTCGAATGGATCCGATATACCATTACCACCGCTATTGCGCTCATCGCACTTATCATTGCAGGCATTTCACTATTATCGCAATTAGGAATAATAACATTGCCAACGCCATAATTCCCCATGTAATACGCCAAGCCCAAGCAGGAACGCCACCGTCCCATTCGCTCTTTGGTATCTTCACCACTCTCGCCTCCTTGATATCAATTTATTTGATAACAGTATATTTGATAATTTCAAATTTGTCAATATTATTTTCAAATTATCTGATATTATGTTGTAAGCCTACACCATATCAGTTATATTGATATTAATAGAGGTGAGCCTATGATTCGCATTAAAGAACTCAGAAAAGCGCACGGGATTCTGCAAGGTGACCTTGCTGATAAAATCAATGTAAGCCAAGCCACAATATCAGGCTGGGAAAACGGGAAGATTGAACCGAGTATGGACGCATTACGCCAAATAGCCAATCTATTTGATGTGAGTATTGATTATCTTCTTGGTTCTACCAACGATGCCACTCAAGAAATAAAAAAAACGCCCTCTTACGAGGACGTTGGAATAAGCACAGATGAAGCTGAACTATTAGCCGATTTCAGGAAACTGACGGATGATCAGAAGGCATTCGTTCTTCAAGCTGTGAAAGCAGAAGCGATTCGCAGAGCTGGCGGGCGAAAGAAATAAGTACCTCTTTATCTTGGCCGGAGCGTATCACTTCTAAAAGTTCATTTTCGTATTTCATCGCTCACCCTCCAAAATCGAACAAGTGTTTGTATTTTCAATAATACGCTCTATCTTGATGTTTGGCAAGGACAATTTCAAGATATAGTAAAATTTCACAAAATACTGGTGTTCAATTTGAATACTTGGATAACACATGATTAAATAATTTTTAGTCCTTCAACTGTTTATCCAATAATTTTATTCAATTTGTGAAATCATTTCACTTTTACAGTTTTTTCACAATATTACTTTCGCTGATATTGCAGAAAAATGATGTTTTTCGCAATTATTTGTATTTATTTGCGATTTTTGATGTGTTGACATATGTTTTTCAAGGGCATATTATATTGATACAGCAACTACGCTGTATTGTTAAACCAGCCCTTGGAAGTAAACCTCCCACTATCCGGGAAGCGTTGAACCCAAGGGTTTTTTTATTTGCAGGAGAGATACAGATATGATCCGCACCGCTATTATGGTAGACAGCGCTTTTTATCAAAAACGGGCCAACCTTCTTTTTGGTCCCAAAACTGGGCAGGAGCGCGCCGACGAATTATATGAATACTGCAAACGGCATTTGAAAGAGCGCAGCATTGGAGCAGAGGATAAGTACTTATACCGTATTTTCGTCTATGACTGTCATCCATCCGAAAAAACCATCATGCATCCACTCACGCAAAAAAGCGTATGGCTCAAACGAACCGAGCTTTACACATGGACAAACGCATTTCATACGGCGCTGGCGTCCAAACGAAAAGTTGCGCTGCGCATGGGCGAACTGCTCGAAAGCACGGCTGGATATGTGTTAAATGCAGACGCAGTCAAAAAGCTGTGCCGAAAAAATATTTCTGTCGATGACCTGACAGAAGCTGATTTTCATTTGGATATTCAGCAAAAAGGCGTCGACATGAAGATTGGTTTGGATATCGCGTCGCTTGCCTACAAGCATCTGGTTGACCAGATCGTCCTGATTGCCGGTGACAGCGACTTTGTGCCGGCCGCCAAGCACGCACGCCGCGAAGGCATTGACTTTGTGCTCGACCCCATGTGGCATACCATAAAACCAAGCTTAAATGAACATATTGACGGACTGCACAGTTGTGTTTCCAAACCGCCTCACAATGTCAGTGATTCACTCTACAGCCGGCATTAACCCATTCGTTCCCCCGCAGACCACAACCGAACACCATTTGCGTTGTGGTCTGCATTTTTTATACCCGCATAAATCGAACATATGTTCTGTTTTTCGCAAAAGGAGACACCAAAATGCCAGAAACCGCTGATAAAAAATACACCTACAAATATGTCAAGGCGATCACCGTCGGCCACAAGCCGGACGGCAAGCCCATCCGCAAATACATCCGCGAAAACAATAAGGCTGTTTTTGAGCAAAAGGTGCGGTACTATCAGAACCTGAACGCCAAGGGCGTGCAGATCGTCGGCAAAACGCTCACCGTTGAGCAGTGGGCGTGGCAGTGGTATCACACCTACAAAGCCCCCAAGGTAGGAGCATCCCAGCGCATCAACTACGAAACCAACCTCAAGCGGCATATCCTGCCTGTTATCGGGATGATGTCCCTCCCCTCCGTCAAACCATACCACCTGCAGCAGCTTGTCAACGATGCACGGCGCGAGGATGGCCAGCCGCTGGCACAGGGCACTGTGCGGCAGATCCTGTACACCCTGCGCCAGATGTTTGAGCAGGCGGAGATCAACGGCATGATCGAGATCTCGCCCTGCCGCCGTATCGAGAACACGGCCACCGGCAAAACCACGCGCCGTGCGCTCACGCGCGAGGAGGAGGCGGTTGTGCGCCGTGTGGCTGCCAGGCACTGGGCAGGGCCGTGGGTGCTGCTCATGCTGGACTGCGGCCTGCGCCGCGGTGAGACGGTGCCGGTCGGCAAGGTGGACCTGACACGCGACGGACTACTCCGCATCACCAGCTCCGCCACCTATGCCGAGGGCAATCAGGCCAAGGCTAAAGGCACCAAAACCGCCGCCGGCGAACGTCTGGTGCCTGTCCCGCCCGAACTACTCGCCCGACTCGACCGCTCGGGCCGCTACTTCTTCCACGGCGAAAACGGGAAGATGGTCACGCTCACCCGCCTGCGCCGCATGTGGACCAGCTTCCACCGTGCTTGTGATCGGGAAGCCGGCGCGAAAATCTACCGTAATAAAATCATTGAGCACGCCTTTGCGCCGGAGATCACGCCGCACTACCTCCGCCATACCTACTGCACCAACCTGCGCCGCCGCGGTATAGACCTGAAAACCGCGCAGTATCTCATGGGGCACGCCAGCATCACGACTACCGCAAATATTTATAACCACGTCGATGAGGAGGATATCGCCAACCTGCAGCGCAGTGTTGCAAATCCGTTTTCGGGCTGAAAATTTGCAACACTTTTGCAACACATTTCAGCACTTTCATTGTTTTCTGTCTGCTCTGTCTGTCTTGTCTGTTGCAACCACTGTTGCAAATCCCAGAACCCATAAAAACCAAAACCCCGCAAAAGTTCGCGCAAACAGCAAAAAGCCGTCACTTTCGTGACGGCTTTTCCTGGTGGGGTTGGCGGGGCTCGAACCCACGACCTCTCGCGTGTGAGGCGAACGCTCTGACCAGCTGAGCTACAACCCCGAATGCTGTTCGGTTTACCTTATTACTATACCA
>NZ_JBMNUP010000045.1:0-12668 GCF_050946325.1 Agathobaculum sp. | reverse complement strand
CGCGAAAAAAGTCCAGCAATTTTACACAATTGCCAGACTTTTTTCGCAAGAATTTTGTTTGGTTTTAACAGCAAAAAACGAGGAATGTCTGAAAATGGATGAAATACAGTGTTTTTGCTCAAAAAAGATTGCGGCGAATCATATCCAGCGCAGTCGACGCCGCCTGCATCCGGATACGGTCGCGCCCGTTGGAGGCATTCAGCCGGCGGGTATAGCATTTGCCATTGTACCACACGCTGATGTAAACCAGTCCGACCGGCTTTTCCTCCGTGCCGCCGCCCGGGCCGGCCACGCCCGTGATGCCGACGCCCACATCCGCGCCGAGCGCCTTTGCCACGCCCGCGGCCATCTGCCCGGCCACCTCGGGCGATACCGCGCCGGCCGTGTCAAGCGTCTCCTTCTGCACGCCCAGAACGCCCATCTTGACCTCGTTGGCGTACGAGCACACGCCGCCAAGGTAGTAATCCGAACAGCCGGGCACATCGGTGATGCGCTTGGACAGCAAGCCGCCCGTGCAGCTTTCCGCCACAGCAAGGGTCAGGCCGCGCTGGCGCAGCCCGTCGCCCACCACCTGCTCCAGCGAATCCACATCCACGCCGTACACATCCTCGCCCAGCAGAGAAACGATCTCGTCCACCACGGGGGCGAGCATGGCCTCGCACTGCTCCGGCGTATCCGCCTTGGCAGTCACGCGGGCAAAGCACTCGGACGTTTTGGCATAGGGCGCAATGGTCGGGTTGGTCATGGAGGCCATCATGTCGTGCAGGCGGTCCTCCATCGCGCTTTCGCCCAGACCGAATACCCGAATATTGCGCGATACAATGCAGCCGCCTGCAAGCTTGTATAGATAGGGCATCGCGCATTCCTTCCACATGGGATTGCACTCACGCGGGGGGCCGGGCAGCATGAGCACATGCTTGCCGTAGGCCTCAAACGCACAGCCGGGCGCCGTGCCCCATTCGTTGACAAACACCGTGCAGCCTTCGGGCAGCCACGCCTGTTTTTCGTTGTTCGGCGTCATTTCGCGGCCGATTTTTTCAAAAAATGCTTTGATGCGGTCGAGCGAGGGCTGATGCAGCGCCATTTTCTTGCCGAACACCGAGGCCAGCGTTTCCTTGGTCAAATCGTCCAGCGTCGGCCCGAGGCCGCCCGTGGTGATGATGATATCCGCGCGGTCGCGCGCGGTCTCCACCACATGACGCAGGCGCGCCGGATTATCGCCCACAACCGTCTGATAAAATACGTTGATGCCCAGCTCGGAGAGCCCCTGCGAGATGAGCTGCGCGTCCGTGTTCACAATATCGCCCAGCAAAATTTCCGTGCCGACAGCGATCAGTTCTGCGTTCATAATTGCGTTCCTCCCAATGCTTTGATTCTTTGATTGCCCTGACAGCCCCCTTGGGGCGGCCGCCGCCCTGTCTGTCCGCATGTGCAGCCGGGCGGCTCTGCGGAAACCGTCACATGCCTTTGCGCGCGCAGCGCGCCCTTATTTGCGGCAGCAAATGCCGCAGCTCTTCCAGAAGACGCTGTGCCGCCTGCGCTGCGCCAAAAGGAAAAGGGGTGATTCGCAAGAGGGGAGAAACCTTGGTTTCGCCCCTCTTGTGCGCCCGCCGCGCGCAGCGGCGCCGTTCCTGCCGCCCGCAGGCGGCATTATCGCCGCATTTTTACGGCAAATGCACGATTTCTACGCCCGCAACGGCTTCCTCCACCAGCGCGTCCACATCCAAATGGCTCTCCGCCTCAAGGATCTTGGGCATCTTGGGCTTGGTGTTGGGATGCTTGGGGGTGAATACCGTGCAGCAGTCCTCATAGGGCAGGATGGAGGTTTCAAAGGTGTCGATCTGCCGCGCGATGCGCACGATCTCCTCCTTATCCATGCCGATGCAGGGCCGGAACACGGGCAGCTCGCACACCGCGCCGGTCACCGCCATGGCGGGCATGGTCTGGCTGGCAACCTGGCCGAGCGACTCGCCTGTGATGAGCGCGCCGCAGCCGTATTCCACCGCGACCCGCTCGGCAATGCGCATCATAAACCGCCGCATGATGAGCGTGAACAGCTCCTCATGGCAGTTATCGCGGATTTCCTCCTGGATCTTGGTAAACGGCACAACCATCACGCTCATGCGGCCGCACCATGCGGTCAGCTTGCGGCCCAGTTCAAGCACCTTTTCCCTGGCCTGCTCCGAAGTGTACGGATAGCTGAAGAAATGGATGCCCACCAGCTCCAGCCCGCGCTTGGCCATCATCCAGCCCGCCACGGGCGAATCAATGCCGCCCGAAAGCAGCAGCGCCGCGCGTCCGTTCGAGCCGATCGGCATGCCGCCCGCGCCCGGCTCCGGACCGGCGTGAACAAAGGCATATTTTTCCCGCATTTCCACATGCACGGTCAGATCAGGGTGGTGCATATCCGGTCGGACTGCCGGAAACAGGTCGGCCAGCTCGCCGCCGACGCGCTGGCTGATCTCGGTCGAGGTGAGCGGGAACTTTTTGTCCCCGCGCTTGGTTTCCACCTTAAAAGTGCGCGCCTGCGCGAACCGCGCCGCCAGATAGGTGCGCGCGGTTTCGACCACGCTCTCGAGCATCTTTTCCGGGCAGACCGCCGCGCGCGAAATCGTCGCAAAGCCGAACACATGGCGCGCGCAGTCCATGACCGCGTCGGCGTCGGCCTCCTCGGGCACCTCCACATATACGACCGACTGCCGCATGGAGATTTCACAGTCCGCCACATGCTTCATGCGCCGCGACAGGTTTTTGAGCAGACGGTCCTCAAAGGTTTTGCGGTTGAGACCCTTGAGCACAATCTCACCGCACTTGAGCAGTAATACTTCTTTCATAATGTCTCCCTTATTTCAGCAGGCAGCGCGCCTGCATGGTGTTGTTCATTTTCCCTGTGTGCGATCCGCCGGCCCCTGCGGGGCGAAACCCGCCCTTCTTATTGCTTCGGGCAAATGGGCGGCGAAAAATTGGGCGTGACACACCCTGCGCGCGCCAGCGCGCCCTTATTTGCGGCAGCAAATGCCGCAGCTCTTCTGGCAGACGATGCCCCGCCTGCGCTGCGCCAAAAGGAAAAGGGGTGATTCGCAAGAGGGGAGAAGCCCTGGTTTCGCCCCTCTTGTGCGCCCGCGCCGCGCAGGCGCCCGCATCCCGCCGCCCGCAGGCGGCGAAACCCCGTCCATCAAACACAGAGGGCATTACCGCCGCAGCATCTTCGCGCCTTTCTGCACAGCCGCGATAAACGCGTCCACGTCCTCCCTGCTGTTTTCCGGCGAAAACGATACGCGCAGCGTGCAGTCGCTTCTGGTGCGGGGCAGGCCGATGGCCGCCAGCACGCCGCTCTGTTTGCCCTTGGAGCAGGCCGAACCGGCCGAAACATACACGCCCTCATCCGACAGGATGCGCAGCATCACTTCGCTCTTGCAGCCGTCCACCGCGATGCTCTGCACATGCGGGATATCGCTCTCCACATTAAATACCGCGTAAGGCAGCTTTTGCTCCGCCTGCTCCCGCAGATAAGCGGCCAGCGCCTGCACATGGGCGTAATTCTCATCAAACGCCGCCATGCGCTGCCGGCAGGCTTCTGCAAAGGCCGCAATATTGGGCAGCGGCTCGGTGCCCGGGCTGATGCCGCGTTCCTGTCCGCCGCCCGTGGCCATCGGCGGCAGGCGCAGGCCCTTGCGGATATACAGCGCGCCGACGCCCTTGGGCGCGCCAATTTTGTGGCCGGATACGCTCATCAGATCGCATTTCCACTTTTTCGGCGCAAGCGGCACGCGGGCAAGGCCCTGCACCGCGTCAATATGAAACAGCGCCTCCGGCGCTTTGGCCTTGAGCAGCGCGCCCAGCTCGGCCACCGGCTGCACCGTGCCCAGCTCGTTATTGGCAAGCTGGCAGGACAGCAGCACGGTATCCTCGGTCAGTGCGTCTGCCAGCGCCTCCGGCGTGATATGGCCGCCCGCGTCCGGCGCAAGCAGCGTTACGCGGAAGCCGTCCTGCTCCAGTTCCCGAACGGTTTGCAGCGTCGCCGCATGCTCAATCGCCGTGGTGATGATGTGCCCCTTTTTATGCCGGTGCAGGCGCGCCGCGCCGCGCAGGCTGATATTGGTGCTTTCCGTACCGCAGGAGGTAAAATACGTCTCTTCCGGCAGTACGCCAAGCGCCGAAGCGACGGTTTTGCGGCTCTCCTCCAGCAATCGCGCAGCGTCCAGTCCCTTTCTGTGCAGCGAAGACGGATTGCCGTATCCTTCGCACATGGTCCGCACGGCGGCCTCGGCCGCTACGGGCAGCACGGGCGTCGTCGCCGCGTTATCAAGATAATGCATGTTTTTTCCCCTTTTGCTTTGCACTTATGTCTTATTTTACAACGGCAGGACGACTTTTACAAGATAAAACCGTACATTTCGGCATTGAATATCCGGCCCTGCTGTGTTATACTTTAAATGTATGACGTGCAGACGCACGCCGCTATTCAGAAAGGAATGGAACACTATGCCAGGTAAAGTGATTCTGGGCGCCCAGTGGGGCGACGAGGGTAAGGGCAAGTTTATTGATATCTTTGCGGCCAAGGCCGATCTGGTCGTCCGCAGCCAGGGCGGCAACAACGCCGGCCACACTGTCGTTGTGGGCGCGGATAAATACAAGCTGCAGCTGATTCCTTCGGGTATTCTGTATCCGAACTGCGTCAATATCATCGGCCCCGGCGTTGTCGTCGACCCGCGCAATGTGCTGCGTGAAATTGACGGACTGACCGCCAAGGGCGTTTCGTGCGATAAGCTGTATATCGACGCGCGCGCGCACTGCATCCTGCCCTGGCATCTGGAGCTGGACGCGCTGAGCGAAGCCGAAAAAGCCAAGGACGGCACCGCCATCGGCACCACCAAAAAGGGCATCGGCCCCACCTATATGGATAAATCCGAGCGCAGCGGCGTCCGCATGCATGACTTTGTGGATGCCGACCGCTTTGAAACCGTCATCCGCGAAGCCTGCGCTTACAAAAACCGCGTCATCACCGGCGTATACGGCGCCAAGCCGCTCGATGCGGACGCCATCATCGCGGAATACCGTCCTTATGCCGACCGCCTGCGCCCGATGGTGCGCGACACGACCATCCTGACCTATGAAGCGGTCAAGGCCGGAAAGGAAGTGCTGTTTGAGGGTGCGCAGGGCACGCTGCTTGACCTGGATATGGGTACTTACCCCTATGTGACCTCCTCCCATCCGGTTGCCGGCGGCTGCTGCATCGGCTCGGGCGTCGGACCGACCGCAATTGACAGCATCATGGGCATTTTCAAGAGCTATACCACCCGCGTGGGCGAAGGCCCCTTCCCGACCGAGCTGTTCGACGAAACCGGCGACTATATCCGCAACGCCGGCGGCGAATTCGGCACCGTGACCGGCCGCCCGCGCCGCACCGGCTGGTTTGACGCCGTGGTTGCCCGCTATGCGGTGCGCGTCAACGGCTTGACCGACGTGGTCATCAACAAAATCGACCCGCTGCGCGGCCTGGACAAGCTCAAGGTCTGCGTGGCCTATAAGCTCAAAAACGGCCAGACCATCACCGAATTCCCCGCCAATTTCATGGATCTGGTTGACTGCGAACCCGTTTATGAGGAGTTTGACGGCTTTGACGAGGATATCACCGGCTGCCGCACCTGGAGCGAACTGCCGGCTTCCGTACAGTCGTACATCACCGCGCTGGAGCGCATCATCGGCTGCCCCATCACCATGCTGGGCGTCGGTCCCGCGCGCGATCAGGTCATGACAATCAAGTAACGCCGGAAAAAAACAAGGCGCAAAGCAAATGCTTTGCGCCTTTTCGCTTGCCGGAAAAGTCTTCGCGCCCCTCTTTTATTCCGGCTCCACCGTCAGCGTATAGGACGCCGCTCCCTCCGTCTCTTCCAGCATGCCGCGGCACTGCTGCCGCGCGCGGCCGTCCGCCGTGCGGTCTGCGCTGGCCAGCGGCCGCCCTTCGGCGTCATACAGCGTCAGCGTTACCCGTATCTGCCGCTCTGCGGCATGCAGATACGCCCGCTCGCACGAGCGGCCGGCGCAGACCAGCAGCGCCCCGTATGCAGCAAGCGCTGCAAGCCGAAGCGCCGCATGTTTCCGGCATCTCATCCGCATCCTCTCCTTTTGCCTATTATACCTCTTTACACTTATATTTGCAATACAAATTATCTTGTAAATATACTTGCAAAATACGCGCGTATATTCAATGATATTTTGCACTTATAATAGTGGGTAAGGCGGTGAGAGAATGTTCCAGGTGAAAAAAACGGAATATGTCAACAAAACCTTCCGCATGCCGCGTGAGCTGGTGCAGGCGCTGGAAACGCTGGCGCAGCAGAAGGACGTATCGCTCAACCAGCTGGTTACACAGTGCTGCCAATACGCATTGGCGCATCTGGACACCGGCGAACAGGCCTGAAAGGAGCGCGCTATGGAGCTGAAAACTGCGCGGCTGCTGCTGCGCCCTTTCCGGGCGGATGATACGGAAGCGCTTTATGCGTATTCAAAGGACGAGCCGGTCGGCAGAAATGCCGGCTGGAAGCCGCATGAAAGTCTGCTGGAATCGAACGATATTCTGCACCTTGTTTTTCTGGACCAGCCGTCCGTCTGGGCGATTGAGCGGAAGGCGGACGGACGCATGATCGGCTCCATCGGGCTGATTGCCGATTCCAAGCGGGAATACGGCTCGGTCCGCTCGCTGGGCTATGCGCTCGGCGTGGATTACTGGGGACAGGGGTTTATGACCGAGGCCGTGCAGGCCGTGCTGCGGTACGGGTTCGGCCCCATGTCGCTCGACCTGATTACAGCCACCTGCTATCCGGACAATCCGGCGTCGCGCAGAGTGCTGGAAAAATGCGGCTTCCGGTACGAGGGTACGCTCCATCGTGCCGAGCTGCTGTACAACGGCGAAATCAAGGACCACCTGTGTTTTTACCTGACCCATGAGCAGGCGTCCGGAAAGGAGCTGCACACATGAAAAAAGCTTCGGCAATCGCGCGCATCGCCGCGGCTGCGCTGCTGCTGGGCGCGGCCGTATGCGACCTGATCGCGGCCGCACAGCCTGCCGCATCGCACAAAAAATGATTTTTCCCTTACATTCCGGCGGAAAATGTGCTATAATTGAATAAACAACGTGTGGTTTTGTGGAACGTAAGTCCAGTTGTCAAGACCGCGCGTTTTTATTTTATCAGCCGAGGGAAAGGGGATTTATCATGTTTGAAGTCGGTCAATATATTGTGTACGGGACGAACGGCGTCTGTCGGGTCGAGGCAGTCGGCAGGCCGGATTTTGCCGCGGAGGAGGACAGACTGTATTACACGCTGCTGCCCGTCAGCGGTACGGAGACCATTTACATCCCTGTGGATTCCCCCGTATTCATGCGGCCGGTGATTTCACGCGAGCAGGCCGAGGCCCTGATCGCCGCCATTCCCTCCGTTGAGGAGGACGCGCCGGAAGCGCACAGCGCCCGCATCATCAGCGAGCACTATCAGGCCGCCCTGCAAAGCCATGACTGTCACGATCTGGTGCAGCTCATCAAGACGGTATACGCCAAAAACCGCCGCAGCAGCCACCTGAGCATGCTGGACCAGCGTTACTGCAAGCGCGCGATGGAACTGCTGCACGGGGAACTGGGCATCGCGCTGGGCATTCCGGCGGAGCAGGTGCCGGCATACATATCCCGCACCATCGGCGCGCAGCAGGCATAAAGCGGCTGCGGCAGCATACAGGAGAACGCGCCCCGCGTTCTCTTTTTTCATGCGCGGCGCGGGTTCGCCCTTTGCAGCCGCGCCGCAGTGTGCTATACTGATAAAAAACACCCGAAGGAGACTGCCATGAGCAAAGTCGTCTGGGGCGGCGGCGCGCTGATTGCGCCCGTGCCGCCCGTGCTGGTTACCTGCGGCACGGCAGAGCAGCCCAATATTCTTACCGTTGCCTGGACCGGTATTCTGAACACAGTGCCGCCCAAAACTTATATCTCGGTGCGCCCGGGCCGTTTTTCCTATCCGCTGATTCGGGAAAGCGGCGAATTTGTCATCAATCTGCCGACGGCCGCGCTTGTGCGCGCGGTTGATTTCTGCGGGGTGCGCAGCGGACGGGATACGGATAAATGGAAGCAGATGGGGCTGACCGCCGCGCCGTCCTCCCATCTTGCCTGCCCGCTGCTGGAGCAGAGCCCGCTTTCGCTTGAGTGCAGAGTCACGCAGGTTGTCCCCCTCGGCACGCACGATATGTTTGTAGCCGATATTCTGGCGGTCGATGTGGATGAAGCGCTGATCGACCGCGCAGGCAAGCTGCATCTGGACCGCGCCGGTCTGCTGGCCTATGCCCACGGCGAATACTTTGAGCTGGGACGCAAGCTCGGCAGCTTCGGCTTCAGCGTGCGCAAAAAGCCGCGCCGCGGCGCAGGCAGGGGCAGCCGCCGGACGTAATTGTGCAGAAAAAGCCGTTTTTGACCATCCATCTGTTTGACAAGGAGGCCGCGCAGACATGAGAACCATTCCCATCCCCTATCACACCGGAACCGCCGATCTGCATATTGACGAAGCTTCGCTCGAAGCGGTCATCGTCGCGCAGACGCATGGCTACGACCCCGGCCAAACCGAAACCGATATCATCCGCAGCGCGCTGCAAAACCCCGTCGGCACACCGCCGCTGCACGAGCTGGCGCAGGGCAAAAAAAATGTGGTGCTGGTAACCAGCGACCACACCCGCTCGGTGCCCAGCCGGCTGACGCTGCCCATCCTGCTGGAAGAAATCCGGCGCGGCAGTCCGGACGCGCAGATCACCATTCTTGTTGCCACCGGCCTGCACCGCCCAACCACCGAAGAGGAACAGCGCCGCATGTTCGGCGACCGGATTGTTGACCGCGAGCGCATCGTCGTCAACAACGCCTTCCAGCCGGAAGACTACGTCAATCTCGGCACGCTGCCCTCGGGCGCGGAATTCTGCGTCCACCATCTCGCCGTTGAATGCGACCTGCTGGTAACCGAAGGCTTTATTGAACCGCATTTCTTCGCCGGTTTTTCCGGCGGGCGCAAAAGCATTCTGCCCGGCATCTGCTCCAAGGAAACAGTCAACGAAAACCACTCCTTCCGCGCAGTTGCCAGCCCGTTTGCCGCCTCGGGCGTGCTGGAAAAAAATCCGATTCACGAGGACATGCTGGCCGCAGCCAGGCGCGTCAATGTGCAGTTCATCTTCAACGTTGCGCTGAACGGGGAGAAAAAAGTGATTGCGGCCTTTGCAGGCGATCTGGAACAGGCGCATGCGGCAGGCGTGGCGTTCGTGCGCTCGCTGGCCCAGTGCCCGCGCGCGCAGGGCGATATCGTCATCACTTCCAACGGCGGCTATCCGCTTGACCAGAACCTCTATCAGTCGGTCAAGGCGGTGGCCACGGCGGAAACCTGCTGCAGGGAGGACGGCATCATCATCATGTGCTGCGGCTGCGCGGACGGCATGGGGGGCGATAACTTCGCCCGCATTATGACCATGGGGCCCCCCGCCGAAGTGGAGGCCTATCTTTCCGCCATTCCGCCCAAAGAAAGCATTCCCGAGCAGTGGAACGCGCAGGTGTACGTCCGTGTGCTCAAAAATCACCGCGTGATTCTGGTAAGCGATTTTCTGCCGGCCGAACAAATCCGCGCAGCCGGCATGATTCCGGCCCGCACGCCGGACGAGGCGCTTGCCCTTGCCCGCGCAGAAAAGGGCGGGGACGCCCGCGTCGTCGTCATTCCGGACGGCGTAGCCGTGGTGATTGTATGACGGCGGCGGGATAGTCTCCCTAAAAAACGTTCGCGCAAACAGCAAAAAGCCGTCACTTTCGTGACGGCTTTTCCTGGTGGGGTTGGCGGGGCTCGAACCCACGACCTCTCGCGTGTGAGAAGTTACACAGAAAAACGTGTTTTTCTCTGTAAATACGCCATATTTAGCACTTATAACTTTGCTATGTTGCAACATATTTGCAACATCACACCGTCATCGCCTTCGCCAGCTTCTTCACCAGCTCGTCGCCGTACTGATACCGCAGCAGATACGCTGCGGTCTGTTCCTCCAGCCCCGCCAGCGTGCGCACTGTGTCCACGGCGGCCTGCGTGTCGGCGTCCGGTTCGGATGCCGCAGCGCGCGTCTGCGGCGCCATAACGCCAGGGACCTTGGTGTTGGCGTCATAGGTAATGCCATACCCTGCCTGCGACAGATCGCGCAGGCGCACATAATTCTCGCCCGCCTTCTGGATCACCGAGCAGGTGTACGCCATCCCGTCAATGCGCACCGGCTTTTTCTCTACCACTTCTTCGTCCTCCTTCTGGCGCAGCAGCTTGCGGAAAGCGATCCACTGCGCATCATCCCGCACCCACGGCTCCGGACAGCGCTTGCCCGTCACATCGTAATGCCGGCACACACGCGACAGCGGCACATGATACCGCTCCATCAGCTGCCGCACCAATGCAGCTGCGCGCCGCACAGTATCCTGCGCAATCACATACCGCCCGCCGACGATACGGCTGCACATTTCCACGCCGATGCTGTTGGCATTGCGGCAGGCGTTGCGGTACTGTCCGGCTGAAGTGCCGCAGTGCCAGGCCGTGTCGCCGTCTCTCACGCTCTGCCACACCTCACGCTCGTCTACAAAATAGTGTGCCGATGCCTGCAAGCCGGCTGCACGGGCAAAATAGTCCGCGTTATTCTTTGCTGTGTCGCCATCGTTGGCCGTAAAATGCAGCACGATCCACTGCACGGACGCGCTGCGGCCGCGCTGATAGTTCGCAGCATTGCACTGCTTAAACTGTATCGCCATCTTATCCCCTACTTTTCCAGCGGTTTTTTGTATCCAAGCGCCCTGTCGGAATCCGTCACACCCGCCGTCGTCGGGTCAACGAATACCGCCAGCACCGCAAGCGCCATCGTTACCAGCTGGAACGGATTGCCGAGCACCGCGCAGATCTGCTCCCAGACCGCGCCCCACGATGTAAATACAGACGGGTCAACGCCGATCGCCGTCAGCGCAACCGACATAACGCCCACCCAAAACCACGGGTTTTTCATTCTCACCGGAATATTGACTTTCATATGTAGTCTCCTTTCAAACATCATACATCCGCGCTTTTTTCTGCCACAAGCTCGCGCTCAAACTTCTTAAATGCAATCATCGCCTCTTTGTACTGCTCAATGCCGTCCTCGATCTCCCCGTTCGGCGCGCCGCGTTTCATCGCCATCGCCACAGCGTAGCTTAACTTGGCTGCCGCCACCAGCAGCGATACCTGCACGGCCTGTCCCTTCACACGCTTCGCGTCACGCTCGTCCGCTTCCGCATCGCGGCCGCGCTGCCTGCGGTTCCAGACGGCCATCACAACGCTCACCACAAGCCCCGGCAGCACAGCCCAGCCCAATCTAATCAGTGTTTCCATAGACTCTGTAAGGACGGTCCTGCCCGCCCTGCGCCCTCCTTTCCGTCACGCGCGCAGCATCCGGTGCAGCCGCGCCAGCGCACACGCCAGCTCCGCGCGGGTAACCGGCTCGTTCGGACGGAATGCACCGTCCTTATCGCCCTGCAAAATGCCGTTTTGCCTGCAATACGCCGTGTCCGCTTTTGCCCACGCGGGGATTTTGGCCTCGTCTGTATACACCGGCCCCTCCTCCGTTTGATAGTCCCAAATGTTGACCGTCTCCGGCGGCGGCAGGACGGGCGCGCCAATGCCGGTCTTGTCGTCCTCGCCCTTGGAGCCGATATCCACCGCGCAGCCAGCCAAAAACCGGTGCATGCCCTGCTGTGGAAGCGGACGGCCGGTCTTGTCAATCGCCATGTCGTTGACAAGCGCCGCCATGCCGCACAGGCACGGCGCAGAGCAGCTTGTGCCTGCGAAGCGGTTGATCAGCGTCGGCGCGCAAAACTCCACGTCTGGGGAAACGCTGGAAAACGGCGCGGGACGCATCTCGTTTGTGTCTGCCATCAGGTAATACGCGCCCACGCCCCACACATATTTTGACTGGATGATTCTGCTGAACTCCTTCTCCCCGTCATTGCCCGCGGCGAAAAACAGGCAGCACTGGTCTTTGAGCGCAGCAAGCGCGTTGTCGATCTGCGCCACGTCGCACACGTTGCCGGTAAGACTTGCGTAGTAGGTATCTACGCCCTGCTTTAAGATTTCCGGCAGCGCAACGTCGATGAGCTTACTGGTGTACACCCCGTCTTTATAGCTGCCGTACATCGGCAGGTGGATGAGCTGCCGGTCGGGCGCGATGAGCCGGAAAACCGCCATTGTCTCTTTGGCGTGCGTGCTTGGGGAGATAATCTCCTCCGCCGTTGCGGTCAGGCCGCGCCTGCCGGTATAGCCCGCATTGTGCCATGCCGTCACGCCCAGGTGGTCCAAAAAACGCTTGTTGTCGTCTGACATAAATTCTCCCTCCTTTGGGGCAAAACAAAGCCCCGCCTTGACTTTGGCGGGGCGTGTGATATAATATCCATACAAAGGGGCGCTGTCGGCAGACGGTTTTAGCCCTTAAAGCAAATGGTGAAATGACCGCTTACTTTTGGAAGGGTAGGGCGGTCATTTTGCATATATGGTCAGTATGTAAAGCACAAAAGCTGCGCATACCATGAAACGAAATAGTCTCATCCACACATAATCACCCCCTTTCGCAAGGGAGTGGCTATAACCGCCCGCCGC
>NZ_JBMNUP010000044.1:0-12831 GCF_050946325.1 Agathobaculum sp. | reverse complement strand
CACAGGAGGGTACACAAAAAACAACCTCAATTGTGTTGACCTCGGCGGGCGGCGAAAACGCCTTTCAAGCCATACGGCTGCCTGCTGTCTTTGACCAAGCTCTTATATTATATAGACGAATACGCGGTTTGTCAAGCGTTTTTTCTGCAAACCGCAAAAATTTTTCAGCGTTTGCCGGCCTGCGAAACAGCGGTTGAAGAAAAAGCACGGCACCCCTGGGATACCGTGCTTTTGAGATCGTCTTTACTCCGGCCGGACGCCGGAAAAACGGCCTTTCTCTGCAAGCGCGCGGCGCTTTCAGAAAAAAGGGGTCTTAGCCCATCATCTTGGCTGCGTTCACCTTAACGCCGGGGCCCATGGTGGAAGCCACAACGCAGGAACGGATATACTGGCCCTTGGCAGCAGCCGGCTTGGCCTTGATGATCGCGCCCATCAGCGCGTCAAAGTTCTCCTGCAGCTTTTCTGCGCCGAAGGAAGCCTTGCCGATCGGGCAGTGGATGATGTTGGTCTTGTCCAGACGGTACTCGATCTTACCGGCCTTGGACTCCTGAACGGCCTTGGCAACGTCCATGGAAACCGTGCCCGCCTTCGGGTTCGGCATCAGGCCCTTAGGGCCGAGCACGCGGCCCAGACGGCCAACGACGCCCATCATGTCCGGCGTAGCAATAACTACGTCAAACTCAAAGAAGTTCTCCTTCTGGATGCGCTCCATCAGGTCCTCTGCGCCTACGATGTCAGCGCCGGCAGCCAGCGCCTCGTCCGCCTTGGGGCCCTTGGCGAACACCGCTACGCGAACCTGCTTGCCCGTGCCGTTCGGCAGAACGATCGCGCCGCGAACCTGCTGGTCGGCATGACGGGAGTCAACGCCAAGCTTAACGTGCAGCTCGATGGTCTCATCGAACTTCGCCTTGGCAGTGGAAACAACGGTGGAAAGCGCTTCAGCCGGATCGTACAGCTTGGTGCGGTCGATGGTCTTTGCGCTGTCTACATACTTTTTACCTTTATGCACAATAAATCCTCCTTAAGTGGTAATGCGGGAATAGGCTAAACCTAACCCTCCCACTTTGACCGGCGCCTGCAATAAAGAGCGCGGTCAAAATCCATTCAGCTTATTTTTTTAATTACTCTTCGACAGTGATACCCATCGAACGGGCAGTGCCGGCAACCATGCTCATCGCAGCTTCGATGGAAGCAGCGTTCAGGTCGCGCATCTTGATCTCAGCGATCTTCTGCAGGGACGCCTTGGAAAGCTTGGCAACCTTGGTCTTGTTCGGAACAGCCGAACCGGACTCAATGTTGCATTCCTTCTTGATCAGGACGGCCGCCGGAGGCGTCTTGGTGATAAAGCTGAACGAACGGTCAGCGTAAACGGTGATAACAACCGGAATGATCATGCCGACATCGTTTTTGGTGCGCTCGTTAAATTCCTTGGTGAAGGCCATGATGTTCACGCCATGCTGGCCAAGAGCCGGACCTACCGGGGGAGCCGGGGTTGCTTTGCCGGCCGGAATCTGGAGCTTAATATAACCTACTACTTTCTGTGCCATAACTGAAAGGTTCCTCCTTCAAAAAATGTGGTGGCTGTCGAATGACGATGCATTCTCCCACTTGCCGCGCTCTAACGGGAGCGAAGCGACGTTTTTGTATAGGGTGCTTGTGGAGCACCCTATATACGTCCGGCTGTTCAGCCAGACGATACCCGAATGACGCCGCCCAGGGCGGCTGGGTCGGGGTATCCAAACACCGAGCAAAGCTCGCTGTTTGGATGCAGCTCACAGAGCTGCGGATTGCATGCCGCCTGACGGCGGGTGGGGCTGCGCAAGCCCCGAAAAGCCTTTTTATTCGTCAAGCGTCTCTACCTGATCGAGCGCAAGCTCGACAGGGGTCTCGCGTCCGAACATGGAAACCACTACGTTTACAATGTTCTTTTCAGGCTCAAGAGCCGAAACGACGCCGATAAAGCCGGCCAGCGGCCCGTCGATAACGCGCACGCTGTCGCCAACCGCGTAGCTTACCTCGATCTCGCGCTTTTCCACACCCATCGAGAGGATTTCTTCCTCCGTCAGCGGAATGGGTCTGGAACCGCCCGACTTGTCCTGCCCGACAAAGCCCGTGCAGCCGCGCGTGTTGCGCACCAGATACCAGGTTTCGTCGGTCATCACCATTTTTACGAGCACATAGCCGGGGAACAGCTTGCGTTCCACTTCGCGGCTTTTGCCGTCCTTAACCTCCGTCACGGTTTCGGTCGGAATGTTAACGGCGGTGATCAGATCATGCAGCTTGCGGTTTTCAACTGCTTTCTCAATCGAAGAGGCTACCTTGTTTTCGTAGCCGGAGTATGTGTGGACCACATACCATTTTGCAGCGTCTGCCATAATTGCCTCCTTTTAGGTTAGGCGGCGAAGTGCGTAATCAATGCCTGAACGCCGAGGCCGAAGATAACATCCAGTACCCAGATGAAAATGCCAACAACGATGACGCAGGCAACGACGACCAGCGTATTGTTCACCGTCTGCTGACGGGTGGGCCACACAATCTTGCGGCACTCGCTCTTCAGCTCACGGAACCACTTGCCGATTCGCGCAAAGAGACTGGGCTTCTTAACCTTGGTTTCTTCTGCCATGAAGCTACTTCCTTTCCCTTACTTCGTCTCGCGATGGAGCGTGTGCTTCCGGCAGAAACGGCAGTACTTGTTCATTTCCAGACGGTCCGGATCGTTTTTCTTGTTCTTCATCGTGTCATAGTTTCTTTGCTTGCACTCCGTGCAGGCGAGCGTGATTTTTACGCGCATAAATAACGGCACCTCCTTTTAAAATTTCGTCCCGTTCTGCCTGTTTCCAGGCGCGGGGACCGTTTGCCTCCCTTTGCAGCGTTCACCGCGCGTTTTCCGGACACACGAAAAATGCGCGCAAAAAAAAGAACCTGCATAGGTTCTTATAGTATAGCATGGGGCAGGACGGCGGTCAAGAGGAATTTCCGCAAAAAGTGCTGTTTTTTATGTCAAATCTATGCTATACTCGATGTATATTACATAAAGCAGGAGTTTTTATATGCGAATTTTGGGCATTGACTACGGCGACGCGCGCACCGGTCTTTCCATTTCCGATCCAACGGGCTTTCTGGCCGGTTCGCCCAGCGTCATCCATGAATGGAACTATGAAAAGCTGCTGGACAAGCTGTGCGCATACATCGGGCAGCAGAAAATTGAAAAAATCGTGCTGGGCCATCCCAAAAATATGGACGGCACGGCCGGTCCCCGCGCGCAGAAGTGCGAAGCGCTGGCGCAGGAACTGGAAGCGCGCACGGGCGTGCCCGTCGTTCTGTGGGACGAGCGGCGCACCACGGTGGCCGCGCACGATATTCTTCACCGCAGCGGCAAAAAAGAAAAGAAGCACCGCGAAAACGTGGACGCGGTCGCGGCCACGCTCATCCTGCAGGGGTATCTGGATTTTCAGCGGATGCACGGCTGACGCGGCAAAACGGCAGGGCAGCTTTTGCTGTTCTGCTTTTTTTATTGCGCGTTGCGGTCCGCGCCGTCCGGCGGCGCGGCAAAACGGCCGCAGGCCGGCTCATCGCCGGGCAGCGGCATGCCCCGCACCCCCCTGAGACAGCGGCCGAAACACAGTTTGACGAAGGTTCTGTGCGCTTTGCGGCGGTAAAACGGCTGATAGTATCCGCAGGCCGCGCACACACGGGGCGCCGCGCCTTTTTTCGGGACATCGCAGGGCATACCATCACCTCTCCTTTTGTTCATACTATACACTATATAGACACTATTTGCAACCAATTACATTCAGGTGGTTGCAGCGATATAATGAATCATAAGCAATATAACTGAATCATAATAGAGGTGATAGTATGCCGGAACCTTATTTGAAGTACCGCAAACGTTTCACGTCGTCCTTAAAAAACGAACTTGTCGCGCCGTTTGACGCTTTGGCAAAGCAAACCCGCATTCCCAAATCCAGACTGCTGGACGAAGCGATTGAGGACCTGCTGCGCAAATATCACAAAGAAATACCGAAAGCATAAGGGCGGCCGAAAGGCCGCCCTTTTCAACTGTGCAAAGGTTTTGTGTATGGAGCGCGGGGCGCGGCAGGGCTCCGTTTTTTATTCCGCCGCGCCGTCGTGCGTCTGCCCCAGTTTCTTTTCATACAGCCGCCGCGCCGCGTAAACGACCGGCGTATCGAGCAGCGAGGTGAAAATAAAAATCACATAGCTTGACAGCGCAACCGAAATCAGCGTCGGCATATCATAGGTGCCCCAGAACGCCAGGCCGGTGAACAGCACGGCGTTGATGAGCTGGGAAATGAGCGTGGAACCGTTGTTGCGCAGCCACAGAAAGGCGCGGTGATCGCCGGTTTTGCGCTCGGTCAGCTTCCACCATGCGTGGTACAGCCATACGTCAAACAGCTGTGCCGCCACATAAACCGCCAGCGAGGACAGCATCATGCGCGGGGTGTTGGAAAATACCGCCTGCATCGAGGGCATGACCCAGTCGCCCGCCGCAGGTATGTACACCAGCCACGACTGCGACACCAGAATAAACAGCACGTTGGCCGCAATACCGGCCCAGACCGCTTTCTGCGCGGTCTTTTTGCCCGCCACCTCGCTTAAAATGTCGGTCACAAGAAAGGTGGTGGCAAATAAGATGTTGCCGAGCGTCATCTCCATGCCGAAGGCGTCCACCAGAATCATCACCTCAATGTTGGCGGCGATGGTGGCGAACACCGTAAATGCCATCAGCCCGCCCGTGCCGAACAGGTAAAACCACAGCAGCACCGAGCCGTACAGCACCACCAGCGAACCAATCAATAAAATTTCATTTGTCATTCTGCTTCTCCTACGCCAAAATCTGTGTTGTTGAACAGGATATCCACCCGCGGGTCATCCTGATACTGCGGATAAATCTCGCGCGCAAACACGGCGCGCACCGCGTCGTCCGGATGAACGGCAGTGGTGTTCGGAACCATGATGTTGACGCAGACGCGGTCAAACCAGGCAAGGCCGGTCTCGATATCGCGGCGCATGCTGTCCGCGGTCTGTCCGGTCAGGCCGAACAGCAGGCAGCAGTCGTCAAAATCCGCGGCGATCTTCGCGGGGTCGGATTCCTCGATGCCCTTATCGAGCACCCGCTCGCGGTAGGCCGCGTCAAAGGTCTCCACCCCGATTTTGACATGCAGGCGAACGCCCAGCTCCGCAAACCGCGCGCGCAGCGCGGGGATTGTGCGCCGCCAGAGCCAGTGGCTTTCGATGTGCAGGTCGCGGATGGCCTTTTCGCGGCAGACGCGCTCAATTTCGCGCACGGTGTCCCCGTCCAGCTCGGCGAACGAGCCGGAGTTGATCGCCTCCAGCCGGTGATAGGCGCCCGTCACCTGTGCCAGCGCCGCGCGGTTTACGGCAAGGTTTGCCGCCGCGTCGTGCGAAGCGTCCAGATGATAGTCACAAAAGCGGCAGCGCTTCCATGCGCAGCCGCGCCCGCGCAGCAGCACGATTTCGCGCGGATTTTTGTCCGCAATAACGGAATAACGGGTCATCTCCACAGGGAGACCGCTCCTTTCTGCAAAAAAATATGGCGTACCCAAAACGGTACACCATCCCAGCGCGCGCAGCGCGCCATCAAACAGACCATTGTTCTGCAATGGTCATCAAAAATCAGGAGCCGCGCCTGATTTTTGATACAAGAAAGCGATTTTGTGTGCCGCTTCTGCGGCGCGCAAAGATCGCGCCCGGGATTGACTCGCGCTTCCGGCGCGATCGATCCTCCTCCATCAAAACTGTAGTTTTGATGGAAGGTGTCCTAGTTTTGTTTAAAGACAGGATGGTTCCGAACTGTCTGTTCTTTGATTGCTTTTCCATTATAGCGAATTTCTCCGGAAAGTCAAGCATATCGTAACCCTGAAAGGGGAATGCCTGTGCTTGACCGACTGCTTTTGCTGTGCGATATGCTGCGCGCCTTTGTCTGGGGACCGCCCATGCTGGTGCTGCTTGCGGGAACGGGCGTGTATTTCACCCTCCAGACCCGCCTGTTTCAAATCCGCTGCGCGCCGTTCTGGCTGCGGCGGACGCTTTTTTCCTGCTTTTCCGGCAGGGCGCGGCGCAAAGCGGATAAAAACGCCGTTTCGCCCTTTGCCGTCATGTGTACCGCGCTGGCCGCCACGGTGGGCACGGGCAATATTGCGGGCGTGGCCGCCGCGCTGACAGCCGGCGGGCCGGGCGCGGTGTTCTGGATGTGGGTTTCGGCCTTTTTCGGCATGATGACCGGATTTGCGGAAAATACGCTCGGCATGCTGTACCGCGAGCGCGGCGCGGACGGCGCGTGGCGCGGCGGGCCCATGCTCTATCTGAAAAACGGGCTGCACAGCCCGCTGCTGGCCGGTGCGTTCGCCCTGTTCTGCATGCTGGCGTCGTTCGGCATGGGCAACATGAGCCAGTGCAACGCCATTGCGGAGGGGATAGGCAGCGTGTTCGGCGTGCCGCCGCTGGTTACAGGGCTGTGTACCGCCGGACTGCTCGGCTGCGCCATGCTGGGCGGGCTGCGCCGCATCTCCCGCGTAACCGAGGCGCTGGTGCCCTTTATGGCGGTGTTTTATCTGGGCGGCGCGCTGACCGTGCTGTTTGTCCACAGGGAGGCGCTGCTGCCCGCGCTGCGGCTCATCGTCTCCGAAGCCTTCTGCCTGCGGGCGGGCGCGGGCGGCGTGCTGGGCTACGGCGTGATGCAGGCCGTGCGCACGGGCGTGGCGCGCGGCGTATTCTCCAACGAAGCCGGACTGGGCTCTTCGGTCATGGTGCATGCCGCGGCCGACGCCAGCGAGCCGTGCGGGCAGGGCATGTGGGCGGTTTTTGAGGTGTTTTTCGATACCATCGTCATGTGTACGATCACGGCGCTGGTCATTTTGTGCAGCGGCGTCTATCAGGGCGCCGGCGGGCTGACGGGCGCGCGCCTGACCGCCGCCGCGTTTTCCACCGTGTTCGGCCGCCCGGGCGGCAGCTTTGTCGCGCTTTCGCTGGTGCTGTTTGCGTTTTCCACGCTGCCCGGCTGGTCGTATTACGGGCAGCGGGCCGCCGAATACCTGCTCGGCGCATGGTCCGCGCCCGTTTACCGCGTGCTGTTCATCGCCGCGGCCGCCGCCGGCTGCATGATGCGGCTCGACCTGGTCTGGGCGGTCTCGGACGTTTTCAACGGCCTGATGGCGCTGCCCAACCTTGCGGGCGTTCTGGCCCTGCGGCGCGAAATCCTGGCCGAATGGCAGCACTTTTGCAGAGCAAACCATTTGTGACAAAAACCCCCTGCCCGTTCCGTCTTTTCCCCGCAGATTACACAAACCCGCAGTAAAATATCCGGTATTTGCATTTTGTCCTTGTCATAACGGAAAAATAAATGTAAAATAAGAAGTGATTACCGGCGGCATGCGGATTCGTCGCCGGTGAAAAATATCCTAGGGGGAAAAGAAATCATGACGGCTACCGTTTGGACCCTGCTCCCGCCGATTATTGCGATCGCGCTGGCGCTCATCACCAAGGAAGTCTACTCTTCGCTGCTCATCGGCATTTTGTCGGGCGCGCTGCTGTATACGGGCTTCCATCCGCTCACTGCTGTTGAAACCACGTTCACCATTATGGGAGACAAGGTCGGCGGCAATATCAACATCTGCATTTTCCTGGTGCTGCTCGGCATACTGGTTTCGCTTGTCACCAAGTCGGGCGCGTCCCGCGCTTACGGCGAATGGGCGGTAAAATCCATCAAGTCCCGCCGCGGCGCTTCGTTTGCAACTTCGTTCCTCGGCATGTTCATCTTTGTGGATGATTACTTCAACTGCCTGACCGTCGGCACGGTTATGCGCCCTGTGACGGACAAGCATAAAATCACCCGCGCCAAGCTGTCCTATATCATTGACGCGACGGCCGCGCCCGTGTGCATCATCGCGCCGATCTCCTCTTGGGCGGCCGCGGTCAGCACCTCGCTGCCGGAGGGCAGCTCGATTGACGGCTTCTCGCTGTTTTTGCAGACCATTCCGATGAACCTGTACGCGCTGCTGACGCTCGTCTTCCTGATGTGGCTGATGGCCTCTGACTTTGACTTCGGCCCGATGCGCAAGTACGCGCTGGACCACAAGAACGACGATCTGGAAAACCTGCAGGAAACCCACGTCGTCGCCGGCAAGGGCAAGGTGTCCGACCTTATCATCCCGATTGTTGTGCTGATTGTGCTGTGTGTTTCGGCCATGCTGTATACGGGCGGCATTCTGGAAGGCGCCTCCATTGTGGATGCGTTTGCCAACTGCAGCTCTTCCACCTCGCTGGTGCTCGGCTCGTTCTTCACGCTGATTGTCACGTTCATTCTGTATATCCCGCGCAAGGTGCTCACTTTCGGCCAGTTCTGCGAATCCTTCACCGAAGGCTTCAAGGCCATGGTACCGGCGCTGATGATTCTGACCCTTGCGTGGACGCTGTCCGGCGTCTGCTCGGAAGATTACCTGGACATCGGCGGCTATGTATCCTCGGTTGTTCACGGCGATTCCATGATCACCATGCTGATGCCGGCCATCTTCTTCCTGATTGCGCTTGGCCTGGCGTTTGCCACCGGCACCTCCTGGGGCACCTTCGGCATCCTCATCCCGATTGCGGTTGCCGTGTTCGGCGATACGCTCAGCAACATGCTGATTATGACCGTGGCGGCCTGCCTGTCCGGCGCGGTCTGCGGCGACCATATCTCGCCCATTTCGGATACGACCATTCTGGCCTCTGCGGGCGCGCAGTGCAACCACATTGACCATGTATCCACCCAGATGCCCTACGCGCTGCTGATTGCAGGCATCAGCTTTGCCGGCTACCTGATCGGTGGCTTTACGGGCAGCGGTTTTGTCGCGCTCGTCGCCGGCGTGGTGCTGCTGTTTGCGGCAACGCTGGTCATCCGCGCAAAATGCAGCAAACAGGCCTAACCTCACCCTTTTCAGGCTCCTCCGCATCTGCGGGGGAGCTTTTTTTCTGCCTGCCGGCATAATTTCCGCGTTTTCCGGCAAACTGAAAGGCGGAGGCGAAAATCTCTTGCTAAAACTGATGCATGCGAGTAAAATATATGATAAGAGCGGCGTTTGCGCGCTGGATGATATCAGCCTGACCGTGCGCGCGGGCGAATATGTTTCCGTCATGGGCGCGTCCGGCTCGGGCAAATCCACGCTGATGCACATTCTCGGCCTGCTGGACACGCTGTCCGGCGGCCGCTATCTGCTGGGCGGGCAGGATGTTTCCGCCCTGCCGCCGGCCTCGCTTGCCGCGCTGCGCGCGCGCAGAATCGGCTTTATCTTTCAGCGCTTTCAGCTGATTGACGGCATGAGCGCGCTGGAAAACATCGCGCTGCCGCTGATGCTGCAGGGCGTGCCCCCGCGTGAGCGCAGGGCAAGGGCGGCGCTGGCGCTCTCTGCCGTCGGCCTTTCCCACCGCGCGGAACACAGGCCGCGCCAGCTTTCCGGCGGGCAGCAGCAGCGGGTTGCCATTGCACGGGCCATCGTCACCCGTCCGGACGTCATCCTGGCGGACGAGCCGACCGCCGGCCTCGACCCCGAGGCCGCGGCCGATATTCTTGCCCTGCTGCAAACGCTGCATCAAAAAGGCAACACCATTGTGCTGATTACGCACGATCCTTCCGCTGCCGCGCGGGCTGCGCGGCGGCTGTATCTGGAAAACGGCGCGCTGCGCGCCTGAACACCACACCTTTGGGGAGGCGTATTATGAACCGACGCGACAAGGAAAACTACTATCTGGACATGGCGCAGGTTGCGCTGGAACGCGGCACCTGCCTGCGGCGCAATTTTGGCGCGGTGATTGTGAAAAATGATGTGATCGTCTCAACCGGCTACACGGGCGCGCCGCGCGGACGGAAAAACTGCATCGACCTCGGCGTGTGCGTGCGGCAGCGCATGGGCATTCCGCGCGGCGAGCGGTATGAATTCTGCCGTTCGGTCCATGCGGAGGCCAACGCCATCATCGCCGCCCCGCGCGAGCAGATGCTGGGCGCCACGCTCTACCTCGTCGGCAAGGACATGGCGACGGGCGAAATCATGCCGGACGCCAACTCCTGCACGATGTGCAAGCGGCTGATTATCAACGCCGGCATCGAAAAAGTCGTCATCCGGCGCGATAATGATACATATGATACCGTCAGCGTGCGCGACTGGATTTATCATGACGACGTGCTGGACGGCCAGCGCGGTTATTGACCGCCGCAACGCTTTCCATATTCCGTCCCCTATTGAAATTTTTATATAAACAGGAGGATTTTTCACATGGAACTCAAGATTTTCAAATGCATGCACTGCGGCAACATCATCGAAATGGTAGAGGACAAGGGCGTTCCGGTCATCTGCTGCGGCGAGCCGATGAAGCAGTTCAAGGCCGGTGAGACCGACGGCGCGGCGGAAAAGCATGTGCCGGCAGTCAAGGCAGAGGACGGCCTCGTCCGCGTCTGCGTGGGCGAAGTGGCGCACCCGATGACCGAAGAGCATCACATCGCGTTCATCTGGCTGGTAACCGATAAGGGCGTACACCGCGCAGTGCTCAATCACACCGGCGCGCCTGAGGCTGTTTTTGCCCTTGCGCCCGATGAAAAGCCCGAAGCCGTTTACGAATTCTGCAACCTGCACGGCCTGTGGCGCGTAGTTCTGTAATTGCAAATACAAAAAAGCTGAGGGAACATCCCTCAGCTTTTGTTTTTTCAGCGTGAAAAACGTTTCCGACGGTCTCAGCCGAGGGCAAAAGCCCCCGGTTTTTTTATTTCCGCTGATCGAGCGTCTTATACACAACCGACTTGCACAGCGGCTTGTACGCCGGACGGATGATTTTGCCGCCCGTTGTGACCTCTTCCAGCCGGTGGGCCATCCAGCCCACGATACGCGCCGTTGCAAACAGCGGCGTATACAGCGATTTGGGCAGGCCGAGCATCTTATAAACAAAGCCCGAATACATATCCACATTGGCGCACATCGGCTTGATATCGCCCTTCTTTTCCGCAAAAATCTCCGGCGTCAGCTTTTCCACCAGCTCAATCAGGTCCATTTCCTCGGAAAAGCCCTTCTTTTCCGCCAGCGGACGCGCCGCCTGCTTGAGCGCCACCGCGCGCGGGTCGCTCAGGGTATAAATGGCATGGCCCATGCCGTAAATCAGGCCCGAGCCGTCTCCGGCCTGCCGGTCCAGAATCTTGCGCAGATAGTCGGCCACTTCGCCTTCATCCCGCCAGTTTTGCAGATTGGCCTTCATTTCATCAAACTGCCGCACCACGCGCAGATTGGCGCCGCCGTGCCGCGGCCCCTTGAGCGAGGACACCGCGGCCGCAATGGCCGAATAGGTATCCGTGCCCGAAGACGAGGTGACGCGCACCGTAAACGAGGAGTTGTTGCCGCCGCCGTGCTCGGCATGCAGAATCAGGCAGCGGTCAAGCAGCTTGGCTTCATCGTCGGAAAATTCGCCCGTCGGCCGGATGAGATGCAGGATATTCTCCGCCGTGGAGCGGGCCGGATCGGGCACATGCAGATACATGGAATCCCCGTCAAAATACCGCCGCTTGGCCTGATAGGCATGCGAAATGATGACCGGAAACTTGGCCATCAGGCTGATGCCCTGCCGCATGATGTTTTCCACCGTCGTCTCATCCGGATTGCGGTCGTAGGAATACAGCGCAAGCGTTGCGCCGGCCAGCTTGTTCATAATATCGCGGCTGGGGGCGCGCATAATCATATCCTCGGTAAAATTATCCGGCAGCGCGCGCTCCAAGCCGATGGTCTTCTGAAACTCCGCCAGCTGCCGGCGGGTGGGCAGCGCGCCGCACATCAGCAGGTAGCCGATTTCCTCAAATCCAAACCGGTTTTCTTCCTCCAGCCCGTCAATCAGGTCGTATACATTATAACCGCGGTAAGTCAGGCGGCCTTCAATCGGTTCGCGCTCGCCTTCGTTCAGAATATAGCCGTGTACGTTGCCCAGGCGGGTCGCGCCGACCAGCACGCCCGTGCCGTCCGCATTGCGCAGGCCGCGCTTGATGTTGTATCGGGAGAACAGCTCGCTCGGTATCTGGTCATGCTGCCGGAAGCTGTCGCTGAGTTCCTGCAAAAGACCGTCGCTTACAAAATTTTCCTGATATGTCATCGAGTTGTTCTCCTTTCCGGATCGGGAGTTAAAATATGAATCTATTTTACCGCAATCCTGCAAATATGTCAAACATCATGGCTTGTAAAATCGTACAAAAGCGTGTTTTACCGCCTTTTTAATCTTGTTCATAATTTCTTTACGCAAGTTTTATTTTCTCATTCTGCAAATATTTTTGCACTTCAAAGCGAAGAAGCCGGACGCTCCTGCGTCCGGCTTCTTCTGTCTCTCATTTTGTTTTTCAGAAGATCACAACCGTTGTGCCGATGGGCACCGTATCGTAAATCCACTGCACGTCCGCCTTGTTCATGCGGATGCAGCCGTGCGAAATGGGGTAGCCGCCGCTGAAATCATATTCCTTATCCGTGCCCGGGTAGCACAGGCGGGAGTGGAACGCATAGCCCGAGTTCGGATAGAATCCAACGACCGGCCGCACGGTATAGGTGCTGGTCGTCCAGCCGGCGGCGAGCTTATAGGTAACGGTGGTCACGCCGGTCGGCGTGGGTGTGCTCATCGCGCCCGTGCCGACAAGGTAGGAGCGGTCCAGCTTCCAGTTGCCCTTGGAGCCTGTAAACACATTGACATGCTGGTACGCGCGGTTAATCCAGAGCAGGTACTGGGAGCGGCTGGAATATCCCTTGGCGTTGACCCAGACTTCCTTTTCATACGGCTTATAGTCGTTCTGAACGGCGT
>NZ_JBMNUP010000043.1:0-13023 GCF_050946325.1 Agathobaculum sp. | reverse complement strand
CTGTTTTCATAGTGTGCGGACAGTTTTCCGTCCTTTGTTTTGACAGTCCAGCCATCCGGCAGGACCTTCACGTCATACACACCCACGTTGACCATGGGTTCCACCGCGAGCGTCATACCGCGCTGCAAACGAAGTCCATGTCCGGGGCGGCCAAAATTCGGCACCTCGGGCGATTCGTGGAGCTTTTCACCCACGCCGTGACCGACGTAAGCGCGCACCACAGAAAAGCCGTTTTTCTCCACAAAGGCCTGCACGGCCGCAGAGATATCAGAAACGCGGTTGCCCTCGCGGGCAAATTTGATACCCTCATAGAAGCTCTGTCGGGTCACCTCAATCAGGCGGAGGGCCTCCTCGCTTACCTCACCGCAGGGCACGGTGCAGGCACAGTCGCCGTGATAGCCGCCGAAATAGGCGCCCACGTCAACCTTAACGATATCGCCTTCCTGCACCACGCGGGTCGGGGAAGGGATGCCGTGGATGACCTCGTCATTGATTGAGATGCAGGCGCTGCCGGGAAAGCCGCCGTAACCGAGGAAGGAGGGCTTGGCCCCCGCTGCCTCGATTGTTTTGCGGACAATCCGGTCAATCTCGCCCGTTGTAACGCCGGGACGGACTGCGTCCGCCGCTGCCTTGCGCGCAAGCGCAGTAATGCGGCAGGCGGCGCGCATCCGTTCGAGCTCTTGCTCGGATTTTAAATGAATCATAATTACAGCCCCAACGCCTGAACAGCAAGCTGTTCGGTCTGGATGATGCCCTGCGCCCCGTCAATGCTCTTGAGCTTGCCCTGATTGCCGTAGTAGGCCTTCAGGGGCTCGGTCTGCTCATGATAGGTTGCAAGGCGGTGCTGTACCACATCGGGCTTATCGTCCTTGCGGATGTGCAGCTTATCGCCGCACTTATCGCACACGCCCTCCTTCTGGGGGGGATTGGCCTTGATGTGATAGGTCGCGCCGCACTGCAGGCAGACGCGGCGGCCGGTCATGCGGCCCTCGATGACCGCGTCGGCCACCTCAAGCGAAAGCGCGCAGTCAATCTCGGCGATTTCGTCCAGCGCCTCAGCCTGGGGGATGGTGCGCGGGAAGCCGTCCAGAATAAAGCCATTTGCGCAGTCTTCCTGTGCAATGCGCTCCTTCAGCAGGTCAATGACCAGCTGGTCCGGAACGAGCTGCCCTGCATCCATAAACTGCTTGGCCTTCTGGCCGAGCGGCGTGTTGTTTTTGATCGCTTCACGCAGGATATTACCGGTGGAAACGCTCGGCACGCCCATCTTCTCCACAAGATAGGAAGCCAGCGTGCCTTTGCCGGCGCCCGGAGCGCCAAGTAAAATCAGGTTCACTTTGCTACGCCTCCAGAATTATTCCAGAAACCCCTTGTGGTGACGCATCATCATCTGTGCTTCCATCTGCTTGACCGTATCAAGCGCAACACCAACTACGATGATGACCGACGTGCCGCCCAGCGCCACGTTGGACAGGTTGGGGTTGATCGCGCCGACGATCAGCGGCAGAATCGCAACAACCGCCAGGAAGATCGCGCCGACAAAGGTGACCTTGCCAAGTGCCTTGGTGATGAAGTCGCTGGTCGGCTTGCCCGGACGGAAGCCCGGAATAAAGCCGCCGTTCTTCTTCAGGTTGTTGGCAATTTCAATCGGGTTGAACTGGATGGAGGCATAGAAATATGCGAACGCCAGGATCAGCAGACCGTACAGAACAATATAGAACGGGCTGCGCTGAGAGAACAGGTTCAAAATGTGATAGCCAACCGTGCCGGCCTCCGGCTTCCAGAACATCGAAATCGTCTGGGGCAGCGAAAGGATGGACGACGCAAAGATGATCGGCATAACGCCCGATGCGCTGACCTTGATCGGCAGGTGCGTGGACTGGCCGCCGTACATCTTACGGCCGACCACACGCTTCGCGTACTGCACCGGAATGCGGCGCTCCGCGTTGGACATAAACACGATGAATACGATAACGGCAATGCCGATGACGATCATCAGGATGCCGGAAACGATTCCCGAGCCGCCCGTCTTGAACAGATTGAACAGCGTGGAAATCAGCGACGGACCGCGGGAAACGATACCTGCGAACAGAATGATCGAGATGCCGTTGCCGATGCCGTTCTGGGTGATGTGCTCACCCAGCCACATGATCAGCGCAGTACCGGCCGTAAAGGTCAGTACAATCGCAGCCATCGCAAGCGGGCTGTCGTTCGACAGCATGCTGACGGTGTAGCCGTGCTTGAGCAGGGTATAGAAAGAGAAGCCCTGCAGCAGACCCAGAACAACCGCCAGATAGCGGGTCCAGGATGCAATCTTCTTGCGGCCTTCCTCGCCGCCGTCCTTTACCATGCGCTCCAGCGCAGGAATGGCGACAGTCAGCAGCTGCAGAATGATGGACGCGTTGATATACGGCGTGATGGACATGGCGAAAATTGTCGCGCTCGACAAGCCGCCGCCCGTCAGCATATTCAGGTAGCCCAGCATCGAGCCTGCAACCGCGGACTGCTCAAAATAGGCAGCCAGCACGTCAGTATTGATGAACGGAACAGGAATGCACGAGCCGAAGCGGAAGATCAGCAGGATAAACAGCGTATACAGGATCTTCTTGCGCAGCTCGGGCATATGCCAGGCGTTTTTAAGGGTTTGGAACACCTTAAATCACCTCGGCCTTTCCGCCTACGGCTTCGATCTTCTCCTTTGCAGACGCCGAGAACGCCGCAGCCTTAACGGTCAGCTTTTTGGTCAGCGTGCCGTTGCCCAGGATCTTGACGCCGTCCAGAGCATTCTTGACGATGCCAGCCGCGCGCAGGGACTCTACGGTGACTTCAGCGCCGTCTTCAAACTTCTCCAGTGCGGAAACATTGACCGGTGCGTAGGTGGTGCCGAAAATGTTATGGAAGCCACGCTTCGGCAGGCGGCGTGCCAGAGGCATCTGGCCGCCTTCAAAGCCCGGACGGACGCCGCCGCCCGAACGGGCCCACTGGCCCTTGTGACCGCGGCCTGCGGTCTTGCCGTTGCCCGAGCCAGCGCCGCGGCCCTTGCGGTACGCCGGCTTGGTTGCGCCTGCGGCAGGCGTTAATTCGTGCAGCTTCATGGGTTACGCCTCCTCTACTACTTCGAGCAGGTAACCGATCTGCTTGACCTTGCCGCGCGTCTGCGCGTTGTCCGGCTGAACGGTTACATCGTTGATCTTCTTAAGCCCCAAAGAATGAGCGGTCGCAATGTGCTTGTCCAAGCGGCCGACCAGGCTCTTTTTCAGGGTAATCTTCATGTTAGCCATTGTGAGTTACCCCTTTCTTACAGTTCTTCTACGGCTTTGCCGCGAACAGCAGCTACCTGAGCTGCGTCGCGCAGGCTCTTCAGGCCTTCCATTGTTGCGGTAACAACATTCTGCGGGTTGTTGGAACGCAGGCACTTGGTACGGATGTCCTTGATGCCCGCAGCCTCTACGATTGCACGAACAGCGCCGCCGGCGATAACGCCGGTACCGGGAGCTGCCGGCTTGAGCAGAACGCGGCCTGCGCCGAAGGTGCCGATGACCTCATGCGGAATGGTGCTGCCCTTCAGGGAAATCTTGACGAGGTTCTTCTTCGCATCGTCAATGCCCTTGCGGATTGCATCCGGAACTTCTGCAGCCTTGCCGGTGCCGAAGCCTACGGTACCCTTGCCGTCACCTACAACGACCAGCGCGGAGAACTTCATCACGCGGCCGCCCTTAACGGTCTTGGATACGCGATTGAGCGCTACGACGGTTTCGGTAAACTCGTCCTCACGCTTATCATTTCTGTTAAACTGAGCCATGTTTTACCTCCTCCCGACTTAAAACTGCAGGCCGCCCTCACGGGCGCCTTCCGCGAGTTCCTTCACGCGGCCGTGGTACAGATAGCCGCCGCGGTCAAACACGACGTTTTCAATGCCCTTGGCCTTGCAGCGTTCGGCAACCAGCATGCCAACCTTCTTGGCTGCTTCCTTGTTGCCGCCGTACTCGGTGAAGTCCTTCTCGGCAGTCGAGGCGGAAACCAGGGTAACACCGGCGACATCGTCGATGACCTGGGCGTAAATATTCTTGGCGGAACGGTATACGTCGAGACGCGGACGCTCGGCGGTACCGCTGATCTTTGCGCGTACGCGCTTGTGGCGCTGCAGACGCGCCTTGTTGGAATCCTTCTTCGAAACCATTTAAATTCGCCTCTCCTTTCCTTACTTCTTCTTCGCGCCGGTCTTGCCTTCCTTGCGGCGGACATACTCATTCGCGTAGCGGATGCCCTTGCCCTTATAGGGTTCCGGCGGACGCTTCTCGCGGATTTCCGCAGCAAACTGGCCGACCTTCTGCTTGTCAGGACCGGAGATGGTGATCTTGTTCGCGCTCGGGCACTCGATGGTGATACCGTCGATCTCGGTCATGGTGACCGGATGCGAGTAACCGAGGTTCATAACCAGATCCTTGCCCTGCTTCTGTACACGGTAACCAACACCCTGCACCTCCAGCTCCTTCTTGAAGCCTTCGGTAACGCCTACCACCATGTTGTGGATCAGGCTGCGGGTCAGGCCGTGCAGCGCACGGTTCTGCTTGTCGTCATTCGGACGGGTGACGAGGATTTCGCCATTCTCCACCGTAACGTTCATGTTCGGGTGAATCTCGCGGGTCAGGGTTTCCTTGGCGCCCTTGACGGTAATCACATGGCCGTCAAGCTTTACGTCAACGCCCGCGGGGATGGCAATCGGCATTCTACCAATTCTGGACATATTCTATACCTCCCCTTACCAAACAAACGCGAGGACTTCGCCGCCGACATTCAGCTCGCGCGCCTTCTTGTCGGTCATGACGCCTCTGGACGTGGATACAATGGCAATACCGAGGCCACGGAGTACGCGGGGCAGCTCCTGGGCGCCGGCGTATACACGCAGGCCGGGCTTGGACACACGCTTGAGACCGGAGATCGCCTTCTGGCGGCCGTCCAGATACTTGAGCGTGATGCGGATGATGCCCTGCGTGTTGCCCTCTACAACCTCGAAAGACTTGATATAGCCTTCGTCGAGCAGGATCTGGGCAATTGCCTTCTTCATTTTGGACGCGGGAACGTCCACACTGGCATGACGAGCATTGCCAGCGTTGCGGATACGGGTCAGCATATCCGCGATGGGATCAGTGATCTGCATAAATGCTCTCCTTTACAAGAAGTTTGGGGGTAGTGCAGCAATCGGAGCGGGGCTGGGTTGGGTCCCCTCTTGATTGACCTGTTTGCCTCCCACTTTTCTTTACACTGCTTATGGCCCTTCCACAAACAGCGGCTGGGGGTGACTGATATTTTATAACAGCCGATAAGCCCGCGCAAGCGGGCTATCGACTTATTATAGCATGAAAAACAACGGCATGGCAAGCAACAATGTGCATATTTTTAAACAAAAATCAGGTTTTGTTCCCGTCAAATCGCAATAAAAACCGCCATACCGACATATTCTGCAAAAAAGGCGGGCGCATATGCGCCCGCCTTCGCAGTCCTGTCTGCGCGAAAGCGCGCATCAAACAGAAAGCAGAAGCCTGCTTCTGTTTTGAAAAGCCAGGCTGGGTTTACCAGCTTGCTTTTCTAACGCCCGGGATCTGGCCCTTGTACGCCAGCTCACGGAAGCAGATACGGCAGATACCGAAATCACGCAGGTAAGCGTGCGGACGGCCGCAGATCTTGCAGCGGTTGTAAGCGCGGGTAGAGAACTTCGGCTTAGCCTGCTGCTTGAGGATCATCGACTTCTTAGCCATTTATATTCTCCTCCCTTACTTTGCGAACGGAGCGCCCATCAGCGTGAGCAGCTCTTTCGCTTCTTCGTCGGTGTTTGCGGTGGTGCAGATGACGATATCCATGCCGCGGATCTTATCAATCTGATCGTAGGAGATTTCGGGGAAGATCAGCTGCTCCTTCAGGCCCAGGGCATAGTTGCCGCGGCCGTCGAACGCATCGCCGTTGATGCCGCGGAAGTCGCGGACGCGGGGAAGCGCTACGTTGAACAGGCGGTCCAGGAACTCCCACATACGGTCACGGCGCAGGGTAACCTTAACGCCTACCGGCATGCCCTCACGCAGCTTGAAGTTCGCAACGGACTTCTTCGCGTGGGTGATGATCGGCTTCTGGCCGGTGATCAGGGTGATATCGCGGACAACGGACTCGATAACCTTGGAGTTGCCGTTGGCCTCCTTGCCGCAGCCAACGTTAACAACAATCTTGTCAAGGGTCGGAATCTGCATCGTGCTCTTGTACTGGAACTTCTTCATCAGAGCAGGCGCAACTTCCGCAGTGTACTTGGCTTTCATATTCGGAACCATTTATTGCTTGCCTCCTCTTCTTAAAGCGTTTCGCCGCAGTGCTTGCAAACGGCAACCTTGGTGCCATTTTCCAGCATCTTGTGCGCGGGACGGGTCGGCTTGTCGCACTTCGGGCAAACCTTCATAACCTTGCAGGCACGGAGCGCGCCTTCGCGCTCGATGATGCCGCCGGTCTCACCCTGGCGGCGGGGCTTGGTGTGGCACTTGATCATGTTCACACCTTCAATGATAACCATACCCTTCTTCGGGTTTACGGACAGAACCTTGCCGCGCTTGCCCTTTTCCTTACCAGAAAGAACGACTGCGGTGTCGCCCGTCTTTACATGCAAATTGTTCATTTGTTGGCGACCTCCTTACAGTACTTCCGGAGCCAGGGACAGGATCTTCATATAATCCTTGTCGCGCAGCTCACGAGCGACAGGCCCGAAGATACGGGTGCCGCGGGGGTTCTTATCGTCACGGATGATAACGCCGGCGTTCTCGTCAAAGCGGATGTAGCTGCCATCCGCGCGGCGCAGGCCCTTCACGGTGCGGACGATGACGGCCTTAACCACGTCGCCCTTCTTTACGCCGCCGCCCGGGGTGCACTTGCGCACCGAGCAAACAACTACGTCACCAATGTTGCCGTACTTGCGTGCGGAGCCGCCGAGAACACGGATGACCTTCAGTTCCTTTGCGCCGCTGTTGTCAGCTGCACGCAGAAAAGATTCCTGCTGTACCATGTGCTCTCCTCCTTACTTTGCCTTCTCGATAACTTCGACCAGTCTCCAGCGCTTATCCTTGGAAAGCGGACGGGTCTCCATTACCTTTACCTTATCGCCGATGCGGCACTCGTTGTTCTCGTCGTGCGCCTTCAGCTTATAGGTGTGCGGAATAACCTTCTTATACAGAGGATGCGCTACGCGATCCTCGATAGCTACGACAATGGTCTTGTCCATCTTGTCGGAAACGACCTTGCCGACTCGCGTTTTGCGTAATGCTCTTTCGCTCAATTCGTTTCCCTCCCTTACGCCTTATCCGCAAGCTGCTTCTCGCGGATAACGGTGTTGACACGCGCGATGTCGCGCTTGACCTCAGTGATCTTGTTCGTATTGTCGAGCTGGTTGGTAGCGAGCTGAAGACGGAGGTTAAAGAGGTCCTTCTTCAGGTCGCCAAGCTTCGCGGTCAGTTCCTCTGCCGTCAGCTCGCGGATCTCAGTTGCCTTCATCATGCTTCACCGCCATTCTTGGTCTCACGGGTTACAAACTTGGTCTTGCAGGGCAGCTTGTGGCTGGCAAGACGGAGCGCCTCACGGGCAGTCTCTTCGGATACGCCCGCAATTTCAAACAGCACGCGGCCGGGCTTTACGACCGCTACCCAGTACTCAGGCGAGCCCTTACCGGAACCCATTCGGGTCTCGGCCGGCTTCTCCGTTACCGGCTTGTCGGGGAAAATCTTGATCCAAACCTGACCGCCACGCTTGGTGTAACGGGTCATGGCGATACGGGCAGCCTCAATCTGGTTCGAGGTGATCCAGCAGGGCTCGGTAGCCTGCAGGCCGAATTCGCCGTTGGATACGAAGTTGCCGCGCATGGCCTTGCCCTTGAGGCGGCCACGATGCACGCGACGGTATTTAACTCTCTTGGGGAGCAGCATTAGCGGTTGCCTCCTTCCTGACGGGGTGCGCGGCGCTCGCCGTTACCACGGTTGAAGTCGCGGCGGCCGCCACGGCGGTCGTCACGGCCACCGCGACGCTCGCGGCGCTCGAAAGCGGGCTTGGGAGCCTCGATCGAACGGCCCAGACGCGGACCGCCGTGGAGGACCTCACCCTTGTAGATCCATACCTTAACGCCGATGCGGCCATAGGTGGTCGCGGCCTCGGCAAAGCCGTAGTCAATATCCGCACGCAGGGTCTGCAGCGGAATGGTGCCCTCATGGTAGTGCTCGGTGCGGGCGATTTCCGCGCCGCCCAGACGGCCGGAGCAGCAGGTCTTGATGCCCTTGGCGCCCATGCGCATCGCGCGGCCCATTGCCTGCTTCATCGCACGGCGGAAGCCGATGCGCTTCTCCAGCTGCGCTGCGATATTCTCAGCAACCAGCGTAGCGTTGGTGTCCGGATTCTTGATCTCAATGATCGAGCAGCGGACCTTCTTGCCGTACTTGCGGGTCAGCTCTTCTTCGAGCTTCTTGATATCCTCGCCGCCGCGGCCGACAACCATGCCCGGACGCGCGCACTGGATCATGACCTTGATTTCGTCGTTCTTGCGCTCGATTTCGATCGCCGGAACGCCGGCGTCAAACAGACGCGTCTTCAGTTCCTTACGGATGTTGTAGTCTTCCACGAGGAGGTCGCCAAAGGCATTGTCCTTAGCGAACCAACGGGAATCCCAATTCTTGATAACGCCGACACGGAGACCGTTCGGATTTACTTTCTGGCCCATTGATTACCCTCCCTTATTCTTTCTCGCCAAGAACCAGCGTGATGTGCGAGGTTCTCTTGAAGATTCTGAATGCACGGCCCTGCGCGCGCGGCATAACGCGCTTCATGATCGGGCCGGGACCGACGTGTACTTCCTTAACGTAAAGCTTGTCGGTATTCATGCCGTGGTTGTTCTCGGCATTGGCAACTGCGCTCTTGAGGAGCTTTGCCATCGGCTCGCAGGCCGCCTTGGGGGTATTCATGATGATGGCCATCGCTTCGCCCGCATCCTTGCCGCGGATCAGATCGCAGATCAGCTTGATCTTGCGCGGGGTCATGCGCACGTTGCGTACAATAGCTCTTGCTTCCATGTTTTCTTAACTCCTCCTTACTTGCCGTTATTGGAGGTCTTGCTGCCCGCGTGACCCTTGTAGGTACGGGTGGGAGCAAACTCGCCCAGTTTGTGACCAACCATATCCTCGGTAACATATACCGGAACATGCTTGCGGCCGTCATGCACCGCGAAGGTGTGGCCGACGAACTCCGGGAAGATCGTGGAAGCGCGGGACCAGGTCTTGAGGACCTTCTTCTCGCCCTTTTCGTTCATCTCGACGACTCTTTTGATAAGCTCAGGAGCCACAAAAGGGCCCTTTTTAACACTTCTGCCCATATTACGTTAACTCCTTTCTCACTTACCGTTGCGACGGCGAACGATCTGCTTGTCGGTACGGCTCTTGGTCTTACGGGTCTTGTAGCCCATTGCCGGCTTACCCCACGGGGTAACAGGCGACGGACGGCCGATCGGGCTCTTGCCCTCGCCGCCGCCGTGCGGGTGATCGCACGGGTTCATAACAGAACCGCGAACAGTCGGGCGGATACCCATGTGACGGGTACGGCCAGCCTTACCAATCTGTACGTTGGAGTGGTCGGAATTGCCGACAACGCCGATGGTGGCCTTGCACTCCAGACGGACGTAGCGCAGCTCACCGGAGGGCAGGCGAACCATGCCCTTGCCGTTCTCCTTTGCCATCAGCTGTGCGCCGACGCCAGCGGAACGGACCAGCTGCGCGCCCTTGCCGGGGTACAGCTCAATGTTGTGAATCATGGTACCAACCGGAATGTTGGCAACCGGCAGGCAGTTGCCGGGCTTGATGTCAGCCGCAGCGGAGGAAACCACCTTGTCGCCAATCTTCAGGCCTTCCGGCGCAAGGATGTATGCCTTTACGCCGTCTTCATACTGAACCAGCGCGATGTTCGCGGAGCGGTTCGGGTCGTACTCGAGCGTCATAACGGTTGCCGGCATATCCAGCTTCTGACGCTTGAAGTCGATGATACGGTACTTCTGCTTGTTGCCGCCGCCGTGATGACGAACGGTGATGCGGCCGTAGCTGTTGCGGCCGGCGGTCTTCTTGACCTTTTCGAGAAGGCTCTTCTCGGGCTTCACCTTGGACAGACCCTTGTTGGACAGCACAGTCATATTTCTGCGCGAGGGCGTCGTCGGGTTGAAAGTCTTGATAGCCATTTGGATTTTCAACTCCTTGATTCGTTATTATCGGGGTGCCTCCCCATACGAGCACGAACAGCGCAGCGCTTTCGTGCTATGCAATGCCCCGCAGGGGCGTCGTAAAACCGTGGCTTTGCCTCGGTTTTACACCGCTGCCCGCGCCGTGGCGGCGCGTCCTCGTCCGCTGTGCGGACGAGAGGGGGTTATCGAAAAAAGTTTCAAAGGAACTTTTTTCGTATCTAAGGGGGACGGCGTCCCCCTTAGACGTCCTTACATCATGTTCTCGAAGATTTCGATCTTCTTGCTGTCCGCAGACAGGGTGACGATCGCCTTCTTGACATCCGGACGCTGGCCGCGGTAAACGCCCATGCGCTTCCACTTGCCCGGCAGCTTAATGGTGTTAACCTTAACAACCTTTACGCCGAAGATCTCTTCCACAGCCTTCTTGATTTCAATCTTGCCGGCATTCGCCGCAACCTCGAAGGTGTACTTGTTATCGGCCAGACCTTCCATGGAACGCTCGGTGATAATCGGCTTTTTGATAACGTCGTATGCGAACTTCATTATGCGTACACCTCCTGAAGTTTCTCAACAGCCGCCTTGTCAATGATGAACTTGTCAGCGTTGAGGATCTCGTAAACGTTAAGGGTGGTCGCGATCGTCGTGCGCACGCCCGGGATGTTCGCCGCGGACTTGACAACGTTCGTGCGGACCTCAGGGGTCACAACCAGGCTCTTGCCGGTCGCGTCCACAGCCTTGAGGAAGCCGGCAAAGGTCTTGGTCTTGATCTCGTTCATGTCCAGACCGTCGATCACGATGATTTCGCCGGCAGCCGCCTTGGCGGACAGGGCGGAGAGCATGGCCAGACGACGGGTCTTCTTGGTCAGGCTATAATTGTAGGAACGGGGCTTCGGGCCGAGGGCAATACCGCCGTGAGTCCACTGCGGCGCACGGATGGAACCCTGACGGGCACGGCCGGTGCCCTTCTGGCGCCACGGCTTGATGCCGCCGCCGCGCACCTCTGCACGGGTCAGCGTGGACTGGGTGCCCTGACGCTGGTTAGCCAGATAATTCTTGACCGCCGCGTGTACGACGCTCATGTTGGGCTCGATGCCGAATACGGCCTCGTTCAGCTCCATTTCGCCGGTCTTCTTGCCGGTCATATCAAAAACTGCTACTGTAGGCATTCGTTGCTCCTCCTTCCCTTACTTTCTCGCGGAAGCCTTCTGCGGGTTCTTGCTGATGCCAGCCTCGCCCTTGGCAACCTTGTTGTTCTTAACGGTGTTCTTGAGCACTACGATGCCGCCCTTGGGGCCCGGAACCGCGCCGCAAACAGCGATGAGGTTGAGCTCCGCATCCACCTTGACAACGTCAAGGTTCTGCACGGTAACCTGCTCATGGCCCATATGGCCAGGCATCATTTTGCCCTTCATGATCTTGGAGGGATCAGAGCACGCGCCCATGGAGCCCGCGTGGCGGTGTACAGGGCCGGTGCCGTGGGTTTCCTTCAGACGGGCAGCGTTGAAGCGCTTGATAACGCCGGCGTAGCCCTTGCCCTTGGAAGTGCCGGTCACGTCAACGTAATCGCCGGCAACAAACATGTCCGCCTTGATTACATCACCGAGTTCAAAGGTGGAGCAATCTGCGAAACGGAACTCCTTGAGGTACTTCTTGAGCGCCTCGCCGCCCTTTTTCAGGTGGCCGAGCTCCGGCTTGGTGAGCTTGCGCTCCTTGATGTCCTCAAAGCCGAGCTGAACCGCGTTGTAGCCGTCCTTCTCTTCGGTCTTGAGCTGGGTAACGACACAGGGACCCGCTTCGATAACAGTGCAGGGGATCACCTTGCCGTCAGCATTGAAGATCTGGGTCATGCCGACCTTCTTGCCGATAATTGCTTTCTGCAGCATAGTGTTTTTCCTCCTTAAAGGTTATTGGTTGACGGCATTTGGCCGCCAACTTGACCTCGCCGCGCGTATCGCGGCAGGGCTTCAAGCAGCCGGTTGGGTTAGTCCGGCAGCCTGTTGACAAATGGAAAATGGAGAACAGAGAATGTATCCCCGCGAAGCCGCAGCTTCGCGTTTCAATCCCCCGTAAAAAGTCAGGACATGCGCCTGACTTTTGCCCGTAGGCCGCTATCATCATTCTGCCGCCGTGCGGCATTTTAATGAGCATACACCCCGACTCAGCGCCCCTGGGGCGCGTCATTTGGGTATCGAAACCAAGTTTCTCCGGAACTTGGTTTCGTATATAGGGGCTTTTTGAAAGCCCCTATACTCTTTAGAGTTTAACTTCAAACTCAACGCCGGCCGGCAGGTCAAGGGTGGTCAGCGCTTCGATGGTAGCCTGGTTCGGGTTGATGATGTCGATCAGGCGCTTGTGGGTGCGGCGCTCAAACTGCTCGCGGGAATCCTTGTACTTGTGTACCGCGCGCAGGATGGTGACGATCTGCTTCTCAGTCGGCAGCGGGATCGGACCGGAAACCTTCGCGCCGTTGCGCTTGGCAGTTTCGATGATCTTCTCAGCAGACTGGTCGATCAGCTCGTGGTCATACGCCTTCAGGCGAATGCGAATCTTCTGTGCGTTTGCCATGTTGGTTTTTCCTCCTCGTATGTGTGCCATACATTAAATAATGTTTTGACTCGCTACGGAGAGAAACTGCAACCCCGCCGCGTGTATCACAGGTGGGCATGAAAATAACCGGGCACACTGATAGTGTAACGATCCGGTCACAATAAGAAACGTAAGTGGTTCAGGCCATCGGCTTTGCGGCGCCCCCGCCGCCAGGCCCCCAATTACGCAGGAAC
>NZ_JBMNUP010000042.1:0-13084 GCF_050946325.1 Agathobaculum sp. | reverse complement strand
CTTCTGCTTCGTTTTTGGAAAAAACAGCGTTTTGATTTTTCGCATCCCAATCGACCGTATATCCAGCCTGCTCCAGAACATTACGCAAAGGTAACAACACGGTTCTGTTTATATACTGCGGCATGGCGCCCTGCTTTATTGATTGGCCGTCTACCAGCAATTGCGTCGGATAGGCTGACAAATCCGGCAGCGGATCCAGCACAGGCTCAAATGCGTATGCAAACGTACTAATGGTCAGAATTGCTGCAGCAGCACAGGCTAAAAAACGATGTGTCCTCCTCATAAAAACGCCCTCCTTCGTATAACTTTAGCGGCAATCAAACCAACCAGTTATACAACAGCTGCGATGCATCCGGCCCCGCTGCTGCCGAACCCACAAAAACAAGATTTAACAGTAAGACGGGCAGATATATGAAATCGTTCCTTATTTCGTCTCTGCCCGCGCGATAAAATCGCTTTCTTCCCTTTTCTAGATCCTATAGAGATATTATATCAATATTGGCCAATTTCTTCAAATTACTATTCGTTAAAAATATTATCTTTCGCCTAAAAACTCACAGCGAGCGAACGAATACGTCCAAAAGACAGCACCGTTTGTTTCACAGGCCTGCACAGATCGCTTTCCGGCAGCTCACTCCTGCAAAAAGAAGATGCTTTCGACCGGCTGGCCAAGAAGACGCGCCACCTTCATCGCCAATTCCAGCGTCGGGTCATATTTATTATTCTCCATTGCCACGATCGTCTGGCGCGACACCCCTAACAAACCGGCCAAATCTTCCTGCCGCAGACCGCGCGCACGCCGCAGCTCTTTGATACAGTTTTTCATGCGCTTATACTACCATAATTGCAATCGCAAACAGTGCCCCCAATGCGGCTACTGCAACACTAAATCCCAGCACAATCGCAAGCGTTTTCCAAAGCGGATAGGGTTTATATTCTTCGTCTCCCTGAGTGCTGCGATTGCGCAGCACAAGCACAGAAATCGACTGCGTTAAAACGCCAGCCAGCAAAATCAAATTCGTAAGCGGTAATTTTCCGCCATTGACAAACACTTCATAAAAATTCAGCGCTGCCAGCCCGATCATCACAACCAGATAGGCCCACGAAACCGCCTTATACTGAATCATGCGCTCCATCTCATCGGCACGATTCATGCCCGGCTGCAAACCAATTCTTTCCGCCACACCGATCACCCACGGTCGGGGTTCTTTTCCGTTCCTCCAGTCTTTTTTCCCAAGCCAAACAGAAAATGCAAGGATTCCGCCCAGTATAATAAGCGGCAGCGCCATCAGCAGATACATCTTGATCTTCATATGTCATCCTCCCGTTCTATCTCCAAAATGTCAAACTCTTTTTACATTTTCATCATACCCACTGATACCTAAAATGTCAATACTTTTTTATATTTGGGCAAAGAAATATCCCACGGCAATTTGCCGTGGGATCACTTCTTTATTTGTCGTTTTCCGCATTTTCAGAAGCGGTTTCCGCCGACGGCTCCGCAGCAGGTGCTGCCGCTTCAGCCGACTTGGCTTCGAGTTCTTCCTTCAGCTCGGTCATCAGATCCTCGCCGACGATTTTATCCGGCACGACCTCGTTGTTGAACACCTTGATAAAGGTCTCGCCGTCCATCGTCTCGTTACGGATCAAATACTCCGCTACACGCGTCATCTCTGCCATGTGCTCAGTCAGCAGCTTCTTGCAGCTCCGATAGGCCTCCTCGATGATGCGGTGGATCTCGTCGTCGATCTCCGCCGCCTTGACCTCGGAATAACCCTTGCCCGCTGCAAAATCGCGGCCAAGGAAAATTTCCCCATTATCCGAACCATAGTCGATCGGACCGATTTTTTCGCTCATACCGTAGCTGGTGACCATGGCGCGCGCCATCTGGGTCGCCTGCTTGATATCGCCGTACGCACCGGTGGAAATATCCTCCATTGTCAGTTCTTCCGCTACGCGGCCGCCCAGACAAACAACAATATATTCCTCCATATAATGGCGTGTGCGGTATGCCTGATCTTCCTCCGGCAGCGGCATGGTAAAGCCGCCCGCACCGGACGAACGCGGGATAATGGTGACGTGATGCACCGGATCCTGCGTCGGCAGCACATGGAAGCAAATTGCGTGGCCGGCCTCATGGAAGGCGGTCAAACGCTTATCCTTGTCCGTAATGATGTGGCTCTTTTTCTCCACACCCATAACTACCTTGAGCAGGGATTCCTCGATTTCCTCCTGCGTAATCAGCTTTTTATTGCGGCGAGCCGCCATCAATGCGGCTTCATTGAGCAGGTTTTCCAGATCCGCACCGGTAAAGCCTGCCGTTGTTTTCGCGATATCTGCAAACTTGACGTCCGGATCAAACTGCTTATTGCGCGCATGCACCTTGAGGATCGCCTCGCGGCCCTTCACATCAGGTGCGCCAACATAGACCTGACGGTCAAAACGGCCGGGACGCAGCAGCGCGTTATCCAGAATATCCTTACGGTTGGTAGCCGCGATGACGATAACGCCCTCGTTCGCGCCGAAGCCGTCCATCTCAACAAGCAGCTGGTTGAGCGTCTGCTCCCGTTCATCGTGACCACCGCCCAGACCGGCGCCGCGCTGACGGCCGACCGCATCAATCTCATCGATGAACACGATTGCCGGAGCGTTCTTCTTGGCCTGCTCAAACAGATCACGCACGCGTGACGCGCCCACGCCGACATACAGCTCAACGAAATCCGAACCCGAGATCGACAGGAACGGTACGCCCGCCTCACCGGCCACCGCGCGGGCAATCAGCGTTTTGCCGGTGCCCGGAGGGCCGACCAGCAGCACACCCTTAGGAATGCGCGCGCCGATCTGCACGAACTTCTGCGGGTTTTTGAGGAACTCAACAATTTCCTGCAGCTCTGCCTTTTCTTCATCCGCACCAGCTACATCCGCAAAGGTAACCTTGCGCTTGTCATCCTGCGCGAGCCGCGCACGCGCCTTGCCGAACTGCATCGGCCCTGCGCCGCCGCCGGACTGCTTGTTCATCATAAAATACCAGAACGCGCCCAAAAGAACAATCAGGACCACATAAGGCAGGAAGTTCGCCCACCAGGGCATCTCCGTTGTCACATAGTCAACTTCCTTGAGCGTACCATCATCCATCTGCTGGGTAATAATCTCTCCAAGCTGCGCCCACCAAATATAATCGGCGCCGCCAAGATCATAGCTTACTACCTTATCCTGCTCCTGCAGGTGCATGGTAAGCGTTCCGCCCTCCAGCTTATAGCGGTCAATCTTACCATCTTTAAAATAGTCATAAACCTGTGTATAGGTCACCGCCTCTGTTTGCTGCGTCTGGCTGACTACATAGCTTACACCTGCCAGCAGAAACACCAGAATAATCAGATAGAGGCCAAAGCCCTTCATTTTTCCTTTCAAATCGGTATTGCACCTCTTCCTTGTTGGAGTTTATTCGCCGCCATAAACACGCGGCTTCAAAATGCCGATATACGGCAGATTGCGATATTTTTCAGCATAATCCAGACCGTAGCCGACCACGAATTCATCCGGAATCTCAAAGCCAAGGTAATCTACATTGACATCTACCTTGCGCCGAGCCGGTTTGCTGAGCAAAGTACACAGGCGAATGGAATTTGCTCCCCGCGCCATGAGTATCTGCATTAAATAGTGCAGCGTAACGCCTGAATCCAGGATGTCCTCTATAATCAGCAGGTCACGGCCGTCAATCGGCTGCTCAATATCCTTAATAATTTGTACTTCGCCCGAAGTTTTTGTGCCCTTTCCATAGCTCGACACCACCATAAAATCAACGCTGCACGGCGTATCAATTTTACGGGTCAGGTCAGCCATAAATACATAGGACCCTTTCAATACACTAACAACCAACGGATTCTTATCCCGATAGTCCTCCGTAATACGGGCGCCAAGCTCAGCAACTTTATCCGCGAGCTGCTGCTCCGTAAAATAAACCTCCTTGATATCGTCCATCATATTATACGCCATAGCTGTTTTACCCCTCTATTTTTATTTCTATCAGCGCGCCGCCCTGGGGTCGACGCGAAATATCCATACCAATGTCCTGTACAGCAATCACACCATACTTGTCTGCAATAACGGCCAATTGCTGCCGCCGCAGTCGTGGAATTTTGCGATCAATCATCAGCTTTTTCAATGTCCCGCTGCCGCCGGCCTCTGTCAACCGAATACGGTCTCCAGTCTTCCTTGGACGGATACACAAAGACTCAAGAGATATTGTACCACAATCTACACAAAAAGTATTGAATGATTTGTAAAAATCTTCAGAATTTTCAAGCTGCCTTATACGCACACGCGCTTTGCCGCCCCAAATCTCACCATAAAAAGGTATCCAGAGCGGGAGTTCGGGCATTCCCTCCGCCGGCTTCTCAGGGCCGACGTACAGCAAGCCGTATTCGCGCCGCGCCGTATAACCGTAGGGCAGGCAGCAAACCGCTGAAGGTTCATCGGTTTCCAGCAATTTTTCCAGCGCTGCGATATGCACCGCAGAAAAGTTGCGCATCGGCATTCCCTGCCGTTCTGCAATCTGCCGCAACGCCCTTGAACGCACGGCAGGATGCGCGCTGCGCAGTACCGCAACATCAAACGCGCCATCTTCCCCAGCAGCCTGCTCCAGCACCGCCGCAGCCTGATGAGCCAGGAAATCCTCATCCTGTCTAAGCTGCCGACTCAGGCGAACGGCTGCGTCCGCAACCGCCGGATTGATTGCGCGCAGAGCAGGCACCACTCCGTGTCGGATTCGGTTTCTTGTGTAGCGGCCGCTGCCATTTGTGCTGTCGGTCACAAAACTCTGACCGATTCCCGCCAGATAACGCTCCACCGCATCCCGCTCTACTTCTATCAGCGGCCGAATCACCGCACCGCGCACCGGAGGAATCCCCGCTAATCCTTTCGGCCCCGTGCCGCGGGTCAGATGAAACAGCATCGTCTCCAAATTGTCATCCGCCGTGTGCGCCACTGCAATTTTGCTTCCCTTCGCCGCCGCCGCAAGCCGTTCATAACGAACTGATCGTGCCGCCGCCTCAATTCCTTCCCCGCGCCTGGCGGCCTCTTCACGCACATCCAAACGCTCAGTCAGCAGCGGTATCGCCAGTTTTTCGCACAGCTCGCGGCAGAACAACTCATCTCGGTCCGCTTCTGCACCGCGCAAACAGTGATTCAGGTGATATGCCCTTACCGGATAGCCCAGTTGCCGCAGCGCATACAGCAAAGAAACCGAATCCGCACCGCCAGACAAAGCGCACAAAACCGGTTCGCCGGGCGCCAGCATCCGATAGGCTTCTATGGTTTGTTGTACCTGCTTGAGCATCATATCACTCTCCATGAATCCGGTCCGGATTCGAGAAGGTGGTGTACTGCCCGACCCACTGCAGCTCAATTGTGCTGGTTGCACCATGGCGGTTTTTTGCAATAATGATTTCTGCAATGTTTTTCTGGTCCGATTCATCGTCATAGTAGTCATCACGATAAATAAACATAACAATATCCGCATCCTGCTCAATGGCACCTGATTCACGCAAGTCAGACAGCATCGGCCGCTTATCTGAACGCTGCTCAGATGCACGGGAAAGCTGCGACAGGCATACGACAGGCACATTCAGCTCTTTCGCCATGATTTTCAGGGAACGGGAAATCTCCGCAACTTCCTGCACACGATTGTCCATATGCCGCCCGCCGACATGCATCAGCTGCAAATAGTCAATCACAATCAGGCCCAGTTCATCGCCTAACCGGCGGCATTTGGCCTTAATTTCCGGCACAGTAATCGCAGGATTATCATCCACATAAATATTTAAGCCGGCCAGCACACCCGATGCACGGGCAATTTTTACCCAGTCATCGCCGTCCAGATTGCCGGTTTTGAGCTTTTGTGATTCAATCAGCGCTTCACTTGACAGGAAGCGGCTGGCCAGCTGTTCCTTTCCCATTTCAAGCTGGAACACACAGACGCCTGTGCCTTTTTTGTATCCGCGCGGTTTATCCTTAACGCTGGCTTTGGCCGCGTTCAGCGCAATATTGAGTGCAAATGCCGTTTTACCCATACCAGGACGCGCTGCAATCAAAATTAAATCTGACTTGTTCAGTCCGGTCAGCGCAGTATCCAGCGCATGAAAACCAGTGGACATACCCGGAATATCACTGTCTGACTTGGCGCGTTCATCCAGCTCTGTATACAGATCTGCAATGACTTCGCTCAGTCTGAACAGGCCCTTAATCTCTCTGCCCTGCCGAATGCCATAGATGCGCTGTTCCACCCACTCAGCAATAGCAGATGCATCGTCATGGCCTTCCAGCGCTTTCTGATAGCCTTCATTCGTCGCTTCCAGAATCTGCCGCAGCAGACTCTTATCCCGAACGATGCGAACATATTCGCCGATGTTTCGCGTACCCGGCGTAATTTCCATCAGCTGCATCAGGTATGCGCGGCCACCCGCTTCATCATAATAGCCCAGTCGGGTCAGCATATCGAGCACGGTGACCGCATCAATTTTCTGCGCACCGTTGAACATCGAATAAATGGTTTCAAAAATGCGCTTGTTCTCATCCGCATAGAAGTCTTCCGCGCGCACCTGCTCGATTACTTCCGGAATGCAGTTCGGATCGACCAGCATTGCGCCCAGAAGAGACTGTTCCGCTGTCAGGTCCTGCGGTACTTGCCGCGTTAAAAGCTCATCCAAAACCGCACCGCCTTTCGAATGGAAAATTAAAAATGAAGAATGAAAACACGCGCGATATTCGTTCAGAAATCATCCGCAAATCGGATGCCTTTATAAAAAGCCGCGGCGCGTACGCAGCTTTTTATACCTTCTTACCAGAAAGCGTTTCACATATCGGAACTTTTCGCAGTCCGTGCATCTTGCCGCGCCTTCGGCGCGGCAAGATGCACTCAATTGCAGCAATATGTTTCCCTCGAAACCGTCAGGCCTCTACCACCTGCACCAAAATTTCACCGGCAATGTCCTGATACAGCTTTGCCTTTACACGGTGTACGCCAAAAGTTTTAATCGGCTCTTCCAGCACGATCTTCTGCTTCGGCACGTTCAGTCCATATTGTTTGCTCAGTTCCTCGGCAATTTCCTTGGAGGTAACAGCGCCGAACAACCGGCCGCCAGCACCGCCCTTGGCCGGCACCTTGACAGGGCTGACCTTGAGTTTTTCCGCAGCTTCACGCGCTGCCTGCTGTTCCAGCGCAACTTTGCGGGCATGCGCTTCGTCCTGCGCACGCTTGACATTCAAATTATCGGCCGTTGCGATTTCTGCCAAGCCGCGCGGCAGCAAAAAATTACGGCCATACCCTTCGCTGACTTCAATCAGGTCTCCTTTTTTTCCTTTGCCCTTTACATCAGCAGTTAAAATAACTTTCATTTGCTTTTGCTCCTTTTTTAAAATGCTGTTTTATCGGAAACGACGGATTGCTCACCCATCTAATTTTCGCTTTCGCGATCTGCAAAGTAGCCTGCTATCGCCTCTGTAATCATGCGGTCCGCCTGCGCCGGCGTTGTATTATGAAGCTGTGCGCCTGCGGCCGAATGATTGCCGCCGCCGCCCAATCGCTCCATCAGCAATTGAACGTTCACCTGCCCCGCTGCACGGGCCGATACCGCCATATCCTTTCCATTCCGGAAAGCAACCACGCTTGCCTGTGTGCCAATGATGGAAAGCAGCTCGTCTGCGGCCTGCGCAGCTGCTACACGGTCGATTTCCTCATCGGTAATTGCAAAAATGACGCCCTTGCCGCAGCTCCGTGCAGAAGAAATGATTTTCTGCCGCTCCATATACTGGTCAAAGCTTGACTGGAAGAAGCGTTTCACATCGCTTGCCTCAGCACCGGCACGGCGCAGATAGGCCGCCGCTTCAAAGGTTCGCACGCCGGTACGGGTAGAAAAGCCTTTTGTATCCAGATAAATGCCGGCAAGCATAGCCTCCGCCTCACCCGTGAGTATGCCGCTGGTCGGAACCAGATATTGCAGCAATTCGCTAACCAGCTCCGAAGCAGAGGATGCGTAAGGTTCATGCAGAGACACGACCGCGTTCTCAATATAGTCTGCGGCGCGGCGATGATGGTCCACCACCGCAACCTTGTTAATGGATTGCAGAAGTGCCTGACTTTCTACATAGCCCGGCCGATTGACATCCACAACGATCAGCAGCGTATTGTAATCGCACATAATCATTGCGTCCTCTGCGCTGATGAATACATCCTTGTATTCCGGAAGCTTTTCCAGCCGTTCGATCAGTTCGGCCGCCATGGTATGTTCACGGTCTACCACAATATGCACCGGTTTGCCCTTCACACGCGCCGCACAAGCCATGCCGGCTGCCGCGCCAATCGCATCCATATCGCTGTTGCGGTGCCCCATAACGAGCACCTGGGAAGAGTCTCGTATCAACTGTGAAAGCGCATTGGATACAACGCGGCTTTTCACCTTCGTACGCTTTTCCACTTCTTCGCTCAGTCCGCCGTAAAACTCAAACGAGTAACGGTTTTTGATGACCGCCTGGTCGCCGCCGCGTGAAAGCGCCATGTCCACCGCAAGGCTGGCATACTGATAGCTTTCCGCAAGCGTTTCACCGTCTCGTCCCACACCGATGGAAAGCGTAGCGATAACGCCTTCATGGTTAAGAATTTCCCGCACTTCCTGCAAAATGGAAAACTTCCGCGCAGCCAGTTTATCCAGTTCCGCATTTTCCAAAATAAAAATATACTTGTCTCGGTCAAACTTGCGCAATACTGCGCCGCTGTCTTTCATCCACATGGACAGGCGTTTGTCAATGCCCGCCAGAATGTCCGATTTTTCCGAATCGTTGACGTTTTTCATCAATTCTTCGTAATTGTCAATCGCAATAATCGCCAGTGCAGGCTGCTTGGTCTCTGCCGCGTCCCTAAGCTGTACAAAACTGGTGCAGTCAATGAAATGCAGCATCATCATCTGCCCCGCGCCGCTCTGAATCATGCGTCCATACACATGATACGCGTGCCGTCCCATGCGCAGCTCACCGGGGAATTGACTTTTTCCCTCGATCAGCCACCGTGTTTCAAACGTGGGCGCCAATTCGCCGAGCCGCATATGCTTGGCGGCACCGATGTTGCCAGCAGCCTCTTCAAAGGCATCATTCGCCCAAATAATCTCCCCCGTCGTTGCCAATGCAACAACCGTTGGCAGCGGCGATTTGACAATGGACGGCCGCACTTCTCCTCCGTCTACACGGATATTGTCCATCAGTTCCTGCACCTGCCGGTCATGTTCATTCTCTCCGCGCGCAGTTACCAGGCGCAGCGCCACACAGGCTGCAAGACCGATCAAGCCGTATGCCAGAGAAAAATACAGGCCGCCCGCTGCAAAGAGCAGAAAAAGAATAAATAGCAGATTCTGTCCTGGCTGCGAAGCACTCTGAACCTTTTTTTTCACTTTCCCGTCCCCCTTTCGGACGTACATATACAGGTTAATTATATCATTTGTCTACGGCAATGTAAACAAATTTTCTCTTGTTTTTCTGGGTATTCCGTGAAAAGGTCTTATCTCTTCAGCAAATTCTTCATCTTCCAAACCATAGCGCGTTTTTATGAAAACCAGAAACCGCTCTGCCTGTTGCGTTTTTGCGCAGAATATGATAAAGTAGCCTCATCCTGAAACGGAGGTTTGCAATATGCAGTTTACCTTTGCACACAACAACTTGAACGTACGCAACCTAGAGCAGTCTCTTCAATTCTATCAGCAGGCGCTTGGTTTGACCGAAACACGCCGTATCAATGCAGAAGACGGCAGCTTTATTATCGTTTATCTCAGCGATGGACAGACTGCGCACAATCTTGAGCTGACCTGGCTGCGCGACTGGGATCGTCCGTACAACTTGGGGGACAACGAATTTCATTTGGCATTCCGGGTGGATGATTACGAGGCTGCGCACGCCAAGCACGCCGAAATGGGCTGCATCTGTTTTGAAAACCCTTCCATGGGCATCTACTTTATTTCTGACCCCGATGGGTATTGGCTTGAGGTCATTCCCACGCGCTAAAAGCAAAAACAGCCACAGGCCGCTTTTGACCTGTGGCTGTTTATTGTCGGCTCCGCATATGGGTATGCGTCTCTTTATCACCTGATTATTGACCGAAAGGAGTGCCTGCTGCTTGAATCCATATCTTGATCTGTTTCTCACCTTTGCACGCGTCGGCGTATGCACCTTTGGCGGCGGTTATGCGATGCTGCCTATTTTGCAGCGTGAAATTGTGGATGCCCGAGGCTGGGCAACCGAGGATGAGCTGATGGACTATTACGCCATCGGTCAATGCACCCCGGGCGTCATTGCCGTAAACACCGCAACTTTCATTGGCTACAAGATGCATAGAGTTGCCGGCGCAATATGCGCAACCACCGGCGTGGTCTTCCCTTCGCTGATTATCATCACCGCCATTGCAGCATTTATCCAGCAATTTTCCCATATGGCAGCGGTTCAACACGCCTTTGCGGGCATCCGTGTTGCTGTATGCGCACTGGTTCTGCAGTCGGTTTGGAAAATGGCGCGCAAGGGCGTAGTTGACCGGTTGACGTTCGTCATTTTACTGGTTACCTTTTTGGCTGTTGCTGTTGTAGGGCTGTCCCCTGTGCTGATGATTGTTTTGGCCGCAGCCGTCGGAATCCTTTCCGGCTTGTTTCGGGGAGAACGCACATGATTTTTTTACAACTTTTCTGGGAATTTTTCAAAACCGGCCTGTTTTCCATCGGCGGCGGTCTGGCAACGCTGCCTTTTTTGAAGGCTATCTCTCTCAAATATCCATGGTTTACGCCAAACGATCTGCTCGATATGATCGCCGTATCCGAATCCACCCCCGGTCCTATCGGCGTGAACACCGCCACTTATGCGGGCTTTCGGGCTGCCGGGATTGCAGGAGCCCTCACCGCAACCGCATCGCTCGTACTGCCGTCGGTCATGATCATCATTTTGGTTTCCCGCGCACTGAATAAATTCCGCGATTCTCCGTTCGTACAAAATGCCTTTTACGGCCTGCGTCCCGCATCTGCCGGATTGATTTTTGGCGCAATGGCTGAGGTTTTTGCAGCTTCCCTGCTGCACATTGATTTGTGGACCGGCCTGAACAGCCTCTTTGCCGTGCTGAATCTGCCTGCTATTTTGTTGTTCCTGCTGATAACGGTTGGCATCCGAAAGTTGCCGCAGGTACACCCCATTCTTTTCATTCTCTTCGGCGCCGTCTGTGGTGTCGTATTCCGTTTTTAAGTGTAAAGGCCGGCGGAAACAGTTCCGCCGGCCTTTACACTACCCTTTTTTCACTGTGCCAAATAGTCCTCGATCACGTCTCGAAAGTGCGCCACGGCAACGCCATTCTCTTGCAACAGCGCTGTCAACCGCAGTATCTCTGCATAGGAAACCGCAATATCTTCCAGCCTGTCCACATCGTTTTCTCCGCCATAAGCAGAAATGCCATAATGTGTTTCATCCGCAATTTCCCGTTCTGTTATGATATACCGAACCATGTGCCTTCCCCCTTTACCAGATCTTCTGAACATACAGGCAAGTTTTATTTTACAGTAATCCCGTTTTCATGTTTGTCAAATTTTGTCGAACGAAAGATAAAAAATTTGCCGCAGATGGGTTGACATCCGCGGCAGTTGTTTTATTTGCACAAAAACTCTTCCACAAGTTGGCAGGCATCTTCAATGCAGCCTGCACAGCTCCGGCGAACATTTCCGTCCGCTATGCCTTTCAATTCGCGGCACAGATATGTCCCATTTTTCTCCTGAAAAGCAGCAGCCAGCGCCTTAGTCATCTTATATGTCTTGCCTTTTGTCTCACCCGCGCGTTCACAGCCTCCGCTGTTTTTCTGCCCCGCAAGCATAAACGCGCCTGTCAGCGCACCGCACACCTCCTTCAGTCCCATTCCCAAGCCGAAACCTTCAGCCATCTTAAACGCAGTCTGTTCATCCAGTCCAAATGCATCGCAATAAGCGCAAACCACCGCCTGCGCACAATTATAGCCGCTGTCGTGCAATTTCTGTGCACGTTCCATTCTCTCCGTCAATTTCCTTTTTCCTCCTTTAATACTCTACCTGTTCAAAATAGCGCAGTATCGCTTTGCATTGCGCGTCCGCTTCCGCCTGCCAATCTTCCTCGCTGTCAATCAACATCTGGTCTTCCTCATTATCAATGAAGCAGAACTCACTGGTTACTGCAGGAATCTGCAGCGCCGCCGCCGCACGGTTCGTATAATAATAGTCCCCCTGACTTCCTTCGCGGAATACAATGCCGCGCACCGAAACGCCAAGCTTACTGTACTCTTCCAGCAAATTTTCAGCAAGCAGCTTGCTTGGGCCGCCCTTTTTATCCGAAATCTGCGACAATATCTCAGCTCCGCTCGCCCCTGTAGCAGAGGCGTTATGATGAATACTGAAAAACAGGTCGGCAGATTTGGCATACTTTTCCATCACACTGCCGCGCAGCGAAAGCGAGCTGCCCTGTTCCAGCGTATCCCGTACCATAACAACCGTAACGCCCGCCTTTTCCAAATACTCCTGCAAATATTGCGCTACATACAGGTTAATATGCTTCTCATCCAGCGACATGTCTTCGTTATGGGCGCCAATATCGCTGCCGCCATGCCCTGCATCAACAATCACTATCTTCTTACCGTCCAGATGAGAGGTGCGCGGCTCTTCCGGCTCCGGCTCCGGTTCTGGTTCCGGCGCAGGTTCCGGCTCATTGCCCTCCGATCCGGTATAATCCCCCACCCGCACCAGGTAGTCCGCGCTGCAGTACTGCGAGGCCGTACCGTCTTCATCCAGAATATGCGCCCAGCCATCTGTTATCCCGTCCACCGGTATCTTATCTCCGTTTGAAAGCTTGCCCACAGCGGTATAAGTACGCCCAGGGCCCGAACGAACGGTCAGCCAATCGCTCACCTTCACCTGATATATGCCCGGCGTAAACTCCGGCTCGGGTTCCGGTTCCGGCTCAGGTTCCGGCGTTGTGATCTGCACCGTTTTGTTCTGATATGTTACGCTGAACGGCAAGTTTTCTGCTACATCCGCAATCTTATAAT
>NZ_JBMNUP010000041.1:0-13140 GCF_050946325.1 Agathobaculum sp. | reverse complement strand
GGAATCCCCATCTCGGTAAGCTGGGTTGTCAGGTACAGGTTGCGCTCAATGTTGGAGGCGTCAACCAGGTTGATAATACAGTCCGGCCGCTCATTCACCAGATAATCCCGCGTAACCACTTCCTCCAGCGTATAGGGCGACAGCGAGTAAACGCCCGGCAAATCCATAATGCGGATTTCCCTGTCTTCCCGCCAGCAGCCCTCTTTCTTTTCCACGGTAACGCCCGGCCAGTTGCCGACGTACTGCGTTGCGCCGGTCAGGCTGTTGAACATCGTGGTCTTGCCGCAGTTCGGGTTGCCGGCAAGCGCCAAACAAATTGACATCATGTTTCCCCTCTCTCTGGTCAGCCGAAGTTAGTCCCAGCTAACCTGTATGTAAAAATTTTTACTCAACCAGAATTTTTTCCGCGTCAGCCTTGCGCAGCGAAAGTTCATAACCGCGCACCGTCACCTCAATCGGGTCGCCCAGCGGCGCCGCTTTGCGGACAAAAATCTCCGCGCCGCGGGTAATGCCCATATCCATAATACGGCGGCGCACCGCGCCTTCCCCTTCAATTTTGCACACGCGCACCGTAGAGCCGAGCGCGGCATTTTTCAAATTTTCCACGTTTCTTTTCCCCCTTTACACCATAATACGCGCAGCCATGGACTGCGAAAGCGCAATCCGCGCGTCTTTTACCGTTACAATCAGGTTGCCCGCCATCGCGGAAACAACGGACACGCTCGCCCCTTCCACAAATCCCAGATTTTTCAGAAACTGCCTCGTCTGGTCTTTTCCGCGAATACACTTAATCGTAGTCTGTTCCCCTGTATTCATCATCGTCAGCGGCATAATAAGCGCTCCTCTCCTTCTTTCCGCAGCGTCAGCTGCGTATGAATTTCCTTTGGTTAGCATCACCTAACCTCTTTTGCAGATGCAGTTTACCACTGCTAACCCGCATTGTCAAGCACTTAACATAAAGTTTGTCAATTTTTACAATTTTCCTTGGTTAGCGCCGGCTAATTTGCATACTTTTCTTGGAGGAAGCCCCCGACCGTGTTCCGCCAGCCGGGGGCTCATGAGAGTTTGGTGCAATGCACCTGACAAGAAAGGATATTGTATCATAACCGCCCTGTTCCGGCGGGCATGACCGTATATACATAACCGCCCGCAGGCGGGTATGTGCAAAATTTTTTTCCGGCCCGCATTCAGGCCGCGGCAAACACTTCAAGCAGCGTTTCGCCCCGCTCGACGCGCCGCAGCACCCCGCGGCACACCCGCGCCAGGCGCGCAAACAGCGCAGCCGCAGCTTCCGCATCGCCGTATACCTTCCAGCAGCCGCACAATTTGCAGCCCCGTCCGGCGTTGCGGATAAATCCCAGCACATCCTCGACCGGATAGCCGAGAAACAGCCCGACTTCATGCGGAAAGCCGTCTGCCAGGGCCATCCGGCGCCTTAACTGCTGCAGCAGCCCTTCCAGGGGCTGCTCTGCCGCATAGCCAAACCGGCGCAGCGCGTCCTGCACATCCGGTTCCGCCAGACGGCGTTCCAGCAGCGGGCGGTGATAAACCAGCACCAGATGCCGGTCCTGACAGGCACAGACAATTTCAAAATGCAGTCCCCGCGGTGCCAGCCCGCTGCGATATGCATGCAGGCGCATCACCAGGTCCGGATACAGCGCACGATTGCATGACACCAGGCTTGCAGGTTTGATGCCGGCAAGCGTCGGCGAACAATATGCCGCCAGCAGGCGATCCAGCGTCATTTCCATGATCCAAACGCACCTCCTGCCGCTTAGTCTTTGGCACTGTGCCGCCGTTTATCCATTGCATTGTGGAGACGGCCCTTCTTTCAGAGCCGCCTCCACAGCGCACAACGGAGTCAGACAGCGCAAAACAGAGCGTCGGCAGCACGCTGCTTCGCCCCGTTCCGTGCGGGCGAGTCAGCGGCTTTCGCCTTTGATTAGCCTTCGCTAACGCACACTTAGGTTAGCATACGCTAACCGTTTTGTCAAGCGGTTTTTCCAAAAAAAATGCGCCCGCCGAAAGCGGGACGCATTCTTTTTTAAAGACAGTCGTCCGATACTATTTTCACCAAAAACCGGCGTTTGTCTGTGCCCGGCCGTCTGCCCGGGTTATCAAACTCGCAGAAAAAGATGCCCTGCCAGATGCCGAGCAATAACTGCCCATCCTCCACCGGCACCATGCAGCTTGTTCCCACGCAGCTGCTTTTCAGATGACATACCGCGTTATTCTCCCGATGCTGAAACTCCACGCGGTCCGGAAAGGCCGCGTCCAGGCCCATCATCAGATCATGCCGGAGGGCCGTATCCACATTCTCGTTAATTGTGATGCCTGCGTCCGAATGCGGGCAGTATACCACCACAATGCCTGACTTTACGCCGCTTTCCCGCACGGCATCGCAGACCATCTCCGTAATTTCATACAGGCCCTCTTGTCCGGTGCGAAGACGAAATTCCCTTGTCTTCACCGTATCATTCCCCCCTGTTTTCGCGAAGATACGTCGCTTCCAGATCGGCCAGGTGCAGCTTGACCGCCAGCGGGTATTTCTCATAGGCATGCGCAATGGCAAACGAGCCTGCCTTGGCCGCGTCATCAAAGCCGCCCATGTGCCAGCGGATGGCAACGGCCTCCTCGTTTTTCAGGCGCAGGAAACGCTCGATGAGAAATACGGATTTTTCACCGTGCCCATAGGGAAAACGGTCGTCAATCGTATAAAACGGCACGCGCTCCCACTCGCCGCGCTCATTTTTGCGGTTGCGCATTTCAATGGCGTAAAATCCGGCTTTGCACAGGTCATGCAGCAGCGAAACCAGCGTAAAGCTCTCCAAATCATCTTTTTCCGGGTCGTAATGCTTGGAAATCAGCACATTGTATACGTTAAGGGAATGGTCAAGCAGGCCGCCCTCATACGCCGCATGAAAGCGGGTCGAGGCGGGCGCGGTGAAAAAATCGGTCGATTCCATCCATGCCAGCAGTTTTTCTGCGCCTGCGCGGTGAATATTCTTGTTATATATCTGCAAAAATTGCTCTTTTGCCGTCATTTCAGTTCCTCCATTCGGGTCTTGGCAAGTTCCAGCAGCGCCTGTCTCGTGTTCGCGGTCTGCCGGTCCAGCACCGCTTCCAGCAGCGCCTGCAGCATTTCTCCCACCGCGGGCCCGCGCAGTCCGAGCGTCATCATATCCCTGCCGTCCACCGCCAGTTGTTTGAGCGAGAGACAGGCGTCTTCTTCCAGCACGGCGTTCAGCCGCGCTTCTGTTTCACACAGCTCCGCGATATACGCAGGGTGCGTTCCCTGTCCTACCGCATCCCCTTTTTTGAGGGAAAGCAGCCAGCGAAAGCGCGTTTCCCCCATCTTTGCCAGCTGGCGGCGCAGCAGTTTATCATTCTCTCCCAGCGGCCGGTCATGCTGCTCCACCAGAAACAGAATGTGCGCTGCCTGCTCATTGGAAAAACGAAGGCGGCGCAGCAGCTGCTCTGCCAATGCGCAGCCGGCCGCCGGATGTCCGTAAAAGTGACCGACGGCAGACGCATCCACGGTTTTGCAGCATGGTTTTCCGCAGTCATGCAGCAGCGCCGCCCAACGCAGCACGGGCTCCGCCGGAACCTGCCCCACCGTATACAGACTATGTTCCCAAACATCATACAGATGATGCGGATTTTGCTGTGCGCAGCCGTACATTGGGCACAGCTCCGGCAGCACGGCGAACAGCACGTCCGCATAATCGCGCAGCGCGCGCTGCACAAACCTTCCGCACAGCATGCCGGTCAGTTCCTCACGCACCCGCTCGGCTGCAATGCGGGACAGAAGCGCCTGCTGCCGCCGCATGGCGGCAGCCGTCTGCGGCTCCACGGTAAACCCAAGCTGCGCGGCAAACCGCACCCCCCGCAGGATACGGAGCGCATCCTCCCGAAAACGTGCATCCGGCTCGCCGACGGCGCGCAGTATGCCGTCCTGCAAATCATCCAGCCCGCCGTACGGGTCGCACAGGCCGCGCTGCGGATGCCACGCCATGGCCCCGATGGTAAAGTCCCGCCGCGCCAAATCATCCTCTATGCTGCCGACGAACCGCACACTGTCCGGATGCCGCCCATCCGAATAGCCGCCGTCCGCGCGGAAGGTGGTGATTTCCAGCGGCCCGTCATCCGTCAGCACAGTCAATGTTCCATGCCGCAGGCCAACATCCAGCACCCGCTCATCCGCAAATACGCTTTTCATCTGCTCTGGGCGCGCCGCGCTGCACAAATCCCAGTCATGCGGCATGCGGCCCATCAGGCCATCCCGCACGCAGCCGCCGACCGCCCATGTCTCATATCCTGCATGCTCCAGACGCGCAATGGCGCGCGCGGCATGCGCCGGCAGGCAAATCAATTCCCGTCCCTTTTCTGCCGCAGGCGATAGGACGTCCCGTCCGGATTGACAACCACTGTATTGTTCAGCTGATTTTTCAGGCTGTCACGAAAACCGGCAATATATTGTTCACGCAGTTTTTTCTGCTCTGCCTTTTCCGCTTCTGTCAAGCCCTCGGCCTTTGCTTTTTTGGCAAGCGCGTTGATCCGCGCGATTTTTTCATCAGTCATGGTTTTTTCTTCCTCCATGCAGATCGCAAGATTCCTATATTTTAATATTATAGCAAAGCCTTTTGCCAAAGTCTACGAAAAATCCGCCGCATTGCGCCTGCCGATGCGAAAAAAGGCGATAAACCTTGACCCCTTGTTTGCCGCATGATAAAATATGTCATATTGACAATCTATCGTCAAAGGAGCGAAGAACTACCGTGAAAATTGAAACACAATGTCTGCACGAGGGATATAAACCGGAAAACGGCGGTCCCGGCGTCATGCCCATCGTACAGTCCACCACTTACCGCTTCGATTCGACCGCGCATATCGCCGGTCTGTTCGATATGCCGACCGAATTCATGTACTCCCGCTTCGCCAACCCTACCTGCGACGCGGTTGAGAAAAAAATCGCCGCGCTGGAAGGCGGCGTGGGCGCGATGCTGACCTCCTCGGGGCAGGCCGCTTCCCTGCTCTCCATCCTCAACCTGTGCTCTGCGGGTGACAGCTTTATCGCTGCCTCCACCATCTACGGCGGCACGATCAACCTGTTCGGCGTCACGCTCAAAAAGCTCGGCATTGAGTGCATCTGGGCGGATGCGGAAGCCGATGAAGCCGAGATTCAGAAGCTCTTTAAACCCAACACCAAGGCCGTATTCGGTGAAACGCTCGCCAATCCGGCACTCACCGTGTTTGACATCGAAAAGTGGGCGGACATCGCGCACAAAAACGGCGTGCCGCTGATTATCGACAACACCTTTGCAACCCCGATCCTGTGCCGTCCGATCGAGTTCGGCGCGGATATCGTCATCCACTCGACCACCAAGTACATGGACGGCCACGCCGTGCAGGGCGGCGGCGTCATTGTGGACGGCGGCAAGTTCGACTGGGCGGCTTCCGGCAAATTCCCGGATTTCACCGAGCCGGACGAAAGCTACCACGGCGTTACCTACACCCGTGACTTCGGCGCGATGGCATACATCATCAAGGCGCGCATGCAGCTCATGCGCGATTTCGGCTGCTATCCGGCCGCACATTCGGCATTCCTGCTCAATCTCGGGCTGGAAACCCTGCCCGTGCGCATGAAGCAGTATTGCGAAAACGCACTGACGGTGGCAAAGCACCTTGAAGCGTCGGACAAGATTGCCTCCGTCCGCTACCCCGGTCTGCCCGGCAACGAGCACTACGACCGCGCGCGCAAGTACCTGCCGCTCGGCGCCTCGGGCGTGATGAGCATTGACATCAAGGGCGGCCGCGCGCCCGCCATGAAATTCATGGACAGCCTGCGCCTCGCCTGCAACGAAGTACACGTTGCGGATATCCGCACCTGCGTACTGCATCCGGCCAGCGAAACCCACCGCCAGCTCACCGACGAGCAGCTGGTTGCCGCCGGCATCCAGCCCGGTCTGGTGCGTCTGTCGGTCGGTCTGGAAAACGTCGAAGATATCCTTGCGGATCTCGATCAGGCGCTCGCCCAAATCTGAATTATCCTTTTACGCAGCCAGCATGGGGACGGTATTACGCCGTCCCTATTTGATAACTTTGACAAAAAGGAGTCGTATAACATCATGCAAATCCGTCCCATCGGGTCTGGTGACCGCACATATTTTCTCCAGAGCGTACAGGCGTTTTATCATTCCCCCGCCGTTTGCCACGCCATCCCGCCCCAGTACGCCGAGCGCACCTTCGATCTGCTCATGCAGGGAACGCCCTATGCCGACTGTCTGATCGCGGAAGACGATGCCGGCGCGCCGCTGGGCTACTGCCTGCTTGCGCTTACCTGGTCCAACGAAGGCGGCGGCCTGTGCGTCTGGCTGGAAGAACTGATGGTGGAAGAGTCCGCGCGCAGCATGGGCGTGGGCAGCAAACTCATCGCCGCGGTGCGGGCACGTTACCCCGCCGCGACGCGCTTCCGTCTGGAAGTGACGGAGGACAACCCCCGCGCCGCAGCGCTCTACCGCAGGCTGGGTTTTTCTGACCTTGACTACGGCCAGATGGTGCTGGATATCCCCCCTGCGCCGTAATCGCCCCGCGCGAAAAACGATTCATCAGAAACAGGAGCGATGTGTTTGTGAGTCAGGTATCCGAAAACAAAATGGGCTCTATGCCCGAGGGCAGACTGGTCGTTACCATGTCGCTGCCCATCATGCTGTCCATGCTGGTACAGGCGCTGTACAACATTGTGGACAGCGCCTTTGTCGCCCGCATCAGCGAAGATGCGCTTACCGCAGTTTCTCTCGCCTTTCCGGTGCAGCTTTTGATGATTGCATGCGCCATCGGTATGGGCGTGGGCATCAACGTGCTGCTCTCCCGCAGCCTTGGGCAGAAACGGCAGGAGGAAGCCGACGCCGTCGCAATGAACGGTATTTTTCTCTCTATCTGTCTATGGATCGTGTTTGCTGCGCTTGGTCTGCTGTTCGGCCGCCGCTTTATCGCGTCCTTCACCGATGTTGCCACCGTAGTGGAAATGGGCACCAGCTATGTCACCGTCGTCACCACCGCTTCCTGCGGCGTGTTTCTGCTGTTTGTGGCAGAACGCTTCATGCAGGCCACCGGCAACACGGTGTACCATATGATTACGCAGCTCATCGGCGCCGTGCTGAACTGCATTCTTGACCCGCTGCTCATTTTCGGCATCGGTCCGTTTCCGCGTCTGGGCACAACGGGCGCGGCGCTTGCCACTGTGCTGGCGCAGATTATCGCCATGCTCATCGGTTTCTGGATTAACATCCGCTTCAACCACGATGTTAACCTGCGCCTGCGCGGCTTCCGTCCAAACGGCGCCATTCTCCGCGGCATCATCCGCATCGGCCTGCCCGCCGCGGTGCAGCAGTCGCTGCTCAGCCTGCTGACCGTGTGCATGAACCGTGTGCTGATGCCGTTTTCCCAGACGGCCGTCAGCTTTTACGGCGTGTATTACAAGCTGCAAAACTTTCTTTATATGCCCATTTACGGTCTGAACAACGCGCTTATCCCGATGATCGGCTACAATTACGGCGCGCAGCGGCACGACCGTATTCACCGCATCACCCGCAGTGCGCTGCTGCTTTCCCTGGGCATCATGGCGGCCGGTACGCTGCTGTTTGAGCTGGCCCCTGTGCCGCTGCTGCGGCTGTTCAACGCGTCCGACGAGATGCTTGCCATCGGCGTGCCGGCCATTCGCATCATCGCCATTTCCTTCTGCCTTGCCGGCGTTTCGGTTGCGCTGTGCGGCTGCATGCAGGGACTGGGCCGCAGCGGAGCCTCGCTCGCCGTGGCGCTGGTGCGGCAATTTATTGTGGTATTGCCTGCTGTTATGCTGCTTGCCCGCGTCAGCCTGCCGGCGGTCTGGTTTGCCTTCCCGCTGGCGGAGGCCGTTGGATTTGCCGTGGCGCTGCTGCTTTATCGCCGCCAATCCGCCATGCCGCCTGAACAAAAGGCCGGATAAAAAATGTTACAAATTGCCTCTTGTTTTTCTGTGCCGTCTGGCATACAATGAAAACAGACCAAGGAAAGGGGGGACGCCGGTGGGCGCTGAAATCGAACAGCTTGCAGGGGATATCCTGTCGCACCCGCGCTTCCAGCAGCTTCGCATGCTTGTGCACCATGGGCCGCAAAACTCGGTATATGACCATTCGGTCGCCGTAGCCAAAGCGGCGTACGCCCTCTCCCGTCGGATGCGTCTGTCCGTGGAAGAGACCGTCTCTGTTGTGCGTGCGGCTCTGCTGCATGATTTTTTTGAATACGACTGGCGCAGCGCCGCTTTTCGCCGCTTTTTGCGCCGCTACTCCGGACTGAAACGCCTGCTGCACATGCACGGCTTCGTCCACGGCAGCATTGCGGCAGAACGCGCCCGCGCCTGCTTCGGTTTAACCGAGCGTGAATGCGAGGCCATCGCGCGGCATATGTTTCCGCTCAGCCCGATGCCCCGCACCCGCATTGCCTGGATTGTAACGCTGTGCGACAAAACTGTGGCCGCCAGAGAAATGACGCTGGCTGTCCGCGTTTATCTGTCCCTTGCCTGCCGCAAGGTTTTTGCCTGAAAACAGAAATCCCGCCGTTTTGGATGCGTCTGTCCGAAACGGCGGGAATTTTTTATCTTCCAATCGGTTTTCCGCAGGCTGCGCGCGGAAGCAATTGCCCTTATAAATCCTGAATATGCATTCTGTTCAGCAGTTTTTCGCGGCGGAGCTTTTCTCTGCCTATGCCGTATGCGCCCAGCAGCACAAAAGTCGGAATATTACCAACCAGCAGAACCATCCCAACCTGCGCCGTATCATTCCATGTCCATTTCTGCGCCGGTTGGGCAGGCTGCTCCTGCCAGGTCACTTCGCCCGTCTGCTCGTTCACCGACTGCATCACAGCGTTCGCGCCGCCTCCAGAATAGCCTGCAACCCCCAGCACCATAAACAGCGACAGCACAAAGCTCAGTATCGGCAGTATCAGGCCGGGCCACCGGCTTTTGCGCCTTGCAAGCCAGACCTCCAGTGCGATGACGCCGACCAAAAGCGCGGCCAGCAGCAGCGTATTGAGTAATGTGACGGCAATCGACATCCCGTAAAATTTCATATGGAAATCCCTCCCTTTTTCTGTTTTTTATATTCGTTTATCAGCAGCTTAGCCGTATCAAAATCCAGTTTGTCATTGACGGCCAGGCGCTTAATCAGCGCGATGTACGGCTCTTCATCCGCCCGCTCGCCAATCTCAATTTTCTGAATCAGACGATCCAGCCGCAGGCGCACGGTCGGATAGGTCACGCCGTACTCCCCCGCCACCTGCTTGAGTGAGCCCGACGCCAGGATAAACCGCTTGATAAACGCAATGTCCTCTTCCTCCAGCTGCGCCATCCACGCCGGTACAATTTCTATCGCCATATTTTCACTTCCTTCTTTGCGCCTTTAGTATAAACTTTAATTTTATTTTTTTCATAAGAAAAAGGCCTCCTTTTCAGAAGGCCTTTTCCCACTCTTTTCTTTTCACAGCTCCTTGAGCCATTCAGCGCACAGCGCCTGCCAGCGCGCCACATGCCGGTCGGGCCGCCGCCCGCGCGCAGGGTCATAGGTTTCAAAATCCGCCAGCGCCAGCCCGTGTACGCCATGCGGAAACAGGTGCAGCTCATGCGGCACACCGGCGCGGCGCAGAGCCGCTTCCAGCAGCAGCGTATTTTCCACCGGAACGGTCGCGTCATCCAGCGTGTGCCACAGAAAAGCAGGCGGCGTGTCTGCATCCACCAGTCTTTCCAGCGAAAATGCCTGCTGCCCGCATCGCTCCGAACCGGCCAGCCGCTCAAAACTGCCGCGATGGGCATATTCCCCTGCACTCACCACAGGATAACACAAAACCAGCGCATTGGGACGGCGCAATGCGGGCACACTGTTCTCCGGAAACCATTCCGCACGGCGCCACACAGCGCCCAGCGTCCCCGCCAGATGCGCGCCGGCCGAAAAACCGCCGACGGCAATGCGGTCCGCATCCACTCCCAACCGGCCGGCGTTCTGCCGCACCCAGGCAACTGCCTCCGCCAGCGTGTGCAGCGGCATTTTGCCAAGCGGCACAGGCGCGCAGTCATATTCCAGCACAAAAGACACGATTCCCGTGCGTGCAAACGCACGCGCCACCGGCGCGCCTTCGCGGATGGCGCAAAATTCATACCCGCCGCCCGGACACAGAATGAGCGCGGGCCCGGGCAGCGCTCCCGCGCCGCCCCAGCAGGTCAGTCTGCCATGCGGCAGCGTTATCGTTTCTGCCATGGCGTCATGCGCGGCACGCGCCGCCGCCCAGCAGCGCCGCGATTTCATTGCGCGCAGCCAGCACCGGCTCGCGCAGCGCGGCGATACGCTCGTCCGTCATGCGCGTGAGCGGCGCCGAAACAGAAAGCGCATACGTCGCTCTGCCGCTGTAATCCGGAATCGCTGCGGCAATGCAGCGCACCCCCAGCTCATTTTCTTCATTATCCAGCGCGTAGCCCACGCGGCGAACCTGTTCCAGTTCCTGAAAGAACGCTTCTTCCGTCACAATGGTGTACGGCGTCCACAAATGCACGTCGCTCGCCCGCCACAGCGTGTGCACCTCGCTGTCCTGCCAGGTGGCTAAAATGGCCTTGCCCACGCCGGTGCAGTACAGCGGCCGGCGCATGCCGATGCGCGAGAACATGCGGATTGCGCCGCTGACGCTTTCCACTTTGTGGATATAAACAATATCCTTTTCCTCCCGCATAACCAGGTGAACCGTTTCACCGGTTTCGTGCCCCAAACGTTCCATCGGCGCCCGCGCGCGCTCAATCACGTCCATGTTTTCCATAATATAGCTGCCCAGTTCGCACAGCCGCATGCCCGCGCGGTAGACGCTGGTCGCCGCATCGCGCTGCACATAGCCCCGCGCGCACATACTGGCCAGCAAGCGGTGTACCGTGCTTTTATGCAGACCGGTTTCAGCCGACAGCGCACCGATTGTCATGCCGTTTCGGCTGCGGCACAGCGTTTCCAGCAGGTCAAACGCCCTGTCCAGCGACTGCACCGATGCAGATTCCGCCATAAACCGCCCTCCTTCGTTTCGCATTGTAAAACTTTGTTTCATTTTAATGGATTTTAACCAAAATTTCAATATAAAATTTGCACAGATTGTTTTCAGAAAAGTCTTGCATTCTGACGGTAAAGTTTTATAATAAAATCAGTAAGTAAATTCGTGAAACGTCATTCCACATTATGAAACACGGAGGAAGAACGCTATGAATGAAATTGAGAAGAAAGTACAGTCCATCGGCGTTGTGCCGGTCATCAAGCTCACCAACCCCGAGCGCGACGCAATTCCGCTGGCCAAGGCGCTGATTGCCGGCGGCGTACCGGTTGCAGAGGTCACCTTCCGCGCAGCAGGCGCTGCCAAGGCCATCAAGCTGATGCATGACAACTGCCCTGAAATGCTGGTTGGCGCAGGCACCGTGCTGACCATCGAGCAGGTGGACGAGGCAATGGCCGCAGGCGCGCAGTTTATCGTTACCCCCGGCATGGACCCCGAAATCGTCAAGTACTGCCAGAAGGTTGGCATCGCCATCTTCCCCGGCTGCACCACCCCGACCGATTATCACACCGCGTACAAGCTTGGTCTGGAAGTGCTCAAGTTCTTCCCTGCCGAGCAGTCCGGCGGCATCGCCAAGATCAAGGCGATGAACGCACCGTTCCCGATGTTCAAGGTTATGCCGACCGGCGGCATCAGCCTGAAGAACCTGGCCGATTACGCCAAAAACTCCGTTATCGCTGCCTGCGGCGGCTCCTATATGGTTACCGCTGACCTGATCGAAAACGGCAAGTGGGACGAAATCACCGACCTGTGCAAGAAGTCTGTTGAAATCGTCAAGGAGGCCCGCAATGGCTGAGTATTCGCTCGTCCACATCGGTCTCAACGCCGCCGACCCTGAGGAAGCGCTCAAGACCGCCCAGCTGTTTGGGCTGGCCTTCGGCCTTGAAGTAAAGCCGGGCAACTCCTCGGTCTTCGCCGGCACCCTCATCGAGGTTATGAAGCCCCCGTACCGCGGCACGCACGGTCATATCGCCCTCGGCACGCCTGACGTGGCCGCAGCCAAGGCTGAACTGGAAGCCAAAGGCTTTACCTTTGCCGAGGAAACCGCCAAGTATAATGAGGACGGTACGATGAAATTCATCTACCTGTCCGGTGAATTCGGCGGCTTTGCCGTGCATCTGCTGTGCAAGAAGTAATCAAAAATTGATATCGGAGGAAAAAACATGAAAATCGTAACTTTCGGCGAACTGATGGTCCGTTTGCAGCCGTACAACTATGAGCGTTTCGTACAGGCTGACCACCTGGAATTCACCTTTGGCGGCGGCGAGGCCAATGTGGCTGTTTCGCTTGCCAACTACGGCATGGACGCCGCTTTCGTCACCAAGCTGCCGGCACATGCCATCGGCCAGGCTGCTGTCAACTCGCTGCGCCGCTACGGCGTAGATACCAGCATGATCACCCGCGGCGGCGACCGTGTCGGCATCTACTACAACGAGAAGGGCGCTTCCCAGCGCGGCTCGGTCTGCATTTATGACCGTGCGCACTCCGCCATTCAGGAAGCGACCACCGCTGACTTTGACTGGAACAAGATTTTTGAAGGCGTGGACTGGTTCCACTTCACCGGCATCACCCCCGCTCTGGGCGCCAACGTGGTAGAAATCTGCCGCGAGGCCTGCAAGGCTGCCAAGGCGCACGGCGTTAAGATCTCCTGCGACCTTAACTACCGCGGCAAGCTGTGGACCCGCGAGGAAGCCCGCGCTGCCATGACCGACCTGTGCCAGTATGTTGACGTGTGCATCTCCAACGAGGAGGACGCCAAGGACGTATTCGGCATCGAGGCCGAGGCTACCGATATCTACGCAGGCGAAATCAACCGCGAAGGCTACAAGTCGGTTGCCAAGCAGCTGGCTGACAAGTTCGGCTTTGAGAAGGTTGCCATCACCCTGCGCGAGTCTCACTCCGCGTTTGACAACGGCTGGTCTGCCATGCTGTATGACGTGGCTTCCGGCGAGTACTGCTTCTCCAAGAAGTATGCGCTGCACATCATCGACCGCGTCGGCGGCGGCGACTCCTTCGGCGGCGGCC